>JAOACR010000009.1:0-300000 GCA_026417735.1 Kiritimatiellia bacterium
GCCACAGGCACACAGATGCCAGCGCCCGAGCGCCCCAGGGACGGAGATGTTCACGCCTAAGCCTGAGGGACGAACTGAGGGACGGAGATGTTTACTTGCGGGCGACCGAAAGGAACGAAGCGTTCAGCTCCACGCAACCGGCGTCAGAATCCGAAATGGCGATGGACGGAAGCAATCGTGCGGCGGGGTTCCACATGGTGCACACTACGAATCCCGCACGCCTCAGCCGCGATGCAATTGTTGAGGTCATCATCCACAAAGACGCATTGCTCCGGCGCCGCTCCCATCGCCTCCAATCCGAGCCGATAAAACCGTAGATCCGGCTTTGTGACCCCGAGCTGATACGACAACACTGCGCCCGCGTGTATTGCAATTTCTGGAAACGCGTCAAAGATCCATGGCACGTGCATCTCGCTCGTATTGGACCAGTACCAAAGCCCTACACCCCGGCCAACCATCTGGCGCCACGCCCGAATCATTTCATCATCTGGTCGGAACATGCGCCGCCAGATCGCAACAAATTCTTCATCCGTTCCGGAAAATCCTGTCCGCCGCCTCACGTGCGCAAGAAACTCGACACGGGAGATCTGCCCCCGCTCATACTGCTCCAGTAGCCGGTCTTCCGCAAATGCCCGCCGTATCCTCGCCGGATTCTTCCGCCATGAAGGTCGGCACCGCGACCCCATCAGTGCTGCCGGTCGGGCCAAATCTAAACGCACGACCACCCCCCCAAGATCAGATAGGAGATAGCGAATGGAGCCGGACCCGCCCTCGGCCATGACCTCAGGGACACACACCAAACTTCCAGAGCCCGGTTGTCGCAGGAAGCCCAAAGAGGATGTTCATATTCTGGACCGCGTTGCCGGCCTGTCCTTTCACCAGGTTGTCAATGTGCGAAATCACCCGAAGCGTCCGGGTGCGCTCGTCCACGTCAACGACCAGATGCGCAAAATTGGATCCTCGCACATGGGCGGTCCCCACACTGGCGGACCGATCGAATATCCGGACGAAAGGATGGTTGCGATGATACTCGCGGTACGCCTCCATCACTGCTCCGGCGGCAACGCCCTCTCGCAGTTCACCATACAGGCACGACAAGATGCCGCGACACATCGGCACAACCTGTGCCGTGAACAGCACATGGTAGTTCTCGCCGGAAATCCGTCGCAGTTCGTCTTCAATCTCACACACGTGCTGGTGGCCGCTCAGCCGATAGGCGTTCATGTTCTCATAGCGGGCGGGATAGTGGTAGGTCGCCTGCGGTTTCTTCCCGGCCCCTGAGACAGCAGTCTTGCAGTCCGCAATCACCCGTTCCGGCCGAATCAATCCGTACTTCGCGGCGGGCGCCAGGCCCAGGAGGACGCTTACCGCAAAACAGCCGGCGTTCCCCACCAGTCGGCAATTGGGGCCGAGCCGCGGGTTGTCCAGCTCTGGGAGTCCATAAACTGTCTCGCCGAGCAAATGGGGAGCGGTGTGTTCAATCGCTCGTCCGGCCAGTCGCGCATATTCCGCATGCCGCGCCGCGTTCTGGAAGCGAAAATCGCCACTGAAATCGATCACGCGGGCGCCCGTCGCCAGCTCGGCCTCTGCATGGCGCATGCCAACACCGTCTGGGGTGGCGAAAAAAACAACATCCGCAGGTTCCTTCGCCCGCGGATCCTCATAGGAGAGAATCGTCTGGTCACAGAATCCTCGCAAGTGAGGCCAGAGCTCGCTCATCGCGACCCCAACATCCGCCGCCGCCGCCAGCGTGGTAATCTTCACTTCCGGGTGGCCAAGCAGTAGCTCCACCAGCCCTACACCGCCATATCCGCCCGCGCCGACAACTTTCGCCCGTATCATTGGCCGTTCACCTCCGCCGTCCGATCGACGGCGCAATCGCGCGCAGAGCGTAGCCGTCCACCACTTGAAAAACAACCGCCCGCGCGTAGCTTTGCGCCATAGGAGGATGACAGATGGCAACCGTTACGTTCAAAGGATCGCCGTATCGGCTCGTCGGTGAGCTTCCCGCCGTCGGGTCGGCGGCTCCGCCCTTCCGGCTGACCGCCGCCGACCTCTCCGACGTAGGGCTGGAGCACTTCGGGAGCCACGTGAAGCTCTTGAACATCGTTCCGAGCCTCGACACCCCCGTGTGCGCAACCTCCGCTCGCCATTTTCACGAGGCGTTGGGCAGGCTACCCGGGGTACTGCTGCTGAACATCTCGGCCGACCTTCCATTCGCGCAGAAACGCTTCTGTGATGCGGGGCGCCTCGACCGGATCATCACCCTTTCCACTTTCCGCTCGCCGGTGTTCGGCACCGCCTACGGCGTACAGATCGAGGAGGGACCGCTCGCCGGCCTGATGGCGCGCGCCGTGCTCGTGCTCTCTCGAGAGAACCGTGTCGTGCATGCGGAGCTGGTGCCGGAGATCACGCGCGAGCCCGACTATGACGCGGCACTGCGCGCCGCCGAGAAAGCGGCAGCCGGCTAGCGCATTCGGGATTGCCGTTGTTCAGCCCGATAGGCCGGACGAGGGCGGCCGGCGCCGCAGGACGCGGCGCGCCCACTGCCGCACACGATCCAATCGCGCCCGTCGCCACGGCGGACAGATGCGTCTTGCCCGATCACCGTCACCGCGCCGTCCCATCCGGTCGCTCTTTCGCTATCGCGAGACCGCAAGCCGTGCCTTCTGCACCGCTGCGCCATAGTCGAGGATGCCCTGCGCAATTGCGCGCGCCAACCGATCGCGGTACTCGCGGTCCGCCAATCGTTGCGCCTCGTCCCGGTTGGAGAGGAAACCGCACTCCACCAACGCCGCTGCGCAGGGTGCATCGCGCAACACCGCGAAGCGAGCATGCCGCAACCCCCGGTCCTGTGCTTGCGTCCACCGCAGCATGCGGCGCTGCAACGAAAAACCAAGGACCGCGCTGGCCGCATCGTGATGGTTGCCGGGAAGAAAGCGATACGACGGGGCCGGCGAAGGGTCGCGCGCGTTCGTCGAGGCGGCACCGGCCTTTGAGAGGATGTACGTTTCGACCCCCTGGGCATTGGCATCCGGGCCGGAATTGCAGTGGATGCTGACGAACACGTCCGGCCGCCAGAGAGCGGCCAGCCGGCTGCGTTCTTCCAGCTCGAGGAAGGTGTCCGAGTCCCGGGTCATACGGACTGTCCAGCCCTGTGGCGGAAGGTACTCGCGGACACGTCGGGCAATGTCCAGGGCTAAATCTTTTTCCAGCAGGCCACCGGCCACGGATTCCGCACCGCCGTCGCGGCCGCCGTGACCGGCATCCAACACCACCAACCCGCTGCCGCGGTGCGCAAGGTGACGGTAGGGGCGGAGAATCGGGTCGATCAGTAGTTGCGCATCGGAGGGGTGCAACACCCACCGACCGCGCATCCGGCCCACCGGATACTGCAGCCACACCTGAACATCCATCAGAGACATGCGGCGACTCGCCGACTCGAAGATCATCGAGTGGTACACGCTGGAGAGCACCAGCTGGTCGCCCACCGGCGTTGCCCGCAGGCCATAGAACTTCGCCACGTCGGCCAACCGCACGTATGTTTCGCCGCCCGCTTTCCAAAGCGGCAGGCTCTCAGGAGCGGCACTCCCCCATCCCGCCAGCGCGACACAAATGGCAGACACCACCATCACCACCGCAGGCCGGCGGCCTGGCCGGGCCGCCGCTGCAGCACTTGCCCCGATCCCATGCAACATCGCCACGCCGTTCTTGAACAACAGGGCACTCAACTACAGCAGAACGCAAAGCGGTTGCAAGTCCGCCCGCGCGTCGTTAGGCTCGCCAGAGTGGATCGGCTGAATGTTCTGGCCGCCACAAGCGGAACCGCCGGTCCGGCCACGCTTAGAGGTGATGCGATCATGCCCGAGGTGACACTCAACGAGATCCCCCGCAAGCTTCGCGAGCTTGTCGACAAGGCCTCCGCGGCGATGGAGCGCGGCAACACGGACTACGCGGTGGAGATGCTGTTGAATGTGCTCGACACCGAACCGCGCCTTCTCGAGGCGCGGAAGCTGCTCCGCAACGCGCAGATCGCCCGTTTCGTCGCCGGCGGCGGCGGAGCGGCCCGTCATGTGATCGCATCGCTCACCGGCCTTGGGGGGATGATCTCGGCATCGGCACTGGTGAAGACCAAGCCGCTAAAGGCGCTGCAGATTGCGGAGCGCCTGATGAACAAAGATCCGCTGAATCGGCCCTTCATCAAGCTATTGGCAAGCGCCGCACTGGCGGCGGACCTGCCGCAGACGGCGATCCATGCGCTGGAAGTGGCCCGCGAAGCCTACCCGAACGACGTCGAACTGCTGTTTCAGCTCGGCACCCTCTACAAAGACAACGGCATCACCGACAAAGCGCGGGAATGCTTCGAAGTGCTCTATCGCCTCCGTCCCAACGACCCCAAGATCCTCAAGGCGCTGAAGGACGCGCAGGCGATGGACTCGATGCAGAAGGGCCGCTGGGTGGAAGTCGGCGAAAAAGGCGACTACCGCAAGGTGCTCCGCGACCGGGAGGAGGCGCTTCGGCTGGAACAGGCCGCGAAAGCCGTCAAGACCGCCAGCGACATCGAAAGTCTGATCGCGGATCACCTCCAGAAAATCGAGCGGGAACCCAACAATGTGAACTACCGCCGCGCGCTCGCCGATCTCTACGCCCGCGCCGAGCGGTACGACGAGGCGCTGGCCGCGCTGCAGGAGGCTGACCGCCTCAGCGGAGGTGGTGACCCGCAGATTGACCGCGCGATCAGCCAGATCCACGTGCGAAAGTTCGACGCGGCGATTCAACAAGCCCGCAACGCCGGCGACGAGGCCCGCGCGACCCAACTCGAGGCAGAAAAGAAAGAGTTTCTGTTCAACGACGCCCAGGAGCGGGTGCGCCGCTATCCGAACGATCTGCAGTTCAAGTACGAACTCGGCGTGCTGTTGTTTGAGCGCGGCATGTTCAACGAAGCGATTCAGCAGTTCCAGCAGTCGCAGCGCAACCCACAGCGCCGCACGCGTTCGCTCTACTACCTGGCGCGCTGTTTTGAACAAAAGGGCCAGCTCGACATCGCAGCCGAGCAGCTCGAAAAGGCCGCCTCGGAACTCACCGTGCTGGACAACACCAAAAAGGACATCCTGTACGAGCTGGGCATTGTCTACGAACGCATGGGCCGCGGCGACAAGGCGGTGGAGCTGTTCAAGGAAATCTACGCCGTCGATATCGCGTATCGGGACGTCGCTGACCGTATCGAGCGGTACTACAAGTCACAGTCCTCGCCACAGGCCGGTGGCGCGTCCGGTCCCGCCTGAAAGGGAGCCGACCCTATGCGTCGTTCGTGGTGGACGGCGCTCGCCGCCGGCGGGGTGGCCGCCCTGCTGTTGGGTTGTGCTCCTCGTCACCGCGCCCCTACCTCATTTGCGGTCCCGCCGGTTGCGGCCGACGAACTCATGTTGATGAGCTGGAATCTCCGGATGTACTCGATCGAGGACCGCGACGGAGACGGCCAGCGCACCGAGCCGAAACCGCCGACCGAGCGGGCTGCCATTAGCCGGATCATTGCGCGTTGCCGCCCTCATGTGCTCGCCGTGCAGGAAATCGGAATCTCCGCCGTTCTCGACGAATTTCGCCGTGCGCTCCAGGCCGAAGGGCTTGTCTATCCGCACCTCGAGCATCTGATCCGTCCTGACGCCACCATCGGACTTGCTGTACTGAGCCGGCTGCCGATCGTCGCGCGACGCTCCCGCCTCGATGATGTGTATCGCATTGGAACGACCAATCTGCCCGTGCTGCGCGGATTCATTGACGTCGAGCTACAAACGGAGCGTGGGTATCGTTTTCGCCTCTTCGTCGTCCACCTCAAATCAAAGGTCTATCACCCTCTTGGACAAACGGAAATGCGGCGAAACGAGGCCCGGATCATCGCCCAACACGTCCATAGCGCACTCCAAAGCGAGCCCGGATTGAACCTTTTGCTGCTCGGCGATCTGAACGACTCGCCCGACTCCGCGCCAGTGCAGCGGCTGTTGGGCGAGGATACTCGCCTGCTACACGATCTACGTCCCTCAGATGATCTTGGCGACGTCTGGACCCACTTCAGCAGCACAGTCGATATTTACAGCCGCATCGACTACGCGCTGGTCAGTGCCGGCATGCTCGGTGAAGTGGTCAGAGAAAAATGCCGCGTCGTCCGCGACCCCGACCTTCTCATCGCCTCCGATCACCGTCCGCTGCTGGTGGTGGTGCGCGCCACAGACGCTGCCCTGACAGCCCGATGACGGCGGCTCCCCCTCGGATCCGAGCGGTGGTGTTCGACTTTGACGGCACACTGTTTTTCACCGCCGACGCGATTGTGCATTCGTTCCGTGCCGCGCTGCAGGCCACCGGTCGGCGCGACGTTCCCTCATTGGTCATCACGAGGCTGATCGGCCGGCCGCTAACAGAAATGTTCGAAACGGTCGTAGAGTCCGCAACACCTGCGGAAATTCAAACGCTGGTGGCCGAGTACCGTCGTGTCTTTGCCCGTGTCGCGCCGCGGCTTTCGCGCCCGGCACCGGGTTTTGACGCAGCGATGGCCGCGCTGCATGCCGCAGGCATCCGCATGGCGATTGCAACACATCGGATGGCCGAGGGGGCGCGGATGATCCTCGAGCGGTTCGATGCCGCCCATTGGTTTGGCGCGCTGGTCGCACTCGAAGACATGCGGCGTCCCAAGCCCGCGCCCGACGCGATCTGGCAGGCCCTGGAAAAGCTGGGCGCGGAGCCCGCGGAAGCGGCCGCCGTAGGGGATACGCCCGACGATGTCCGGGCGGGAGTCGCCGCCGGCTTGTGGTCCGTCGCGATCGAGAACTCAGTTCATTCCCGCGAGATGCTTGAAGCGGCCGGTGCGCACGCGGTGGTTGGTTCTCTGGCCGACCTCCCGCCCCTCCTGCTGCGCAGCCCGCCAACCGGTGAAGCCCCCCCGAACACCACCTGACCTGAGTCCTTGGCCCCCGCCGCCTACTCCGTGCGCGAGGTTACGATGTCGTCGGCAGTGTCCCAGATGCCGTCCGGCCCGGCGGAGCGAAGTTCGTAGGCGTCTTCCCGCTCGCGCTCGACGTTCGAACCATCGGACAAATGCCGGAAGCCCTTCAGACGGTTGTAGCGGTAGGGCTGCCCCCACGGATCCGTCCACGTCAGATCGCTCACGTAGTTCGTCAACCGCTGCCACACCGCCGCATTGGTCAGCACACTGGGATACTTATAGAAATCCATGATGTAGCGGTTCAGCGCCGTCTCGATTTTCTGCATGTCCGACCGGGCGCGATTCCGATCGGCCTGGCGTTGCGCAATACCTGCGCCGGCCAGAACCAGCCCGACTAGAACCACGATGATCCCGATCACCGCCAGCAGCTCGATCAGCGTAAACGCCCTCGCGGTTCGTCGTCGCCGGCTCATGGCGCAGCTCCTCTTGCCACCTCGACTATCGCGCTTTTCGCGACCGCTCGCAAGCTCCGGCGCGCGTCGGAAAACGCCCTCGGGTCCATACCCAAGGGTCGCCAGGCTGCAGCGCGTCTGCCTTCCGCCAGCTCGACTCAAGACCGTCTCCAGCCCGTCGTCCTGGGGTGTTTCTCTCTTCGCCCGAGAGGATACAGCAACCGAAAGGCTGACCACGCCTAGCTGGCCCATACCTCGAAAGAAGGAGAACACCTGCGGGAGCTATCCCGCCGGTTGCTGCCCGCGCCGCTGACGATGGCCTGGGCCTCAGGTCGCCTCCGCAGACTGCGGCGTTGTCCCCTCCGGTGGTGTCCGAACATACTGGCGGCAGAGATCTCGA
Source organism: Kiritimatiellia bacterium (assembly GCA_026417735.1). Taxonomy (NCBI): domain Bacteria; kingdom Pseudomonadati; phylum Kiritimatiellota; class Kiritimatiellia; species Kiritimatiellia bacterium. The sequence goes on from JAOACR010000009.1 coordinate 7,790, forward strand.
AGCCACGACCAGTTGGCCCTTGCCAGCTCCGTGGTCCGCATGCGCCATCGCCAGTTGCCGACCCCAACCCCCGGCACGTTCATTCGCGCTTCGCGCCCCAACCCCAGCACGTCCTGCATCGGCACAATTGCCCAGTTCGCGGGTGAGCGCCATACGACCTCGATCATGCGCCAGTGCACGTCGCTACCATCTGTCTGCAGATACCGCGCCACCGCCTCGCGGAGCCGGCGATGACGCTCCACGCCTTCTGTGGACTCTTGCCCCGGCTCAGCAGAAAACCATCCCACCGCGGTGTCGTTGTCGTGTGTGCCGGTGTAGATCACCGTGTCCGGTTCACACGCTTCGGGTACCGCGGGCGGCGTTTCCAGCAGACGCTCGAACGCAAACTGCAGCACCAGCATACCCGGCAGTCGAAAGCGGCGTCGAAGCCCCTCAACCGCGTCCGTGATGACCCCCAGGTTCTCCGCAACGATCGGCAGCCGGCCGAGCCGGCGGCGCACCGCGGCCAGCAGCTCCGCGCCGGGGCTCGGCCGCCATTGCCCTTCCACAGCAGTTGTTGCCCCCGCCGGCACCTCCCAGACCGCCTCAAAACCGCGGAAGTGATCCAACCGCACATGATCAAACAGCGCAGCCGCATGACGCAGCCGTTCGATCCACCATTTGAACCCGGTTCTGCGATGCTGTTCCCACGCGTAGACGGGGTTACCCCATAGCTGCCCTGTGGCGCTGAAATAATCGGGCGGCACCCCCGCGACCACACGTGGACGACCTTCGCTGTCCAGCTGGAAAAGCTCCCGGTGAGCCCAGACGTCCGCACTGTCAGCGGCGACGAAAAAGGGGACGTCGCCGATTAGTTCCACACCGGTTCGGCGAGCGGTGGCCCGCAGCCGCCGCCACTGTCGAGTGAACCAAAACTGGATCACCCGCTGGGTTTCCACCTCCTCCCGCAGATCTCGCAAAAGAGACTCCACGATCCTGGGCTTCCGCAGCCGCACGTCGCGTGGCCACTGCCACCATGGCGCGTTACCGTTCCGCTCGCGCAGCGCCAGGAAGAGGGCCACGTCGTCCACCCACCTACCTGCACGGGCAAGCCAGCGCCCATAGGCCAGATGCTCGTCCGGGCGCGCTCGTTGCCGCCATCGCGCGACCGCCGCCCGCAGCCGCTCCATTTTCCAGGGGCGAAGCGCCTCGAATTCCGCCCGGCCCCCGTCACCACCGGGTGCGCCGGCGATTTCCTCGGCGCCAATCCATCCCTCCGCCGCAAGATCTTCGAGCGAGATCAACAGCGGATTGCCGGCAAACGAACTGACCGCATCGTAGGGCGAATCGCCCCCGCCGGGCGGATGAATCGGCAGCATCTGCCACAGCGCGAGGCCGGCTTCGCGCAGCCGCTGGAGCCATTCACGTGCCCACCGCCCGAGGTCCCCCACCCCGCCGGGGCCGGGCAACGATGTGACATGTAGCAGGATACCTCCCTGCCGCTGGGTCGCCGGCATTGCCCGGGCGGTCATTCTCCGCTCCTCCCCTTGCCCCGCCGCCGCCCGCTCACCCCGCCGCCCGTACCAGATACTCGATCCACGTGTCCATCCCCTCGCCGGTACGGGCGCTCAATTCAAGAATGAAAAGACCCGGATGAACCGACCGCAACGCCCGCAAACACGCCGCCCGGTCCCAGCCGACAGCAGCCGCCAGGTCGAGCTTCGTGATGATCGCCATCCCCGCCGCCGCAAACACCGCGGGATATTTCAGCGGCTTGTCCTCTCCCTCGGTCACCGAAAGCAGTGCCACCTTCAGATGCTCGCCGAGATCGAATGCGGCCGGGCACACCAGATTGCCCACGTTTTCAATGAACAGCAGCCGGGTGTCCTCTTTGATCACCTGTGGCAGACAACGCCTCACCTGCTCCGCGTTCAGGTGACAGGCGGAGAGCGTCTCGATCTGGTGCACCTGCGCGCCGCGGCCCTCCAGCCGGCGAGCGTCACGGTCAGTCCTCACATCTCCCGTGATCACCGCGCAACCCACGCGATCGCGGAGCCGGTCGAGCGTGCGCTCGAGCAGCAGCGTCTTGCCGGAGCCGGGCGCGGAAATGAGGTTGAACGCGACCACACCGCGCTCGTCGAGCCACGCACGGTTTCGGGCGGCGATCTCCGCGTTCACCGCCAGCAGATCCGTCCCCACCTGGATGCGCCGGCGAGCGCCGTGCTCCCCTTCCGGGGAATGTGCGTGGACGTGGGAATGAGGATGCTCGTGATGATGGTGATGATCGGCCGCGGCGCCCGCCCTCGCGGAAGCCTCACCGCCCGTGTTGCTGCAACCACACGTTTCACACATCGCTGTGCCTCCGATCTGGCGGAGTCTCTATCGGTTCAATTTCCAGCGACTCCAGGCGCAGTTGGCGCCCGTCCGTGATCTCCACATGATCGGAGCCGCACTGCCCGCAGACAAGAACGAGCGCGTCCGCCGCGGTAGTTGCGCCACACTGCTCACAGTGCACCTGGGCGGGATAGCGTACGATTTCGAGCCGCGCTGCTTCCGCGAGGGTTCCACGGGCCGCAACCGGAAAGGCGAACGCCAGCGCGTCCGGATCCACGCCGGACAACGCGCCGACGCTCACTCGCAGAGTCACGATCCGCCCTCCAACGCCGTGGGCCGCCCGGAGCGCCGCCTCGACCATTGCCTCCGCAATCGAGAGCTCGTGCACGCGATCCCTCGCTTCAGCAGATCCGGGGCAGCAGCTCGCCGCGCGGAAGATCCACCAGGCGGCGACCTCCGATCCGGGTCGCAAGCACCACGACGCCGGCGGGGTGTTCGACCACCCTCCCGATTTCGGCGGCACCGCGCCCCTCCTCGAGCGCGCACCACCGGCCGAGAATGTCGCCGACAACTTCCGGCGCACACACCGCGATCAGCCGCCCTTCACACGCCGCCTGCAACACATCAATGCCGAGCAGATCGGCCAGCGCGGCGGTCGGTGGCGCAACCGGCAGCCGCTCCTCGATGATCTCGATGCTCCAATCGCGCCCACGCACACACTCGTTCAGCACTGCCGCAACACCGCCGCGGGTAGGATCGCGCATCCATCGGACCGCCCCTGCCAGCTCCGCGATCGCCTCCACCAGCTCCACCACCGGCGCGCTGTCGCTCACTGGCCCGCTTCCCGCCGCCGCCAGCCCCTCCCGTGCCGCCATCACCGCCAGCCCGTGGTCGCCAATCGGACCGCTCACCAGCACGCGATCGCCAACACGGATCGTATCCCGGGACAGGACAAAATCTCCGATCGGTTCCCCGATACCCGCCGTGTTCACAAACATACCGTCACATTGGCCCCGCCCCACGACTTTGGTATCGCCGGTTACCACCTGCACGCCACAGCGGCGGGCCGCCTGCGCAACGGAATCCAGCACCTGCCCCACCTCCGCCAGCGGCAACCCCTCCTCCAGGATCAGACTCAGCGCCAGCCAACGCGCGCGGCCACCGCAAACCGCCAGGTCGTTCACGGTGCCGTGCACCGCGAGCGCACCGATGTCGCCTCCCGGAAACCACCGCGGCTGAACGACGTAACTGTCCGCCGTGAACAGCAACGTCGAGTGCTCGCCGCGCAACCGCGCCGCATCCGGCAAATCCCGCAGTGGACCGTCGCCGAACCGGGCCCGGATGTGTGTCTCAATGAACTCCGCCATCAAACGGCCGCCCCCTCCGTGCGCAAGCTGCACCCGTTCATCGGGAGTCTTCATCGGCTCGGCTCCTCCGCACGTTCATACTTGAACCACGCCGCGCAGCTTCCCTCCGAACTGACCATACACGGGCCCACCGGCGAGTCCGGCGTGCACTTCCGTGCGAAGAGCGGACATTCCGGCGGATCTAGCCGGCCGGCGATCACCTCCCCGCAACGGCATCCCCGCACCTCACGGCCCGTCCCCACCCGGACGCCGTGCCGCAGCTCCGCATCGAACCGCACCGCGCGCTCTCGGCGCAAACGGTAACCGCTGTCGGGGAGGTCACCCAGGCCGCGCCAGCGAGCGACACAGGGCTCCAGCCATGCCTCAATCAGTCGTTGCGCACGGGGGTTGCCCTGCTCCGTGACGACGCGGTCGTACTCGTTCACCACCGCCGGCCGGTCCGCCACAATCAACCGCGCCAGTTCCACCAACGCCACCAGGATGTCCAAGGGCTCAAATCCCGCCACCACGCATGGCCGGCGATACCGCTCCGCGATTGACCGGTAGGCCGCCGCTCCAATCACCGTGCTCACATGCGGAGGGCAGAGAAACCCGTCGATCGCTGCCCCCCCCGCCAGCACCGCCTCCATCGCCGGCAAAACCCGTTTGAACGCCACCAGCACAGTCAGATTCCGCACCCCGGCCGCCTCGGCGCGTTCAAGCGCCGCCAAGACCGGCGCGATGGTCGTTTCAAACCCGATCGCGAGAAACACCCACTCTCGAGATGGTTCCGCCGCCGCCAGCCGTACCGCGTCAAGCGGCGAATAACAAACCTGCACCCGACCGCCCCGACTCCGGCAGGCCGCCAGCGAATCACCATTGGCCGTCGGCACATGCAGCAGATCACCAAACGTCGCAATCGCGACGCCGCGCGCCGTCAGCGCCAGCGCAGCCTCGAGGTAACCGCTGTCGGTCACGCAAACGGGACAGCCAGGCCCGCTGATCAGCCGCAAAGAGTGCGGAAGACGCTTTCGAAGACCATGGCGGCCGACCGCCATCGTGTGAGTACCGCAGACTTCCATCACCCGCAACGGATCAGCGCGGCCGCGCATGTCCGCCAGAACCGCATGCAGAGCTCTCAGAAGCGACTCGGCTGCCGCAGGCTGCCGAAATCCGTCCGCGTAACGCATACCCTACCTCCGGAACCGCACCGTTACCCTGGCGAGGTCGGAGGCTCTTCCGGTGCCGCGCGGCCGATCGCCTCCAACAGCGACAGCCGCGCCTCCGCTTCTGCAGTATTCAGGCGCTCGATCGCGAAACCAGCGTGCACGATCACATAGTCGCCCGGCCGCGGGTCCTCAATCAAAGAAACATCCACCTCCAGCCGCAGGCCGTCGCTTTCGGCCAGCGCACGTGCGGGTTCCCGGATCTCGGTCAGCTGCATCGGAACGCCCAAACACATATGCTGAATCTATCATGTCGCGTGCGCCGGGCAACCAACCGCCCCCTGAGCGACCGCCTGGCGACGCCGTCACCACAGTGCGAGTGGGCACCCGCAACGTCAGAGCACGTTGCCCCCAAACGCACCGGATTCCCGGCTCGAAACTACGCGGACCCCTCCGATGTTGGGGCGGGCACCCACGGGCCCCCTCTCCCCCCTCACCGCATGGTCACCGGCCCTGCTGCTCCGGGACCGGACGCAAAAGTCGTGCCGGCCGTAGTTTGATTTTGCTCGCCGGGCGGGGCACCATGAGGGGGGTTCCGGCTCCGATGGTTTCAGCTGACTCGACCTCGCCGACCGTAAACGGCGTCTCATCCGAGGCTCTGCCGGTTCCGATGCGATGGGTCGGACCGATTCGGTTTCACGGCGGCATACTGGACGAAGAAGTGTGTGTACCGTTGGCGACCTATGAAGTACCCCTGTGGCCGTCCGTCGAGCGGGGCGCACGGGTTTCCCGGGAAGCCGGCGGAATCGCGGTGCGTGTGCACAGCGCGGGCATGACCCGGTCGGTCGTGATCGAAGCGGCCAGCTCGATGCGAGCGATGACCATCGCCGAAGAGATCCGAAATCGGCAGGACGACCTGGCCAGGGCCGCTGAGGCGGGCAGTCGGTATGCTCGGTTGATCGACCTTCACGTAGAGGTTTGCGGTCCGCTGATCTTTGTGCGCCTTGCGATGAATACTGGCGATGCCGCCGGCCACAATATGGTCACTCGCGCCGCGCAACAAACGCTGGACTGGCTGACCGCGAGCTGGCCGGAGCTGAGGGCAGTGACGGTCTCGGGCAACCTCTGTAGCGACAAGAAGGTTTCCGCAATCAACGGATTGCTCGGTCGTGGTTGGCGGGCGGTTGCGGAGCTGGCGGTGGAGCGCGAGGTCTGCCGCCGCCTTCTCCGGACCGAGCCGGAAACAATTGCCGAGCTCAACATCCACAAAAATCTTATCGGCTCCCAGCTGGCCGGCTCGATCCGCTCCGCCAACGCGCATTTCGCGAATATGTTGTTGGCGATTTATCTGGCGACGGGTCAGGATGCCGCGAACATCGTCGAGGGTTCCCAGGGCTTCACGCTGGCGTTTGTGCGCGGGGAGACGCTCAGATTCTCGGTCACCCTGCCCAACCTGATCGTCGGCACGGTGGGCGCCGGCAAGGAGTCCGAGCCCGTGGCTGGGCATTTGCGCAGGCTCGGCTGCCGGGAACAGCGGCCATTGGGGGAAAACGCCCGTCGTCTTGCGGCGATCATTGCGGGGGTGGTGCTCTGCGGAGAGCTGTCCCTGCTGGCCTCGCTCGGATCACCGGGCGATTTGGTCCGCGCGCATTTGACGATGGAGCGCCGGCGCGCTCGCCGTGGGACGCCGGGCGCCGAGACATCCCGATGAACTCGCCGGCAGCCCCAGACCCCGCCAGCGCAACGCCCCGGCGCAAGGAAGAGGCCATCGAAATCCTGCGTGCGGACCCCGACACCGACCGCCGGCGACACTATTTCGACCACATCCGGCTGACGCATCGGGCATTGCCAGACGTGAATCTGGACGAGGTGGACACTTCGGTCGAGTTTCTCGGCCGGCGGCTGTCGTTCCCCCTGTTGATCTCCTCGATGACGGGGGGCTCCTCGGACCGGCTCCGGCAGGTCAACCGGAACCTGGCGGCCGCCGCGGAAGCGGCCGGTGTGGCGATGGGCGTTGGTTCCCAACGCGTGATGCTGGAGCATCCGGAGGCGGCAGACAGTTTCGACCTGCGGCCGGTGGCGCCGACTGCGGTGCTGATGGCCAACCTCGGTGCTGCGCAGATTGCCCGCGGCTGGGGGCTAACGGAATGCCGGCGCGTGGTGGATCACCTCCGGGCAGACGCGCTGATCATCCACTGCAATCCGCTCCAAGAGGCGATCCAACCGGAGGGTCAGCCACGTTTTCGCGGTGTGGTTGAGCGCATCGCAGAAATCGCCGCCGAGCTGCCGGTGCCGGTGATCGTGAAGGAGGTCGGCTGCGGAATTTCGCCCACCGATGCCGAACGTTTGCTCGCGGCGGGAGTCCGAATCCTCGACATCGCGGGTGCGGGCGGCACTTCGTGGAGTCGCATCGAAGACCACCGCCGCCGCGCGTCGGGAGTTCACGATCATCTGGGCGAGACATTTCAGGACTGGGGCATCCCGACACCACTGGCGCTTCGGCTGCTGCGGCCGTTCCGGCCCCGTGCGACGCTGATCGCGTCGGGGGGCATCCGCAATGGGCTGGACATTGCGAAGGCGGTGGTGCTCGGCGCAACGCTCGCCGGCATCGCCCGGCCGCTGCTGGCACCCGCGATGGAATCGGCGGAGCGTGTTCGGGCCGAGATCGAGCGTCTGCGCCGTGAATTCGCGCTCGCGATGTGGTTGTGCGGTGCACGTTGTTTTCACGATTTGTTCGACCGCGAGGACCGATTGCTGCCAGAGGATTCCACATGGAGACGGTGAGCGTCGGGATTGACCGGCTGAGCTTCTACTGCCCCGCGTACTTCCTCGATCTGCGCACGCTGGCCGCGGCTCGGGGCGCCGATCCGGCCAAGTACCTGCGTGGGCTCGGACAGGAACGGATGTCGGTGGCACCTCCCGATGAGGACATCGTCACGATGGGCGCGAGTGCGGCGCTGCCGATCATCGAAGCGGACGGCGCCGAAGATCTCGACTGGCTGCTCTTTGCGACGGAGACGGGGGTGGACCAGTCGAAGGCCGCGGCGATGTTCGTACACGGGCTGCTGGAACTGCCCCCGAGTTGCACCGCGGTCGAAATCAAACAGGCGTGCTACTCCGGCACCGCGGCACTTCAGTTCGCCTGTGGTTGGGTCGCTCGCCACCCCGGTCGCGCAGTGCTGATCATAGCCGCGGACATTGCGCGCTATGAGCTGCGCAGCCCGGGTGAACCAACCCAGGGGGCGGGGGCGGTCGCATTGCGCGTCAGTGCGAATCCCAGGCTGATCGCGCTCGATCCGATGCGCGGCGCGCACGCGGAAGATGTGATGGATTTCTGGCGCCCAAACTACCGGGAGGAGGCGCTGGTCGACGGTCAGTACTCCACCCGCGTGTATCTGAACAGTCTCACCGCCGCCTGGCAACGGTACCGGTCGGCGGGCGGACGACCCCCGGACGAGCTGGCCCGCCTCTGTGTTCATTTGCCCTTTACCCGTATGGCGGAAAAAGCGGTCGCGCAGCTGCAACGTGCCGCCCAATGGCCGGCGTGGAGCGCGGCGGAGATCGAGCGAAGGATCGCGGACGGTCTGCGGTACAACCGCCAGACCGGCAACACCTACGCGGCCTCCCTCTACGAGTCGGTGACCGCGATGCTCGACACCTCCGCCGAGGACCTGGCGGGGATGCCGGTAGGACTCTACAGCTACGGGTCCGGTTGCACCGCCGAATTTTTCAGTGGCGTCGTGCAGCCGGACTACCGCGAAGCGCTCTTTGCGGCCGCCCACGCGCGCCGGCTCGAAGACCGTGTTGAACTGGACTGTGCGCAGTACGAGGATATTGTGCAGCTGCCACTGCCGCGCGACGGTCGCGACCATGTGTTCGCGCAGTACCGCACAGGGCCCTTCCGATTCGCCGGCATGAGCCAGCACAAACGGGTGTATGAACGGCTGTGAAAGCGATTGCGCCGGGCAAGTTGATCTTGAGCGGTGAGCACGCGGTCGTCTACGGGCGGCCTGCGCTCGCGATGGCCATCGACCGCAGCGCGGTCGCAGAGATCGAGACTGGCGCGATCAGCGGCGACGCCCGGGTCTGCTTTCAGCTGGGCGACTTCCAGGTGCGCGAGTCGTACACGCTGATGGCGCTGCGCGATTTTCAGCGCCGCGTCCGCCGGAACTACGAGCTCTTCCTCGAAGGACGGCTGACGATCCGCCAGGTGCTGCGCAAGCCGATCGAACTCATCCAGTACGCATTCATTATCATCCTCGACGGCCTCCACCTGAAACTCAGCCACGGCCTGGACATCCGGCTTCGGTCGAACATCCCGATGGGCTGCGGCCTGGGCTCGTCCGCCGCAGCGATTCTCTCCGTGCTGCGCGGTATCGGGCACTACTTCCGCGTCGAATTTCGTCCGGACTGGTACTACCAGTACAGCCTCGAGGTGGAACGACTTCAGCATGGCCACCCGAGCGGCGTGGACACGTACATCTCACTTCACGGCGGCTGCGCGCGCTTCGAACGCGGTGCGGCCGAACGGCGTCCGTTGCCCCGCTTGCCGCTGACCCTCGTGCAAACCGGCACACCGGAAACCACGACGGGGGAATGCGTCGCGGAAGTCCGGCGGCGCTACGGTGAGACGTCCTCGATTTGGGACGACTTCGGCGCGGTGACCACCGAAATGGAGCATGCGCTCGCGCGCAACGATGCCTTAGTCTTGCGCGACGCGGTTCGCAAGAACCACCAGCTGCTGCACCGGCTCGGCGTGGTGCCCGATCGTGTCCACCGCTTCATCGAAGCGGTCGAAAGACGCGGTGGTGCGGCGAAGGTCTGCGGCGCCGGCGCGGTCGGCGGCGACCGCGCGGGGATCGTGTGGGTGGTGGGCGACGCGCCGATCGCGGATCTCTGCGATACGTACGGCTACTCGCTGATCACCGCGCGAGGCGAGCCACTGGGCGCGCGGATCGTCTGACTCGCGGCGTTTCCCCTCGCTCCCTTGCCGTTCGTCGCCCGAGGATTCCGCCCCCGTTGCCGGTGCCGGCCCAGCCAAGACGTCCCTCAGGGAACCCAGCGCAGCCGGAGGACGATTGGACCGCGTGGCAGCACCACCTCCACGTCGACCAGCTTCTCACCCGGCTGGACCGCCTCGACCCGTATTCGGTGGCTTCGGAGTCGCCGATGGCGCGCCCGAACGTTCAATTTGTTGCTCCCTATGCTTCCTGAGGGGGCCGCAGACCGAGCGAAAACGCCAGCAGCTCAGGGAGCGACCATGCCCGCCGCCCGGTACCGTCCAAAATCTGCCGTCGGCAGCTGGTGCCGGTCGCACAGATCCACGCTTCTGGTTCGCGCCGGATCGCCGGAAACAGAATCTGGTTCGCAAGACGCATGGAGAGCTCGTAGTGCTCCTCCTCGTACCCGAACGCGCCCGCCATCCCGCAGCAGGCGGTCGCCAGCTCCGTGATGCGCAGGTTCGGGATGAGCGCCAGCGCCCGTCGGGTCCCCGCCGAACCCACCAACGCTTTCTGGTGACAATGCACATGCAGTAGCGCGTGCGCGACCGGCAGCGGCCGCCATGCCGCACGCTCACCGGCGTCTTCGGTTTCCGCGATCAAATCGTCGAACAGTTGGCAGGCTTCTTTCACGCGCAGCGCCGCGCCACGCACCGCCGGTGAGACGAGGTCCGGCGCCTCGTCCACGAACGTCAGCAGCGCGGAAGGTTCCAGGCCGACGATCCGAACCCCCTGCGACGCCCATCGATCTAAACACTTCACCGCCCGGTCCAGCCGCCGCCTCGCAACCCGCAGAAACCCCTTCGAAATCCATGAGCGAGCCGATTCGACACCCGTCACCGCCTCGACCTGCCATCCCAGCGCCTCCAGCACCGACACCGCCGCCCAGGCGATTTCCGGCTCCAACGAATCCGTGAATTCGTCACAATAAAGAACGAGCGTCCCACGGGGGCCTTTCGTCGGCGTGCGGCGGCGATGCCAGTTCTCGGCAAACGTCTCCGTCGCGTACGCCGGCAAGGTGCGCTGCGGTGCGATTCGGAGAACGCGCTTCACGACCGGCAGGTTGACCAGCCTCGCCGTGAGGCGGGGGGCGAGACGCGCGCCGCGCGCCAGCGTTGCAAACGCGGCGAACACCCGACTGCGGAGATCCGGCCGACACCGATCATGGTGATGTTGCAGCCACTCGGCCTTGATGCGAGCCATGTCCACGCCAGAGGGGCACTCCGTGCGGCATCCCTTGCACATCACGCACGTATCGAGCACCGCCGCAACGTCCTTATCCAACCACGCCATCTGCTCGTCACCCGCGGTGAGCGCCTGGCGCAAAAGGTTGGCGCGGGCCCGAGTGGTCATCGCCTCATCACCGGTCGCCATGTAGGTGGGGCACATCAGTCCGCGGCCGCTGCTTTGCCGACACTGGCCGACACCGTTGCAGGCCTCCACCGCTCGCACATATCCGAGCGTGCGGGACCAGTCGTACTCCGTGCGGACCTCCGGCGTACGGCTCGCCGGCGAGACCCGGAGGTCGGCGGTTAGCGGCCGCGGATCCACAATCTTGCCCGGGTTCAGCACTCCCTGCGGATCAAAGATCCGTTTGACCTCCTTGCACAGCTCATACAGCTCCGACCCCAATGCCTCCCGCAGGAACGGCGAGCGCAGCCGGCCATCGCCGTGCTCGCCCGAAAGCGACCCTCCGAACCGCCGGACCAACGGCACGACCGCCTCACAGAGTCGCTGAAACTTCTCGAAGTCGGTGGGCTCCTTCAGATTCAGCATCGGCCGGTAGTGCAACAGTCCCACGGAGGCATGTCCGTAGTACACGCAGGAACAGCCGATCGCTGCCATCAGCGCACCGATCTCGCGCACGAACTCCGCAAGGTCTTCTGGCGCGACGGCAATGTCTTCGATCGCGGTGGCGGGCTTCGCATCGCCGGGCACGCCGGTCAGTAGGCCGAGCCCCGCCTTGCGCAGCGCCCACACGCGGGCGATACGGCCAGCCGCTACGACCGGGCGGGCGTAGCCGAGCCCGGCCGCCGCGGCGTCCCGCTCCAACTCCGTCATCCGCCGGGCCAGTTCCGCCGCAGTCTCCGCCCACAGCTCCACCGCGAGCACCGCGCCAGGCACCCCGACCACCCAGAAGCGGTCACGGCGATATTCGGCGTGGTGCTCCGTCGCGTTCAGAAGCGCGCCGTCCATCAGTTCGATCGCGGCGGGACCGTGCGCCAGCAGCCGCGGCACCGCGGCGCAGGCCTCAAGCACCGAGCCGAAATGGATGCACATCAACCCCCGTTCCTTCGGCCGCGGTACCAGGCGCAGCTCCGCGGCAGTGACCAGTGCCAGCGTGCCCTCACTGCCGCAAATCAACCGCGCGAGGTTGAAGGGCGGACCGTCTGGGACCCAGGGGCGTCCCGTCGCCAGCGCATCCAGCGCATACCCCGCGTTCCGGCGCCGCACCGACGGCTTGGGAGCGTTGCGCAGTATTACCTGGCGATGAAGATCCACCAGCCGCACGATGTCGCGCGTGATGCGGCCGATGGCGCTCGGCTCCTCCATCTGACGCCGCAGCGCCTCGTCATCTAAAGGCCCCAGCCGCGCAAGCTCGCCATCGGCCAGCACCACTTCCAGTCCTTCCACGTGATCGCGGGTGGTCCCGAACAGCACGGAGAATGCGCCGCACGAGTTGTTGCCGATCATCCCCCCGATTGCCGCCTGCCGCGATGTCGACGTGTCCGGCGCAAACATCAGACCGTACGGCGCAGCGGCATCGTTGAGGTCGTCCTGCACCAGCCCCGGCTCAACGACCGCCCGCCGCGCCACAGCGTCCATCTGCAGCACACGATTCATGTGCCGGGTGAACTCGACCACGAGGCCGTCGCCGACGCACTGCCCCGCAAGGCTCGTGCCGCCGCCTCGCGCGATCACCCCAAAGCCGTGCGCGGCCGCCGCGCGCACGATGGCCCTGCAGTCGCGCGCAGACCGCGGCCGCGCCACACCGAGCGGCCACTGCTCGTAGATTGAGGCGTCCTGCGCATACAACCGACGCGCCAGCGCAGAAAGGTCCAGCTCGCCTTCGAGTTCCGTTGCCAGCGTGGCCGCCCAGCCCGGCTCACCGCACGGATGTGCCGGCGACATCTTTTTCTCTGCACCCGTCAGCATCGCCGGTTCATTGCCGACGAATGACGGCCAGCCAGTCCTCGTCCGGCTCCGCCGGAGGAGGACCGAGCGCCACACGAGCTCCCCCCTCCACCTCCCGCCGGGGATCCGCCAACATCGGCATGTCCGCTCGAGGATTGAACCACCAGACGCGGTACCGGCCGGAAGTGCGGGAAAGATCCAGCGTGATCGTTCCGCCCCGTGGCAGATACACCAGATACAATGCGTCCGGCTTCGCGAAGCAGTAGGCGGTGTTCGATCGCTTCGGGTTGGCGACCAACTCGTCCAGGTTCCGCATCTCATCAACGGGGATCGCCTCGCGCCGGAAGAACTCCAGTGCGCGACGCGCGTCTGCCCACGAGCGCTCGCGACTGCGGAAGTCTTCGCAATCAAGATCCGTCTGAGGAAGTTGGTAACCGAAGTAGTATTCCACTCCCTCCGCACCGGCCATCAATGCGCCCCATAGGCAGTACCGCCGAATGTCGTGCCGCGTGTATTGTCCGCCCTCCCGGCTGCCAGCGGGGCGCGCAACGCCGTCGAAACCGTTCCATCCTTCGTCGGGTGGCACTCCGAGTTCGGCAGGGTTTTGCTCGTCGTTCGCGACCACCCACGGATGGCCGGCGGCTGTGGACTCGCAGATCCACTGCCAGCACAAACGGTGGGTCGCATTCCAGTGGTTCTGGAGCGATACGCCCGTGAGCACTTCGGGCCGGCCGAGCAACGGGCGATACACCCGCTCCTGCTGGCCGGGATAGGTGTGCACAACCACGTGGTGGCCATATGAATCCAGCATGCGCAAATAGCGCGCCATCTCAGCAATCTCCTCGGTCGAAAGGGTGCACTCCTCGCCAAGATTCCACGTGAGCGCCGGCAAATGCCCAAACCGCGCAACCATCTCCCGTAGATACAGCCGGCGTTCCGGGCCGGTCCGTCCGCCGTCCAGCGACGTCGCAACCGGGCTGGCCCTCTTCTCTGGCGGTCGATCGTCATCGTTCTCCGTTTCCTGCAGCTTCAAGTGCAGATGGAGTCCCCGGCGGGCCGCATGCTCGAAGACCAGCTGCCACTGGTCGAGCTTCGAGCAGTCGTAGTGCCACTTGTCGTCCCGTGAGCGAAACGGCCAGACGTTGTCGCCGTCACCACCGGCGTTGTACAGCAGCATCGAGACCGTGTTCAGGCCGACCGCCGCCAGGTAGTTCAGCGCGCCGATGAGACCTTTCCCGCGGTCGCCACGCCAGAGGGGGTCTCCCGGCCGCCAGTCGCGCCAGTGTGGCGCCCAGGTTTTCAGCGGTGCGTTATGCCGGCGCGCTTCCGTTCCATCAAAATCCGCAAATGCCAGCAGGGTCTCCGGCGCATCGGGACCGGCCTTCAGGAACCAGCTGCCATCGCCCGCGAACCGACGGTAACGCGTGCCGGTCGTTACCAGCCGACCGCGCGCGCGGAGGTCTGGCGGTGACTTGTCCGACAGGCCGATCTCCAGCTCGCCGTGCAAGCCGTGCCACGGCAGCACCGGCTCGCCGGCGACGTCCCGAATCGCCGCGCCGCGTCCGCGCACGAACTCCACCCTCCATTCCCAGCGCCCCGGCAGATCGGGCGAAAACTTCACCCGCCAGGCGTCGCCCCGGTCCGCGCCAGTCTGCGCCGCCCGACCGTCGGCGGCAAAATAGCCGGGCACACGGCGCGGCGGCGCCCCACCCTCGTGGCGGAACGTTACGACCAACCGATAGTCGCGAAACGGATTCGGGTCGTCGTCCGTCTCAGCGGCGACAGGGCCCCGGAACGTCAGACTGACCGCATGCCACTGCTTCAGCTCCCCCTCGACCTCCGGCCCTGTCGCAGCGTCAGCCGTCCACACGCTCATACCGGCCAACAAACAGGCGACGACTCTGTGGCGTACCGCTGGCATTGCGCAAATCCTCCTGAGGGCCCCGGACGGTGCACCCTCCTCATCAGTCCGCCAGCGGCGCCACCATCTCCGGCGGCGGATCCGTAGAGGGCAACTCCCGGATCCGGATGTTGCGAAATTCGACGGGGCTGCCCTCGGCTTCCAGGCAGATGTACCCCTTCCTCCAGACGCAGTTCGAACCGCCGGACACCACCGCGCCATTCACGGCGAGCGTCACCACCCCGTTGCTGGCGGTGATTCGGTAATGATTCCACTCCGGAGATCCCCGCGTCCGACGCTCACGAGGGAAACTGCGCATCTTGCCATCATTCGGCTCAAACGGTGTCATCGTCGCGCCCATGATCGCGAACACATCACCGTCAGTGGTAAACCAGCCGGCCTGTTTTCCGGAAGCGACGTAGTTCGTATAGAATTGGTGGTCGAGGATCTGCACCTCGATCGCTTTGGGAAACGGTTGACCCGGCGCCGGCGCTGGAGAAGCCCAGATCATCACACCGGAGTTCCCCGCCGGCCGCAGATGCCGCCATTCCAGCTCCAGAACAAAGTTCTCGTACTGCCGATCCGTCCGAATGACGCCGATCGGCGTACCAGTACAGTGCAGGATCCCTTGCTCGCGAACCTGCCAGGTTTCCGGCGAAGTGTTCACGTCCACCCAGCCGGCGAGATCCCGGCCATTGAAGAGCGGGCGAAACCCGTTCTCTTCCGTACCACTCCCCGCGCGCATCACCAACGCGATGCACGCGACAACACTCCATGCGACAGCTCGGCTCACAGCGTCGACTCCTTGCGCGCGGCCCAGGACGGATCCGAGCCTAGCCCATCGACCCGCAGCTGTCGAACCTTCGGGGATGACCGCAGCGCGGGAACGCAAAAAAGCGCGGGCCCCTGAGGACCCGCGCGGTCCGTTCGAGCCGCGTTATGCCTCTTTCACGGGGATCACGCGCCGCTGCGACTTCGCCTCGGGCGTCTTCGGCAGCACCACGGTCAAGACGCCGTTCTTGAACTTCGCCTCGACCTTTTCGAGATCGAGACCCGCCGGCAGCGGAATCTCGCGCTCGAAGCGGCCGTACGCCCGCTCGACGAGGTGATAGCTGCGCTTCTTCTCCTCGCGTTCCTGCTTCTTCTCGCCACGGATCACCAGCACGTCGTTGTCCACCGAGACCTCCACGTCCTTCTCCGAGAGGCCCGGGAGTTCCGCGGCCACCCGCAGCTCGTCGTCGGTCTCGGAGACTTCAACGGACGGCGAGACGAACGCGGAAGGTCCGCGCCAGGCGGGCCATCCGCGGAACGTCTGTTCGATGTCGCGGAAGAAGCTGTCAAACAGCGAGGTCATCTCCCGATGCAGCGCATCGAACGGACTCTCTTCAGCCCGGGCCGGCGCTGCGCCGCGCCCGCGCCGCCAAGGGATCAGGCTACGGCTCATGGTTCATTCCTCCTTCCTTTTCGCAGTTTGACCTCTCTGCCGCCATACCGGTCATTCGGCCTCCACCTTGATCGGTTTCGGACGAACTTCCGGCGCAAACGGCAGCGTCACTGTCAACACCCCGTTTTTCATCTGCGCCCGCACGTGATCGCGATCCACCGGTACATGAATCGCGAACGAGCGCTCATAGTCCCGGACACAAAACTCCTCCAGATCCGGCGACACCATCTCCGGTTGGCCGGACGGCGCGGTGCCACGGATTCGCAGCACCTCGTCATCCAGCTCGACGTTCACGCACGACTGGTCCAGCCCTGGCAGATCGGCCACCACGACGATCGCCTCGTCCGTCTCGTAGATGTCCGTTGCCGGGGTCACGACCGGCCGATCCCGGATCGCGTCCACCGCGCGGGGTTCCGTGTCCTTCACCGATACCGCCCTTGTCTCCGTCATGGTCACACCTCCCATCCGACTATTCGGCTGTGACCGCCACCGTACGAGGTTTCGTCGCCTCGCGCCGGGGCAGCGTCACGGTCAGAACGCCGTTTTTGTGCGAAGCCGTGACCTTGTCGGCTTCGACCTCCCACGGCAGCCGCAGCGACCGCGCGAATGAGCCCGTCGCCCTCTCCTGGCGGTGGACCTCCTTCGCAGTGTCCGGAATCGCCGACGGCCGCTCACCCTCAATCGTCAGCACGTCACCGGCTACCGATACTTTCACCGACGCCGGGTCAACGCCCGGAAGTTCCACCTGGACTACTGCCGACTCGTCATCCGCCTTCGCGTTCATCCGCGGGAAGACGTCCGCCGGCCGACAGTAGGCATCGAGCAGCCGGTTCATTTCGCGCTGGAACCTCATCAGGTCCACGATCGGATCCCACAGCATGTCAGTCATTCTCATCGCCGGCACCTCCATTCTTTCGTCGCCGCCAATTTCTTCAGCACTGTGCATGCCAAGCGCAAAGCGTAAATCTTATATCATTGCACAAAAACATTTTGCGTATATAAATCCAGATCGCCAGTGTCACAATGTCTCGCCGATACCGTTGTGCAGGGTTGCGTGTCTGGGCCTGGAGTGTCAAACTGTCCCTAATCGGGGGCCATCGTGTCTATTTATGGATTGGCACTCGCACTGCTAGGGAGGAGGGGCAGAGGTGAATCACATGCAACCGGACCGTTTGACTGTTCGATGTCAGGAAGCGCTGCAAGCCGCGATGGCGAAGGCGGCGGACCGGCGCAATCCGGAAGTGGAGCCGGACCACCTGTTGCTGGCGCTGTTGGAGCCCAGCGACGGAGTGGCGGCGTCACTGATCGAAGCAATCGGCGCGCCGCGGGGACGCGTGCTGGCCGAACTGGAACGCCGGCTCGACACGCTACCGCGCGTCGAAGGGGGCGCCGCTCTGGGAGGCACTGCTTCGCGCGCGCTGCTGCGTCTGCTCGACGCAGCATGGAAAATTGCGCAGCGCATGCGCGACGAGTATGTCAGCGCTGAGCACATCCTGTTGGCGGCCGTTGAGGAGGAGGCGCTGCCCGCCGGCCGAGTTCTGCGGCAGTTCGGCGTCACGCCGGACGCGCTGCTTCGGGCGATGCAGACGATCCGCGGCAGCCACCGGGTCACGGACGCTTCGCCAGAAGACAAATACGACGCGCTCCGCAAGTACGGGCGGGACCTCACCGACCTGGCCCGCCAGCACAAGCTGGACCCCGTCATCGGGCGCGATGCGGAGATCCGCCGGGTGATCCAGGTGCTGTCGCGTCGCACCAAAAACAACCCGGTGCTCATCGGCGAACCGGGCGTCGGGAAAACCGCGATTGTCGAAGGGCTCGCGCAGCGCATTGTCGCGGGCGACGTGCCGGAAGGGCTCAAAGACCGCCGTGTCGTCGCGCTGGATCTTGGTGCGATGGTCGCCGGCGCGAAATACCGCGGCGAGTTCGAGGAACGCTTCAAGGCCTTTCTGAAGGAGGTGCTTGCCGCGGAAGGCCGCATCATCCTCTTCATTGATGAGCTGCACACGCTCGTCGGCGCCGGCGGCGCCGAAGGCGCGGTGGACGCTTCGAACATGATCAAGCCCCCCCTCGCCCGCGGCGAGTTGCGCTGCGTCGGCGCGACCACGCTGGATGAATACCGAAAGTACGTCGAGAAAGACCCTGCGCTCGAACGCCGGTTCCAGCCGGTCCGCGTCAGCGAGCCCACTGTGGAAGACACCATCGCAATCCTGCGGGGTCTGAAGGAACGCTACGAGGTTCATCACGGCGTCCGCATCCAAGACGGTGCGCTCGTCCAGGCGGCGGTGCTCTCGCACCGCTACATCACCGACCGCTTCCTTCCGGATAAGGCCATTGACCTTGTGGATGAGGCGGCCAGCCGCCTGCGCATGGAAATCGATAGCATGCCGGTCGAAATCGACGAGATCGAGCGTCGCATCCTGCAGCTCGAAATCGAGCGGCAGGCGCTGCAGAAGGAAACCGATCCCGACGCGGTCGAACGCCGGCGGAAGCTGGAGGAGGAGCTCGAACGCCTGCGCGCGGAAAGCGCGAAGCTGAAGGCACACTGGCAGAAGGAGAAGGAACTCATCGCGGAGCTCCGTTCGCTCACCCGCGCGTTGGATCTGCTGAAAGCCGAGCAGGAATCCGCGCAGCGCGCCGGTCAGCTCGAACGGGCGGCGGAGCTGCTGTACGACCGCATCCCCAAGACTGAACGCCAGATCGCCGCCGCGAAGCAACGCCTCGCGGAGGTCCAGTCCCAACAAAAAATGCTGAAAGAAGAGGTGGACGCCGAAGACATCGCGGCGGTCGTCGCGCTGTGGACGGGCATTCCGGTCGCGAAGCTGCTCGAGAGCGAGCGCGAAAAGCTGCTGCGCATGGAAGAGCAGCTGCACCGGCGTGTGATCGGCCAGGACGAGGCCGTCAGCGCAGTCGCCAACGCGGTCCGACGCGCCCGTTCGGGACTGCAAGACCCGAACCGCCCGATCGGTTCCTTCATCTTCCTGGGTCCCACCGGCGTCGGCAAAACCGAGCTGGCGCGCGCGCTGGCGGAGTTCCTCTTCGACTCGGAGTCCGCGATGGTGCGGATCGATATGTCGGAGTACATGGAGAAACACTCCGTCAGCCGCCTGATCGGTGCACCGCCCGGCTACGTCGGCTACGAGGAGGGCGGCCAGCTCACCGAGCACGTTCGGCGACGTCCCTATTCGGTGGTGCTGTTCGACGAGATCGAAAAAGCTCACGCCGACGTCTTCAATGTGATGCTTCAAATCCTGGATGAGGGCCGCCTGACCGATGGGCAGGGCCGGACCGTGGACTTCCGCAACACGATCATCATCCTCACCTCGAACATCGGCGGTCAGCTGATTCACGATACGCTCCAGCGGCACCCCAATCTCGGCCCCGGCGACCCACTCTGGGAGCGCATGCGCGAACAGGTGCACGAACTGTTGCAGCGGCAGTTTCGTCCGGAATTCCTGAACCGGATTGACGAGATCGTGCTCTTCCACAGTCTGCGCCGCGACGAGCTTCGGCGAATCGTGGACCTGCAGCTCGAGCGACTGGCCCGCTTCCTTGCGGAAAAGCATATCCGAATCGAGTTGTCGGAGAGCGCGCGGGACCTGCTTTGCCGGGAGGGTTACGATCCCGCGTTCGGCGCCCGGCCATTGAAACGGGCGATCCAGCGCCGCGTCGTCGATGTCCTCGCGCGTCAGCTGCTCAGCGGTGCGATTCCGGAAGGCTCCACCGTCATCGCGGAGGTCACCGACAAAGCGCCCGACGAGATCGTGTTCCGACTCGCGCCGCCGGGCCGCACACCGGCCTCCTAGGCCCGATTCGGCCGGCGACTTGGTTCCGAGCGCCTCACGCGGTAGGCTGTGCCGGGCGGTCGTCCGCCGCCGCAAGAAAGGCCATCAGCGATGTCGAACCAGCCCGCTGACATGCTGGAAGAGATGTTCCGGCTGCAGGCAGAACTCAACCGCAGAATCGGCGTCGACACCACGGCGCTGCCGGAAGAGCGCCAGCCCGAGTGGATTCTGAATTTCTGTCGCGCGCTTCAACAGGAGACCGCTGAGCTGGTCGACAGCGTTCCGTGGAAGTGGTGGGCCCGGTACCAGACCTACGACCGGCAGAACGCCCGCGTCGAAATCGTAGATCTGTTCCACTTCCTCATTTCGCTTGCGCAGATCGTCGGACTCCGCGCCCGGGACGTCTACGAGCTGTACATGCAGAAGAACCGACGGAATTTTGAACGCCAGGAAAGCGGTTATACGTGTAAATCCGACGACTGCCGCGATCTGAACGTCTAGCCGGATCTTCCGCACGGCGGCATCACCAATGTCGCGGGGTTGAAACGGCAACTCAAGGCCCCCCTCCCCCGCCGCCTTGGCTGTCCCCGCCGCTGCGGAGGCGATCGCCCACCACACCGTCCGCCGCGGCCGTTTCGCCCACCTCCGACTTGCGCACGTATTAGGCCCTTCTGTCACTGCGCCTTTGGCCAGGGACAGAGATCAACGAGCAGGCACGCCGAAATGTGTCGTGGGCGAGAACGAACAGCGCTCGGAAGGGTCGATCCGCGGCAGTCGCGCAGATCCCGCCCTGATGTGAGCGGTGTGCGTGTGCAGCGCCGGTCAGATGTCCGGCTCTACTCGTCAAACACATGGCGGGGCGGCGATTGGGTCACGCGTCCAACCCTTGGAGCGCCCGTGCTCAAGCATGTCCATGGATTGGAAACTTCGAGCCTGTCCCCTTTCCGCGCTCGCAGCGCCCTGTGGCCCGCGGCGGTCCCGCCCAACCGGCGCCTGCGCTGTTGGGGCGGGAACGAACTGGTCCGGTGGCTGCGGCTGAGGTGGTCGCCCCCGAAGAAGCGATGGGGCCGCGGGGGGAACAACGCCCCTTGCGTGTCCTCGTGACGCGGCCGGGGTATACTGCACGCCGATGAGCGCGGAGACCGTCATTGAAGCGGTTGGGCTGACGAAGATTTTCCTTGATTTCTGGCGTCGTCCTCGCGTGCGGGCGCTCGACGGGTTCAGCTTCGAGGTGCGGCGAGGCGAGGTGTTCGGGTTGCTGGGGCCGAACGGTTCGGGGAAAAGTACCACGTTAAAGCTGCTGCTCGGCTTGCTGCGGCCAACCTCCGGCCGGCTGATTGTGCTGGGACGGCCTCCGACCGACGTGCGGATCAAGTCGCGCATTGGCTATCTGCCGGAGGAATCCTATCTTTACCCGTTTCTCACCGCGGAGGAGACGTTGGACTTCTTCGGGCGTCTCTTCGATCTGCCAACGGCGGAGCGCCGGCGGCGCATCGAGCAATTGCTCGAAATGACGGGCCTGACCGCGGCTCGCCGGCGCCGGGTGGGCGAGTTCTCGAAAGGGATGGCGCGGCGCGTCGGGCTCGCGCAGGCGCTAATCAACGATCCCGACCTCGTAATTCTCGACGAACCGACATCGGGTCTGGATCCGATCGGCTGCCGTCAGATGAAAGAGCTGATTCGAACGCTGGCCGGACGGGGAAAGACCGTTGTGCTGTCCTCGCACCTGCTGGCCGATGTCGAGGACGTCGCCGATCGCGTCGCGATCCTCTACGGAGGACGGCTGCAGGCGATGGGCGCGATCTCGGAACTTCTGGAGGAACGCGAGCGGTGCCGCCTCACCCTCACACGGCCGCCGCCGGGAACGCTCGAGCGGCTGTGCGCGGTGGCGCGGGAGCTGACGGGGACCGAGCCGGAAGTGGACCACCCGCGGATGGACCTGGAAGAGTACTTTCTGGCAGTCGTTCGGCGCGCTCGCGAGGGAACCGGCGATGAAACGGCGCCGGGTGGAACCCCGCAGGTGGCATCGTATCTGGCCGGCGAGGCCGGTCGCGACGCGGTGGTCTCGCAGGCTTCAACGACGGCGGACGAGCGGCTCCGCCATCTGGTGAAACCGCCTTCCTCATGAGCGCGGTCACCGCCATCGCGGTGGTGGCTCTCCGGGCCGCGATCCGGTCGCGCCTGTGGCTGGTGCTCACGGTGATGATCGTTGCGATCGCGCTCGGCCTGCCGGTGACCGTGAAGGGCGACGGCACCATCACAGGGTTGTGCCGCATCGCGATCACCTACACGATGTGGCTCACGTCGCTGCTGATTTCTTTGGCCTCGGTGTGGGTGGGCTGCGGTGCGATCGCGCTCGAGGTGCGCGACCGCCAGATGCACCAGGTGCTCACCAAGCCGGTCCGCACGATCGAGGTATGGGTGGGTAAATGGTTGGCGCTGGCGGTGCTCTCCGCGGCGCTGTGCGCGGCGGCGGCCGCCGGCTCCGCGGTGGCGCTGAGTACCGCGGTTCGACGTGGACCATGGCAAGCCGCGGACCTGCGCGTTCTGCGAGAGGAAATTCTTGTGGCGCGACGAGCACTGGCGCCGATCACGCCGGATGTTGAACAGCGCGTGCAGCAGCACATCCGCGAAGCGACCGCTGCGGGGCGATGGCCGCCGGAGGGCGAGCCCGCGGCCGAAGCCCGGCGACGCTTGCGGGACAGCCTGCGCGCCTCGGATCATACTGTGCTGCCGAGCTCGCGCGGCACCTGGGAGATCGAACTGCCCGAACACGTGCGCGCCGACGGGACTGCGCAGCTGAGATTCCGGTTTGCCACGTCCACGCTGGACACTTCCAAGGTGGCGGGGCGATGGTCGCTACTGGCGGAGTCGGGTGCGGAACGATGGTCATTGGAGGGAGCGTGGACGCCGGGCGCAGTGCACTCGCTGTCGGTACCGGCCAGCGCGCTGGCGGGCTCACGACGCGTACGGCTGGTGTTCGAGAACCGGGACCGTCTGCGCGGCACGCTGCTGTTTGATCCCGATGAGGGGATTCGACTGCTGATTCGAGAGGGCGGCGCGGCAGGCAACTTTGTGCGGGGGTGGCTGGTGACCTGGTGCCAGATCACAGTGCTCGGCGCGGTGGGGCTGGCGGCCGGTTCGTTGCTGTCGATGCCGGTCGCGTCGTTTCTGGCGGTCGCTGCGGTACTGGTCGCGCGAATGGCGGGCTATGTTTCGACGATGGCGGGCCAGCCGGTGTTTGTGGAGGACCCGACGACGGCCCGCGGCTGGGCGGCGGCGGCCGAACGCATCTGGCAGACCTACTTCAGTGTGATGAACTGGTTGCTGCGGCCGGTGCGCACGACCGGCGTGTTCGAGCGATTGGCGGCCGGTGAGCTGATCAGTTGGGCCGAAACCTTGCACATGATCGCGTGGAGCCTGCCGGTGGGGTGCGGTCTGCTCGCATGTCTGGGTGCGACGCTGCTGCGTGTGCGCGAGCTGGGCGGGGTGCAGGAATGAGCCGCAACTCGATACTGTTGGTGCTGATGGCCATCGCATCGCTGTGGGCGTGCGGCCGGCTGCACGAACCGCTTCTGGAACTGCGGCGCGCAGGAGGCTTGAACCAGGGCGAGCCGCTGGAGAACGCGCCGCCGCTGGTCGCGTTCACCACCGTCGCGTTCGGGGCGTTCCGGGGCCTCGCGGCCGACATCCTCTGGATGCGCGCGAGCGAGCTGCAGGATCGCGGCCAGTACTTCGAGCTGGTGCAGCTGGCGGACTGGATCACGAAACTCCAACCGCGGTTCGCCTCGATCTGGGCGTTCCATGGCTGGAACCTCGCCTACAACGTCAGCGTCATGCTGCCGGATCCAAACGACCGCTGGCGCTGGGTGCGGCACGGGATCTCGCTGCTGCGCGATCAGGGGATGACCTACAATCCCGGCAGCGCGCTACTGCACCGCGAGCTGGCCTGGATCTTCTACCACAAGATCGGCATGGACCTGGACCAGGCGCACCTGCTCTACAAGCGGGAGTGGGCGCTGGAAATGACCCGTCTGCTGGGCGGCGCGCGACCGCAACCGGACCTGCCCACGCTCGCCCGGCTCGCGGATCAGCCGGCGGCCGACCGGCTGGCAGAGCCGGCGATTGCACAGTTCACCGCAGAGCTCGCCCGCCACGGCATCGACGCGTTCGCGGAAGAGGAGCCGGCACTCCACCAGATCCCGGAGCCGCTGCGAGCGAGGTGGACGGATTCGGCCGAGGGCCGCGCCCTCCGCGCCGTCGCGCGGGTGCAGCGCATGCTCACGCGCTACCGGCTGGATCCTCGTCAGATGCTCCAGATCGAACAGCAGCTCGGGGTGCCGCTCGACTGGCGCGGGCCCTACGCTCACGCGCTTTACTGGGCGGCGACCGGGCTGACCCACGCGCGCACCCGTTTCGATGACGTCGCCCTCCGGCGTCAGATCTTCCAGGCGATGAACTCGACCTTTCTTCGCGGCCGGATTTCGTTTTCGCCGGACGGTCGCACGGTGATGCTGGCGCCGGAACCGGACGTGCTGCCCGCGGTGCGCGCGAGCTTCGACGAGGCGCTGGCGCGACATCCTGACGATCCCACGGTGCGGCAGGCGCATCGGAATTTTCTGGTGGACGGCGTGATGATCTGCACCGCCTATCAGCGCACCGGCGTGGCTCGAGAACTGTTCGCAGAACTGCAGCGGCGACACGGCGAAGCGACCAACGTCACTTTCGAACGCTTCGTCGCGGACACGTGGACGGGCCACCTTCGAGATCTCGACACCGATCAGGCGCTGGCCGCCGTCGAGGCGGCGCTCTATCAGGCCGCATTGTGGCGGTTGCTGGGCGATCCGATCGCGGCCGCGGGGCATGAAGAAATCGCCGCGCTGTGCTGGCGCGCCTACATGGCCGATCGCCAGGACCCGGAACTCCGCGAGCGGACCGGGCTGCCGCCGATTGAGCAGATCCGCGCCCGCGCGGAAGAACGGTTGCGAGCAGATCTCGGCGCACGCGACGCCCGCGCACCGTAGCCGCGGCGAGGTCGCTCGCCGGACAGCAACGGGCGGCGAGCCGCACTTGTCCGGTTGCCGCTTCTGTCCCTAGGATGACCGGGCGATGAAACCCGAGCGCGCGAGCGGTGAGGTGCCGCCGGTGCTGGTCGTTGATGATGAACCGGCGGTCGCGGAGGTCACGCGCCGCCACATCGCGGCCCGATTCCCGGAGCTACAGGTGCTGGCCTGCAGCGACGCGGAAGTCGCGATGGAGCTCGCCGCCGCGAGCGAGTTCTCGGTGGTGCTGTGCGACCTGGCGATGCCGATCCACAACGGCATTGAGGTTCTCGCCGAGATTCGGCGGCACCACCCTCACACGGTGGGCATGCTGGTCAGCGGCCAGACGACGAAGGAAGCCGTGATCGAGGCAGTGAACTATGCGGGCGTGTGGAAAGTGGTAGAAAAACCCTGGCGGGAAGAGGCGCTGATCGGCTGGGTTCGGGAAGCTGTCGAGTTGTACCGCTCACGTGTCGCGATCGAGGCCGGCAACACGAAACCGCGCCGCTCCGCGCCCTCCCCTCTCCGCGTGCGCCCGCCGGCACCGGTGGTACGTTTGCGCATGTCCGCGCGTCCCGGCCCTCCCCCGTCGCCGCCGGCGGGAGTGTCGCGTCCCACCTTCGCGCCGCCGATCCCGCCACCGCGGGTCGGTCCGCGATACGCGGAGCTCCAGCTGCTCGACGCCGGCGGTCTGGGGGCGGTCTATCGCGCGCGCGACACCGCGGAGGACCGTGATGTTGTGCTGAAGGTGCTCGCCGCACGCTTTGCCGCCGACGAGACGGCCGTCGCGCGGCTCGAGGCCGACGTGCACGCTGCAGCGCAGCTGTCCCATCGCAGCGTGGTCCGACCCCATCGGCTGGATCGCTCCCCCTCGGTGGTGGCGATCGCGATGGACTACATCCGCGGCACCACGGTGCGGTCGGTGCTGGCCCGCTGTGGGTGTTTGGAGCGCGCCGCGGTGGTGGAAATCGTGGACGCCTGCGCCAGCGCCCTTGATGAGGCGGCCGCGCACGGTTTGATGCACCTGCAGCTTCGCGCAGACCAGCTCATGCTCGACCGCGAACGGCGGCTGAAAATTCTCGGGTTCGGGCAGCGGGAGATCGCGCGGATGGCGGTCCGGGGTGGAGTGCCGCGGCACTGGTTCCACATCGCACCGGAGCTGGCTGCCGGCGTGCCGGACGATCCGCGCATGGACGTCTATTCTCTGGCGATTCTCGCGCACGAACTGCTCTGTGGCCGCGCCCCGGATCATGCCGGCGAACAGCGTCCGAACGGTCCCGCCGAATACCGGCCCACCGCCTCAGAAGATCTGCCAGCCGCGGTGCGGGAAGCGCTGGATCGGGCACTGTCGCCGACGCCCGGCGAGCGGTTCGACCGGGCGACCACATTTGCGAAGGCACTCCGTTCCGCGCTGGAAGTGTGACGCGGCCGCCAGGGCGGTTTCTCAGCGGAGCTCGGCCGCCGGCGGGTGCAGTCGAGCCAGCTCAGGGGCCAGTTCGATCGCACGCCGGTAGGCCTCGGCAGCGCCGAGTCGGTCGCCCTCGCGCTGCCGCGCGATCCCGAGATTGTGCCAGGCCAGCGCATGGTGTGGCTGACGCATCACCAGCGGCTCCAGGAGCTCGCGTGCGCGGCGGACGTCGCCGAGACGCAGCCGGAGGGTTGCCAAGTTGTATGCCGCCTCCGCGCTGTCGGGGTGCGCGGTGAACGCCGCCTCGTAGCGCCGGAGCGCATCGTTGGTGCGGCCGTCGAGCAGGTCGAGGTTGGCAAGACCGATCAGCGCCGCCTCGTGGCGGGGATCCGCTTTCAGGATCGCCTCGAACTGCGCGCGCGCCGCGTCCGTTGCGCCAAGCCGCGCGGCGAGCGTTGCCCACCCTGCGCGCGGCGCCAGCAGGGCCGGATCCAGTCGCACCGCGTTGGCATAGTGTTCGAGCGCGCGAGCCGGTTCACCGGCATCGGCCAATGCCTCCGCGAGGTTCGCGTGCGCAATCGCGCTGTCGGGATGGACCGCGATCGCGCGGCTCCACAGCGACACCGGATCGCGCCAGACGCGGATCTGCGCGCGTGTCACCGACGCGAGCACCACAAGTCCCCCCATCACCGCCGCGCCGACGGCGACTGCAATTGGGCGGTGCTGCGGCCCGCGCAACCGGCGAAAGCCGCCCAGCAGCAGGGCCGCCGACACCGTCGCGAGCGACCACGACGCCACATAACTGTAGCGATCCGCGGTGAGCTGTGGTCCGCTCTGCAGCCAGCCGCTCACCGGCGCGATTGCGGCGGCGATCCACAGCAGCGCGCACGCGAGTGCGGGCGCGCGGCGCGCCCACAGCGGCAGCGAAAGATACACCACCGAGGTCACCATCGCGGGCGCCAGCCACCGGATCGCCCACGGATTCCAGGGACGTGGCAGCGGGATCAGCGGCGTGAGACCGGCGGGCCACACCGTCGCGACGAGCTGTCGCGCGAGACTCCAAGCGGACTGAATCGCTCGCGCGGCGAGCCCGTGCGAGGCCCACGACCACGCCGCGCCCGACACCGCGGCGCCGCGTGCGGACACCAGCGCGATCACCAGCGCAGCCGCCCACAGCGGCAGTGTCGCGATCGCACCACGCCGCCAGCCGGCAGCGTCTCGTGCCGCTCCCGTCGCGGCGCGCTCCGCCGCGAACATGATCACCACCAGCACCGGCAGCACCATCGCCTGGCCTTTCGACAACATCGCGGCCACCCCCGTCGCGGTTGCCGCCGCGCACCGCCCCCGGTCGGGCGCATCGAGGCCGGGCGGAGGCAGCCAGAACCAGAGCGACCATGCGCAGAACAGCGCCGAAAGCAGGTCGCGTCGTGCGGTGATCCACGCGACCGCCTCGACGCGCAACGGATGCAGCGACCACAGCAGTGCCGCGACACCGACCCATGCGCACTCCAGCGCGCCGGCGCCCTCGCCCAGCCACCCCGCGCGCTCCAACCACCGCAGGAGCAGTGCGGTGAGCAGCGCTGCGGTGATCGCGTGGAGCACGGTGTTGGTCAGGTGCAGCCCTGCTGCATTCACCCCCCAGAGGTGGTAGTCCAGCGCGTAGGACATCCACGTGACCGGCTGATAGTGGCCCAGTCGGGTGGTCGTCCACATCCAGACGAGGTTCGCCGGGGAAAAGCCGTGCCAGCGGGCATCTTTCAGCAGCAGCTCGGTGTCGTCCCAGTTCGTCCAACCGTTGTGGATCGCCGGCAGATACGTCACCCACGTCAGCAGCGCGACCGCGGCGATCGCCGCCGCCCGCGGCCGGCGGTCCGCCGCGGCCGCGCGGCCGGCCACCGTCACGCGAGGATCTCCGGTGGCGGCGTGCGCAGCACACGCCGCCGGTACCAACAGAAGCCGAACAGATCCAGCACCGTTTGCGGCAACCGTCGCAGGTTGGTGTATTTCGAGACACCGCCCGCGCGCGGTCGGTGGTCCACGTCCAGCTCGACCACGCGGCGGCCGTGAAGCTTGAAGTACGCCGGCATGAAGCGGTGCACCCCGCGGACCGGCGGCAGGTCCTGCGCGCACTCGCGGCGGAACGCCTTCAGGCTGCAGCCCGTGTCGCGGACGCCGTCGTGCGTGAACCAGTTTCGCACCGCATTGCCAATGCGCGAGGCGATCCGCCGGGACCACGAGTCGTGACGGTGTGCACGGCGGCCACAGACGACCTCGGCGGTCCCGAGCGCCTCGAGCAGCCGGGGAATGTCGGCCGGATTGTTCTGACGATCGCCATCCATCGTCACGATCACCGCGCCGCGCGCGGCGCGGATGCCCGCGAGCATCGCCGCCGACTGCCCCTGGTTGAGCGGGAACCGCAACCCTCGAACGAACGGATGGCGGGCCGCCGCCTCCCGAATCCGGTCCGGCGTCGAGTCGGTGGAGCCGTCGTCCACCCACACCACTTCCAGCGACGGCAGCCGCGAGGCCACCGCCGCAATTTCCTCCGCGAGCGGCAGCACATTGGGCGCCTCGTTGTACACAGGAATCACGATCGAGATCGCCGGATCCATTCGCGTGGATCGCATCCTACGCGAGCCCGCGGAAGCCGCCAAGCCGTTGCCGGCGCTCGCCGCTTGACTTTCCGGGACCGGGCGGCTAGCAGAACGTCAGCCCGGTGGGGAGCACCGGGAGCGGCGGAGGTCGAGATGCGCTGCCCGAAGTGCGGCGAGGACGACGACAAGGTGGTGGACAGCCGCTCCGCGCGCGGCGGCGTCGCGATTCGGCGGCGACGAGTCTGCAACGTATGCGGCCACCGTTTTACCACGTACGAGGAGATCGCGAAGACCGCGCTACGGGTCATCAAACGGGATGGGCGCCACGAACCCCTCGACCGGCAGAAGATGTTGACCGGTGTGCTGAAAGCCTGTGAGAAACGGCCCATTGCGGTGGCCGAAATCGAGGCGCTGGTGGACGCGGTGATCTCGGAGATCGAGGCCACGTACGACCGCGAGGTGCCCAGTGTGGAGATCGGTCGGCGGATCATGTCCCGGCTCGAGAAGTTGGACGAGGTCGCTTACGTGCGGTTCGCGTCGGTGTACCGCCGGTTCCGCCACGTGACGCAGTTCGTGAGCGAGGTTGAGGGTCTGATGGGGAGATAGCGGAATGGTCGCGCGGGCGGAGGCGGGCGCCGCGCTGCAGCAGCCCGGCACGGAGTTGGGGATTCGTTGTTTTGTCGCCGAGGTCTGGCCGGGCGAAACGGTGACTGACCGTGATCTGCGCCGGCTCGCGGCGCTGGCGGGGTTGAGCGGAGAAACGGAGGAGCCCCCCGACGCTGCGGAGGCAGCCGAGCGCAGCCGGATCGAGTGTGCGCTGCGGGTCGCGCGGATGAGCGGGCATGCCGAGCTGCGACGTTGGGCGTGGCGCGGCTGGCTGCGGCCGGCGGCCGCCGCACGGCCGGGACAGCCCGCATGGTCGCTGGCCGTTGCGCCGCTGCTGTCGGAGCCGCTGGAGCTGTGGCTGGCGCCGCGGGTGGAGCGAATTGCAGACGCGTTGGCGGAGCTCTGGCCAGCGGGGGACCAGCCGGTGCTGGTGCTGCGCGAGTGGCCCGCATGGTTGCGGGGAGAGCGAAACCGCCGGCGCGCCGCCGCTGTGCGATGGCGTCTGGCGACCGCGCTGGAACGGCGTGCCGCCGCGCGGGGATGGGCGGGCGCCATTGAGGTGCTGGTGGCGGCGGAATGAACCGCCCCTCGTCCTCCCCGTCGGGCGAGGCCGCAGAGGCGGACACCCTCGCCGGCGTCGTTGAGCGGGTCACCTATCACAACGACGACACGGGGTATTCCGTGATCCAGGTGCGCGCGCGGGGCCACCGGGGCGAGGTCGCGGTGGTGGGCACGGTCCCCGACGTCAATCCGGGTGAGTGGATCGAGGCGCGCGGCCGATGGGAGATGCACCCCAAACACGGCCGGCAGTTCGTCGCCGAGGAACTTCGGTTGGTGCCGCCGGACACACCGCAGGGGATCGAGCGGTTTCTCGGCTCCGGACTGATTCACGGCATCGGGCCGGTGTACGCGCGGCGGCTCGTCGAGCGGTTTGGCCGCGACGTATTTGACGTGATCGAGCGGCAGTCGGCGCGGCTGCTCGAAGTGGAAGGCATTGGGCCGACTCGGCGCGACCGCATTCGCGCCGCCTGGGCAGAACAGAAGTCCGTGCGCGCGATTATGACGTTTCTGTTCAGCCACGGCGTCAGCCCGGCGCGTGCGTTTCGCATCTACAAGCAGTACGGCGACCGCGCGATCGACGTGATCCGGATGGACCCCTACTGTCTGGCCCGCGACATCCGCGGCATCGGGTTCCCCGGCGCGGACCGAATTGCGCAACAGCTCGGCGTCGCGCGCGACTCGATCCTGCGGGCGAAGGCGGGACTCACCCACGTCCTGCAGGAGCTCACCGCTGAGGGACACTGCGGCTGGCCGCGGGAGCCGCTGATTGCACAGACCGCCAAGATGCTGGCGATCGAGCCGGGGCGGGTCGCGGAGGCGCTCGATCAGTGTCTGGCGGAGGGACAGCTGGTGGAGCGCACCGCGCCGGGGAGTGTGCCGGTCACGCTGTTGCCATGGCTGGACGCCGACGAGCGCACCGTCGCGACGCGGGTGCTCGGTCTGTTGCGCGGGGCCCATCCGCTGCCCGCCGCCTCGGTTGACGACTTGACCGCCTGGATCGAGCCGCGCATGGGACTGCGGTTGGCTCCGGCCCAGCGCGAGGCGATCGCCGCCGCGGCGACCTCGAAGGTGATGGTGCTCACCGGTGGGCCCGGCGTCGGTAAGACGACGCTCGTTCGGGCGGTCGTGGCGCTCGCGCGCGCGCAGCGGTTGCGCGTCGCCCTCTGCGCCCCGACCGGCCGTGCCGCACAACGGCTCGCGGAAAGCACCGGTGCCACCGCGATGACGATTCACCGCCTGCTGGATTTCGATCCCGCGGCCGGCGGGTTTCGGCACGGGCCGGCGCACCCTCTGCGCTGCGACTGGCTGGTGGTGGACGAGTGCAGCATGCTCGACGTCACGCTCGCCGCGCAGTTGCTCCGCGCAGTTCCCCCCCATGCGGCGCTGCTGCTGGTCGGCGATGCGGACCAGCTGCCCTCCGTCGGTCCGGGCATGGTGCTGCGCGATCTGATCGACTCCGGAGTGGTGCCGGTACAACGGCTCTCGGTGGTGTTTCGCCAGGCCGCGCGCAGTCACATCGTCGAAAACGCGCATCGCATCCGCGACGGGAAGATGCCGCTGGTGCCGGAGGTCGCGCCGCGCGAAACGACGGACTTCTACTTCGTGAAGGCGGAGGATCCCGACGAAATCCGCCAGCTGGTGGTGCGGCTGGTCCGCGAGCGGATCCCGCGCCGGTTCCGGCTCGATCCGGTGCTCGACGTGCAGGTCCTCACGCCGATGCAGCGCGGCGAGCTCGGCGCGCGCCAGCTGAATGCGCTGCTGCAGTCGGTGCTGAACCCGACGGGGCCGGCGGTTGAGCGGTTTGGCCAGCGGTTCCGTGTTGGCGACAAGGTGATCCAGCTCGATAACGACTACGAAAAGCATGTGTTCAACGGTGACATCGGGCGATTGATCGAGCTGCGGCCGGACACGCGCGAGCTGAAGGTGCGGTTCGACGACGGTCGCGTGGTGACCTACCACGAACTGGAGCTGGACAGCCTGGCTCCCGCCTACGCGCTGACGATTCACAAGAGCCAGGGCAGCGAGTACCCGGCGGTGGTAGTGCCGCTCCACACTCAGCACTACGTGATGCTGCAGCGGAATCTGCTCTACACCGCAGTCACTCGCGGCCGGCGGCTTGTCGTGCTGGTCGGCAGCCCGCGTGCGCTGGCGATCGCGGTCCGCCGCACCGAAACTCACCGGCGCGTGACGCTCCTAAAGGAGTGGCTGGTGCACGGGCCGCCCGGCGGGGAGCTCTGAGGCCCGCGAACGACGTGATTTTTCCTCTCACCAACTTATCATAGGGCGCTTGTGATCTCGAAATGATTGCGGTGCGCCAGCGACAACGGCCGACGATCGAACTTGAGCGCTACGAGGCCAAATACCTGGTCGACCCCGCGCGGCTGCCTGAGATTCGAGAGTTCATTGCGCCGTTTTGTGAGCCGGATCACCACGCGGCGGGTGCACTGCCGGAGTATGTGGTGACGACGTTGCAGCTCGACACACCGGACCTGGCGCTCTACCGTGCGAAGGAGCACGAGGCGCTCGCGCGCTTCAAACTTCGGATTCGCACCTACGGGCTGGACCGTCGCTGCCCGGTGTTTTTAGAAATCAAGCGGAAGATCAAGGGCGTCATCGTGAAGAGCCGCGCGACGATTCCGGTGGAGCTCTGGGGTAGCGATTTGGTCACCTCGCCCGGCCGATGGGTGCCGTTTCGTACCGCGCAGGAGGAGATGAACTATCTCAATTTTGTGCGGCTGGTGCGGGAGATCGGCGCACGGCCGGTGGTGCTCCTCCGCTACCACCGCGAGGCGTATCTCGGCCGCAATGACCGGTATGCGCGCCTCACGTTTGACCGTCGGCTATGTTACCATCCGACGCGCGAGTGGACACTCTGGCCGGAGCGGGCACGCTGGTACGCGCTGGACTCGGCGACCTTGTTGGGGCGGCCCCGCTCGATGGTGATCCTGGAGCTGAAAACGTTCAGCGATGCTCCGTTGTGGATGGTGGACCTGACCGAGCGGTTCGATCTGCAGCGGATCGGATTCTCGAAGTATTTTGCCGCGGTGCGGACCGAGTCGCTGTTTCGTGGCGCGATGTACTCGGACGCATCGGAGAACTGCACCATCTGGTGACGAACACCCGCGGGGACGCACACGATGGATGAACTGATGGAGGTGTTCGGGCCGGCGCGGATGCTCGGCGTCGAGGCGATGGCGCTGGCGCTGCTGATCAGCTTCGTGCTGTCGATGGCGGTCGCCTGGGTGTATCGGCGCACCTACCAGTCGCTGGCGTATTCCCGGGCGTTCGTACACACGCTGGTGCTCGGTGCGGCGGTCTCGTGCATGATGATCATGGCGATCGGCAACAACCTCGCGCGAGGGCTCGGCATTTTGGGCACGCTGGCGATCGTGCGCTTCCGCACACCGATCCGTGACCCGCGGGACATCATCTTCCTGTTCGCCTCGCTCGCAATCGGGATCGCCTGTGGCGCGGCGGTGTTTGCGGTCGCGGTGGTCGGCACGCTGTTCTTCTGCGCGATCGCGCTATATCTGCACTGGTCCCCGTTCGCGTCCCGGCGCGAGTACGAGGGGCTGCTACGGTTCCTGCTGCCGCCTCACAGCGATACGAGCCAGCTCGTGCCGCAGGTGCTCAGCCGGTTCTGCGAAAGCAGCGTGCTGGTGGCAGTCCGCGAAGCGGCGCAGGGTGATGCGATCGAATACTCCTACCAGATCCGGCTGTCGGATCCGTCCTTCCACGGCGATTTGCTGGAGGAGCTTCACAAGTTGCCCAACATCGCGGAGGTCAGCCTGTTGATGCAGCGCTCGACCGTGGAGATCTGAGCATGGTCACCCGCCGTCAGCGCCTGCCCCGACATCCGCGCGTGATCTGGAGCCGGCTGAAGTACAAGTGGCCGTTGCTGGTCTGGCTGGCCGCGATCTGGGGGTGTTTGGTGCTGTATCGCTTCGGCGTGCGCACCATCCGGATTCCGGGTGTGGTGGAGGCGCTGCGCGAGGAGGACGCACCGGTCGAGAGCGCACGGCTGGTCGCGGTCCACGTTGCGCCGGGCGATCGGGTGGTGCCCGGCCAGGTGCTCGCGGTGTTCGACAGTTCCCTGGCGGACGCGGAGCTGGCGGTGGAGCGGCTGCAGGCTGAGCGGCAGTTCAAGGATGCGATCCAGGCAATCGCGGAACGCCGGCGCGAGCTGCGGCTGCGGGAGGCCTCCGAGCGGCGACGCCTGGAGGTTCTGGACGCAGAGCTCGCACGGGTGCAGTCGTTGATCGCCGCTAGCGTGGAGGACGCCGCCCGGCTGGCGTATCTGCGCGCGGAGCGCGAGGCGATCGCGCAGACGCTGGCGCTCTACCCAGCCGAGCTGGCCGAACTCGAGCGGGAGGAGGCCGAGGCGCGCCAGCGATGGGAGGAGGCGCGCCGATGGATGGAGGCGGGGGAGGGTGCGAGCTCCAGCACACCCCCAGCGGGCATGGAGGCCTATGCGGCGGCACTGTCGGTCGCGCGCGCGCGGCGGGAGAACTTCATCCTCCGCGCCCGTCATACCGGCATCGTCACCCGCGTCTGGTTTCAGCCGGGTGACGTGGTGCCCGCCGGCACGCCGACGATCACGTTGCTGATTGAGAACCGCCAGCGGGTGACCGGTTTCCTCAGTGAATACGTGACGCGGGAAGTCCGCGAGGGCATGGAGGCGTTCGTCGAGCCTGCGCACGGAGGTCTCGGCTCGCGGCTGACGCCCGCCCGCATCGTCACGGTAAGCCCCGACATCACCTGGCTGCCGACCCGCGTCAGCCCGATCCGCAACCAAACCATTCGCGGCCGCCGCATCGAGGTGAAGCTCTCGGAACCGATCGCGGCCGTGCCCGGCGAAGCGGTGAACATCTATGTCGGCCGACCCTGGTGGAGCGAAGCGTTCGAGCGCTTCGTGCCGGAGCGATGGAAGGCGGAGATCCGCCGCCGCCGGGGCGCGGAGCCATCAGAGACCTCCGCAGCCGGTGAACGGCTCATTTCCGGCGACGGAACGCTGCCCCCCACCTCGACGCCGGCAAGCTAGCTGCCCTTCAGCGGCCGCCCGCCGGAGGCGGTGCCAGCCGCGAAAGCGCGCCCCGCGTCAGATCGTCCAGCGTCGCCGCCGCGCGTTCCTTGCGGATCCAGGTCGGCACCGAATCCCGATATGTGTCCATCTGCAGCAGCCGGAGCGCCTCGACCAGCTCATAGTAGGCCAGGATCACCCGGCTCCGCAGGTCCGCCTCCGCGGTTTGCCGGTCCAAGCGGACCCGCTCGGCTTCGATCCGCGCGCGATGCGCGTCAATCTCCTCCGGCCGGAACACGCGCAGCGAGAAATCCCACACCAGTCCCACCTCCCAGGCGTTCAGCCATTCCGGCTCGTCGCCGATGCCGTAGCTGTCGAGACCGTCCACCGGCCGCATCACAAAACCGTACCGGCGCAGCCCCTGTTCCGCCATCCCGTAACGGACTTCGAGACGCGGCACCCATGCGGCCCGCCGCATGCGCCGGCGCCAGTGGGATTCATCGGTCGTCTCCACTTCCGCGTTGGTCACCGTGGCGAGGAAGACCTCGACGGGCGGCAGGTTCGTCAGCGCCAGCCAGGCGTAGCGTTGGTCCGGCCGCATCCCGCCCGCACGTGCCGGCGGTGAGGAAGTGGAGTTCGCAGCGCACACGGTTGCCGCAACCCCCAGCGAGAACGCAACCCATGTTCGTCTGCACGGCTGGTTCATGTTTGCCTCCGTTGTCGGCATCAATCCGCGATGCTAGTCCCCCGCACGCTGGGTGGCGAGCGCGTTTGCAGCGGTCGGTGCCCACTGGTAGGCTGCGCGCATGAGCGCGTGGCTGTGCGCAGTGGCGCTGGGCGCGGCGACCGGCGGCATCGACGCGGTGCGACTGCAGATCGAGCGGGCTGCACCGCATCCCCGGCTGCTGTGGCCCGCCGGCGGTGACGCGGCACTGCGCGCCCGGCTCGGCGCCGACGCGCGGCTCCGCCGTAGCTGGTCCGCCATTTCGAACGCAGCGGAGCGCATGCTCTCCGAACAGCCGGTGCGCTACCAGAAACAGGGGCGTCGCCTGTTGCACCGCTCCCGCGAGGCGCTGCACCGCGTGTTGCACCTGTCCATGTGCGCGCGCCTCACCGGCGACGACCGCTATGCGCGCCGCGCGATGGCGGAGATGGCCGCCGCAGCGGGGATGCCCGACTGGAATCCCTCCCACTTCCTTGACACCGCGGAGATGACGCTCGCACTGGCGATCGGGTACGACTGGTTACACGACCATCTGCCGGCATCGGAGCTGCAGAGCGTCCGCGCGGCGATCGAACGTCACGGGTTGGCGCCCTATCTGGATGCGCCGCGCGCGCACGGATGGGAACGGGGGCGAAACAACTGGACGCAGGTGTGCCACGCGGGAATGGTCGCCGGCGCGCTCGCGCTGCTCGAACACGACCGCGACCGCGCCGCACAGGTTGTGGAGCGCGCGCTGGCGGGCCTCCCCAACGCGATGCGAGTGTATGAACCAGACGGCAACTACCCGGAGGGTCCCGGCTACTGGATCTACGGCACCACCTTCAACGTGATCTTGATCGCGATGCTCGAGTCCGCGCTGGGGACCGATTTCGGACTGAGCGCGCGGCCGGGGTTCCTAAACGCGGCCGATTACCTGCTCCACACCCGCGCCCCGAGCGGGCTGCTGTACAACTACGCGGACTGCGCGGAGCGAGACGCAGGGTTTGTGCCCGCGGTTCTGTGGTTTGCCGCACGCACCCAGCGGCCGGAACTGCTGTGGTGGGCCGATCGCGACTGGCCCGCCGCGATCGAACATTTCGCCCGCGGCCGGCCGGGCCAGGACCGGCTGTTCGGCGTCGCCCTCCTTTGGGCGGACCCCGCGCTGCGCGGCACCGTGCCCGCCGCGCGAGCGTGGTACGGCCGCGGCGAGAATCCCCTTGCCATCTACCGCGCCTCGTGGACCGACCCGGATGCGCTCTACCTCGCTCTGAAGGGCGGCACGCCGAGCGCCAGCCACGCGCACATGGACATCGGCTCGTTCGTGCTGGAGGCCGGCGGCGTTCGGTGGTCGGTCGATCCTGGCGCCCAGGACTATCACCAGCTCGAACGACGGGGTTTCGGGCTGTGGGACAGTCGCCAGGGGGGCGACCGGTGGAAGCTCTTCCGGTACCACACCCGGGGCCACAGCACCCTCGTCGTCAACGGCGCCGAACAGCGTGTCGAGAGCCAGTCGCCGATCACCTCCTACCAGGCCCGCCCCGACGGCATCACTGCGGTGGTCGAAATGTCCGATGCCTATCGCGACCACCTTCGCGCGGCGCGACGCCGCTTCACGGTGCGGAACAACCGCGAGGTGGAAATCGCCGACGAACTGGTCGGCGGCGACCGGCCGGCCACGGTGCGATGGGGGCTGGTCACGCGTGCCGAGCTCGAGCCGGGTGGTGTGTTGATGCAACGCGGTCGCCGGCTCCGCATCACGGTGATCTCACCGGAGCGCACGCAGCTTGAGCGTTGGCCCGCCGAGCGGCCGGAGTCGGAATACGACGAGCCGAACCCCGGTCTTGGAGTTGTCGGTTTCATCGCCACCGTCGGCGTGGGCGTGACCTCGCGATGGAGCGTCGTGCTCAGCTACGAACCTCCGCCGCGCTGAACCGTTCCCGTCTCCGCACTCGCCAATTCCGGCTCGGCAACAGCGAGCCGGCGAGGTATGATCGACCAAGCGGAGAGCCCAGAACGCGAGGTGGGCAATGCGGATCGTGTTCATGCGGCACGGAATTGCGGTGGATGGCGCCGCGGCGGCATCGGATGAACTTCGCCCGCTGACCGAGGAGGGACGCGAGCGGGTGCGGAAGGTGGCCCGTGGTCTTCGCACGCTCGATTGTCGCCCCCGGATCATTGTCAGCAGCCCGTTGGTCAGGGCTCGCGAGACCGCGGAGATCGTTGCCGAGCTGCTGGCACCTAAGGTAGAGGTGCAGGAGCTCGACTCTCTGCGGCCGGGCGGCAACTTCGCCGAGTTCATGAGCTGGGTGGAGCAGCAGGACGCGGAGGAGATTCTCGCGGTCGGGCACATGCCGGACATCGCGGAGTTCGCGCAACGATGTCTGACCGGGCGGGTGTTGTTCTCGATGACGTTCAAGAAAGCGGCGGCCTGTCTGATCGAGTTCGACGGGGAGCCGGCGGCGGGTCGCGGATGCCTGGAGTGGCTGATCCAGCCGGGGGCACTGCGACAACTGGGCTGAGGGACACTGCTTGAGCCGCGCGCGACTGGAGCGGGAAGCCAGATTCGCGCTGCCGGATGTCTCCCACCTGGCGGCCGTCCCCTTGCGCCTTCAGGAACTGGGGGTGCGACTCGGCCGAGCGCGGTCCGTCCTCTATGAAGACGTTTATCTCGACACGCCCGACGCGAGGCTTTGGCGCGCTGGTGTCGGGTTCCGGGTGCGGCACATGGGGGGCCGCACCGTTGCAACATTAAAGACCGGCCGGATCGCCGCCGACCTTGCTGAGCGGCTGGAGTGGTCTGAAACTGTCCGCGAATGGTGCTACCGCCCAGGGCTGGCACCCGTGCCCGGGACGAAGCTGCGG
The DNA here is from genome assembly GCA_026417735.1 of Kiritimatiellia bacterium. Lineage (NCBI taxonomy): Bacteria > Pseudomonadati > Kiritimatiellota > Kiritimatiellia > Kiritimatiellia bacterium. The sequence continues at coordinate 46,675 of JAOACR010000009.1, forward strand.
CGAATTCTGCGCGAGGCCGGCCTGGCGCTTCGCATGAGGCCCCTCGCCCGGCTCACGGTGTCGCGAACCACATGGACCGCGCGGTGGCCGCAGGGGCACACCGTGACGGTGTGCGCCGACGACGTCTGCGCGCGGGTCGGCGTGCGGCGGGTGCGGTTTGCGGAGGTCGAGATTGAAAGCCCCCCCGACGCCGCGACGGCGGAGCGCGCGATCGAGTCGCTGCGGGCGCTGACGCCCTGGCGGCCGCTGCGGGTCTCCAAGCTCGAGCGCGCCTGCCGAGCCGCCGGACGCCGACTGCCCGAGCCACCCGCGAAGCGACCGCTAGAACTACCGCCCAACGCGACCACCGCAGAAATGGCGCGCCGCGTGCTCGCCGCGTACTGGGCCCACTACCAGTGGAACCGGCCGGGTGCCGCAGCCGGATTCGACCCGGAGTTCCTGCACGATCTGCGGGTCGCGATCCGGCGAATGCGCGCAACCGCCTCCGCGCTCGAATCAGTTTTGACGCCCTCATTGACCGCGTGGTTGAAGGACTTGAAGTCGGTCGCACGTGCTGCCGGACGGGTGCGCGATCTCGACATCGTGCTGGCATGGAGCCGGGAGCCCGCAGCGCGAGAGAGTGCACTCGTCGCGCCGGCCGCGCGAGGGCAAATGACCGCGCTGCTCGCGCGCGAACGTCAGCGGCGGTTGCGGAGGCTGCGGCGATTGCTGCACGACCCCGCACAAGAGCGATGGAACCGGCGGCTGCCGGCGCTGCTGCAGACGATCCGCAGTGACAGTTCGGAGTGCGCCCGCGCGCTGATTCGCGCACAGGCCAATGCGGCGCGGAAAGCCGCCCGCGCCGCCGCACGGCGCATCAGTGCGGACACCCCGCTGGAAGAGTTTCACGAGCTCCGAATCCGCTGCAAAACGTTGCGATACCGTTTGGAACTGCTGCGGCATTTCGGCGATCCGGCGGTGCGAAAGGCGATCAGCCGATTGGCGGGGCTGCAGGATGAACTTGGGCGCCTTCAGGATCTGGCCACCGTGCGGCACGAGCTGATGGCACTGCGCCCCGCCGCCGGCCATCCGCAGCTCAGCAGTCTGCTGAGGGAGTGGCGGACACTGCTGGATCGCCAGATTGATGAGCAAAGGCGGCGGGCCTGGAAGCGCCTGCGAAACGTGTGTTGGCGTGAGCTGCGGCCGTAGCCGGCCGCAGGCTGTCCCCAGTTCAGCCGCCGAGGCTCCCCAGGCCCAGTGCGACGCGCAGATCCGTCGGCACCGTCGCCAGATCCGGCGCCAGCCAGTCCGGCCCTGCCTCCGCGAGCGCCTCGGGCGGAAATGTGGTCCAGAGCGCCAGACACCGCATCCCTGCCGCGCGCGCGGCTTGAATCCCGGGCACCGTGTCCTCGACGACCAGACACTCGGAAGGCTGAAGGTCAATCGCCCGCGCCGCCGCGAGAAATACATCGGGAGCCGGCTTGTTGCGGGGCGCCTGTTCGGCATCGGTCAACGCATCGAACCACTCGGTGGGGAACCGGATCGCGTCGAGAATCGCACGAAGCTTGATCATGTCCGCGCTGGTCGCGACCGCGGTCCGCAGCCCCGCCCGGCGTACGTCCAAGATGAACTGCCGGGCACCGGGCAGCGGTTGGAGGCGGCCGGGCAGCATCGCACGAAAAATCTCGTAGGTGCGGTCGCGGTCACGGGGAAGCACCGCACGCACACCATGCCGGGCCGCCACGCCGCCAAAGTAGGCTTCGGAGCCGCGGCCCATGAACGGCCGAAATTCCTCTGGCGAAGGCCACACCCCGTGGAGTTCCCGAAACATCGCGCAGGCGGCCTCGGCCATCAGCGTTTCGGAATCGCACAACACGCCGTCCATGTCGAAGATCACGCCGCGCAGCGGCGGGCGCTCTTGCGCGGGCAGCCGCCCTCGCGTAGGTTCGCCACATGAGCACATCGCCATGGATCAGCTTGCTCGCCGCCGCGGTCGTGGTCGGACTGTGTTTCGTCGGCCTCGGGATCGGCGTGCTGGCGGGCCGGCGCCGTCGCATTGGCGCGTGCTCGTGCGAGTTCGACCCCGACGCTGCGCGCGCGGGCCGCTGCTGCGATCCGTCACGCTCCTGTCGCACGGCCGAGCGATGAGCGGGCGGCCCCGCGCGGTCCAAGGATTGAACACCAGCGAGGTGGCCGCCTCCCGCATTGGGAGCCGTCGGAGGACTCTGCCGACAGCGGAAGCGCGCACGTGATTCACTCCGGCGCGGCCAGGTCCATTCGCCGGGCCGCAGCAACCTCATCGAGACGGCCGACCGGCGTGGTGATCGGTGCGCGCCGCAGCGCTTCCGGATCACGCTGCGCAAGCGCGAGACATTCGATTACCGCATCGCAAAACTGATCGAGCGTTTCGCGCGACTCGGTCTCCGTGGGCTCGATCATGATCGCCTCTGGCACGTGGATCGGGAAGTACACCGTCGGAGGGTGCACGCCCCGATCGATCAGCGCCTTTGCGAGGTCGATCGTGTGCAACCCGAGCGCCGTGAGTCGGCGGCCGGTGAACACGCACTCGTGCATGCATCGGCCGGGGTTCACTGCGTCCAGGTGCGGGCGCAGCCGTTCCTGCACATAGTTCGCGTTCAGAACGGCGGCGGTGCTGGTCGCGCGCAGCCCCTGCCGGCCCAGCAGCCGCAGGTAGGCGTACGCGCGCACCAGCACCGCGAAATTGCCGTAGAAGGGCGCGATGTAGCCGATGCTCTTCGGCGCGTCATAGTCGAGGTAGAAGGTGCCGTCGCCGCGCGCGCGCACTCGGGAGATCGGCAGGTAGGGTCGCAACCGCTCGACGACGCCGACCGGCCCAGCGCCCGGACCGCCACCGCCATGCGGGGTGGAAAACGTCTTGTGGAGATTCACATGGCAGATGTCGAACCCCAACTGCCCCGGCTTCACGCGCCCGAGCAATGCATTCAGGTTCGCACCATCGTAGTAGAGCAGGCCATCCACCGCATGCACCGCGTCCGCAATCTCGCGGATCCGGGCGGGAAACGCGCCGAGCGTATCGGGGCAGGTCAGCATCACGCCGGCGGTGTCGGACCGAATCGAGGACAGCAGTCGGTCCACGTCCATGTGGAAGTCCCGGCGGGACGGAATGGAGACGACGTCGTAACCGCCGAGTGCGGCGCTGGCGGGGTTGGTGCCGTGCGCGGCATCGGGCACAATGATGTGCGTTTTTCGATGACCGCGGTCGCGGTGGTAGGCGGCGATCAGCATGATGCCGGTCAGCTCGCCGTGCGCGCCAGCAAGGGGCTGCAGCGTGAACTCGGCCATGCCGCAAATTTCCGAGAGCATGCGCTCCAGCTCGTAGAGCAGCTGAAGCGCGCCCTGCGTGAGCTGTCCGCCGTGTCGCAGCTGCGGCCAGAGGGGATGCAGATGCGCGAATCCCGGCAGCGCGGCGGCAAGCTCACCGGCGCGCGGGTTGTATTTCATCGTGCAGGAACCCAGCGGATAAAAGTGCGTGTCGACCGAAAAATTCCGGCGCGACAGGCCCGTAAAGTGGCGCACGACGTCCAGCTCCGAGAGCTCCGGCAACGCGGCCGGTCGGCTGCGCAGCAGTTCCGGATGCGACTCGATCGGCGCCGGCCCAATCGGCTGGGGCCATCGCACCGCGCGACGGCCGGGCACACTTTTTTCGAACAGCGTTTGGGGGTCAGCGCCGCTCATTGGACCGTTCAACATAGCGGTGCCGGCGGACTGCGGCAAGCGTTTGTCGCCGCGGGCTGCGGCCGGTACGCTGCGCTCAGAGGTTTTGAAACTCGCGCCACTCCGGCTCCGTCGCGAAAATCCAGCGGTAGTACTCCTTTTCCTGCAGATTCGCCGCGGCCGCCTCGTCCACTACGACAGTACAGGCAGGGTGCAGTTGGATCGCGCTGGCGGAGATCATCGCGGTGATCGGGCCCTCCACCGCGCGCGCCAGCACCTCCGCCTTCGCCGCGCCGGTGACCAGCATGATCAGCCGGCGGCATTCGAGGATCGTGCCGACACCCATCGTAATGGCGCGGCGGGGCATTTCGTCCGGATTCGGAAACTGGCTGCGATTTTCCCGAATCGTGGTTTCGGTGAGGCACTTCACTCTCGTGCGCGAACGCAGCGCCGACAGCGGCTCGTTGAAACCGATGTGACCACTGCGGCCCAGCCCGAGCAGCTGCAGATCGATTCCACCCGCCGCGCGGATCAGCGCCTCGTAGCGCGGCCCCTCCGCGTCGGGATCCGGCGCCATGCCATTGGGCAGGTGGGTTCGCGACGGATCGATGTTCACGTGGTCAAACAGATGACGCCGCATGTAGTGGTGGTACGAGCCCGGATGCTCGGGCGAGAGGCCCACGTACTCGTCGAGGTTGAACGTGGTGCAGTGAGAGAAATCCAGACCGTCGCGGCGGTGAAATTCGACGAGCAACTGATAGACCCGTTCCATCGTCCGGCCGGTCGCCAAACCGAGAACGATATCCGGCTTGCGCCGCAGCGCCCGGGCGATGAGGTGGGCCACGAGCCGAGCGGCCGTCTCCGCGTCGGGTCGAATGATCACCTCCATCGCCTGCCTCCTCCCTTCACCAAAGATCCAGCCGGTCCCGTGCGCCGACGATGCGGGGCATTCGCGGAGCCGGCGACCACTGCTGCCCCCGCCACACGCCCGCGCGGTAGAGCGTCGCGAACACGAATGCGGGGGCCGCACCGCCCTGCCCTCCCACAATTTCCGCGCCGCGCCGCACGTTGTCTTGCATCCAGGCCGGCAGGGTGAGGTGGTAGGGATTGCGCGACACCTCGCCTGCATGCAGCGAGACCGCCGCCACCAGATCTGCGACGTCCGCCACGGTGGATTCGATCATCAAGTTGGGTGCCGCCATCGGAGCCCAGAACTCCGACTCAATCGCCAGCGGCGCCGGATCCAGCGCCGCCGCGGCGAGCGCCTCGCGCACCAGCAGGTGGGTACCGATGTGTGTGCTGTTCCAGTCATGTTCGTGCGGGAACAAGACCGCCTGCGGCCGCACCTCCACCAGAATGTCTGCGATCAGACGGACCGCCTCCGCCCAGTTCCGCCGATCCTCCGCGCGCCCCTTCGGATTGATTTTTTCCAGGCCGCCAGGCCGGCTCAATCGCAGTTCAAAGCCCAGGTAGCGGCAGGCCTCCGTCAGTTCCGCCAGCCGCCCCTCGCGGCGTGCCACGTTCGAACCCAGCGTCACTGCGACGTTGATGACCCGCACACCGCTTTCCCTCGCCAAACGCAACGGCAGCGCTCCGGTTATCGCTTCATCGTCCGGATGCGGAGAAAAGAGCATCAGCACCGGAGAGCCCGCCGAGGGCGCCGGCGGAGACGGGAACTGTAGCTCGCTTCGCTGCACTGCCCGCCCCCGTTCCATCAGCCTCACATATCCTTCGACAAACTCACGATAGGGATTGTCTCTCATCGAACGTACTCCGCATGTTTATACGCAGTGAAAACTATTATAGGTCGCCGGCATGAGTTTGGCGAACTTTGCGGTCAGAATGTCAGAGCCTACCGTCTTTCCCAACCCGCATGCCCCTGTCCTCTTGGCCGGCAGAATTCAGGGTGCTCCCGAACCGACGCCTCTGCCGGACGTGATCCCCGGCGTCCTTCTGCGCCGCCCATTGAGAACACGACGCATCTCGACTGCCGGCCTCACCGAAGACCCCGGCCCGGGAAATCGCTGCCTACAAGTGTCGATCGCCGCTTGCGCCACCGTTCGGCGCACACGTTGAACGGGCGCCGCGGCAGGGCTAGACTGAGCTCGGCAGGCAGGAGGCAAATGAGCAACCCTCGCCAGCGATGGAAGTTTGTGAAGCTGGCAGCGGTCGTGACGACGCTCAACGCGGCGGGCGAAACGGCTGCGCCGCCGACAGCCGTCTCCGCGGCAGATGCTGCCGGGCGGGTCTTAGTGATTCCGATTCGGGGCCCGATCGAGCCGGCGCTGCTCTACATCGTCCGGCGCGGCGCGCAGGAGTGCGCCGCCGCGGACGACATTCGGGCGGTGGTGTTCACAATCGACACGCCAGGGGGCCAATTGGAGGCAACGGAGCGGCTGATCCGCGTGATTCGCTCGATCAAGGTGCCGAGATACGCGTGGATCGAGCGGCAGGCGTTTTCCGCGGGTGCGCTGATCTCGCTCGCAGCCGACCGCATCTACATGGCGCCGGGCAGCGTGATCGGGGACGCACTGCCGATCATGGTCGTTCCGCTCGTGGGTCCGCAGGAAATGCCCCTCGATCTGAAGGAAAAGATTGTCTCCGCGACCGCCGCGCTGGCTCGCGCAACCGCGGAGCAGGCGGGTCACAACCCCGCGGTCGCGGAGGCGATGGTACGGGCAGAGATGGAACTGAAAATCGGCGATGATCTGGTCAAACCGGCCGGCCGGCTGTTAACGCTGACCGACCAGGAAGCGGCCCGGCCGGTCGGCCCCGAGCGCAAGCCGCTGCTGTCCTCCGGTACGATTCCGAACCTGGAAGGCGTACTGCGCGAAACCGGGTTGTCCGGTTGCCGCATTGAAGAGCTCCGGGTGACCTCGGCGGAACGGATCGCGCGCTGGATTGAGTCGCTCGGCTGGCTCTTTCTCCTGATCGGGATCGGCGGCATCTATGTCGAACTGCGAACACCCGGCTTCGGCTTGCCCGGCACGTTGGGGCTGTTGGGGCTGGCGGTGTTCTTTTGGGGTCATCATGTCGCAGGGCTGGCGGGCTACGAAGACCTCGCGCTGATTGTGGTGGGAACGGTGCTACTGGCCGTGGAGGCCGCGCTGCCGGGGTTCGGCATTCCGGGCGCGCTCGGTTCGATTTTTCTGATCGGCGGCATCGTGCTGGCGATGACCGAGCGGCCGCCCGGCGGGTGGCTGCCGACGCCCGAGATGTTGCTGCGCCCCCTCGGCCATCTGGCCGCCGCCGCGTTGGGCACCGCGGCAGTCGGATGGCTCGCCGCGCGAGTGCTGCCGCGGACCGCCCCCTATCGCGAGCTGGTGTTGACCGCCTCGACCTCCCGCAGCGGAGGATTCGTCAGCCACGAACCTCCCTCCGGCCTGACGGGGCTGGTGGGCGTCACCATGAGCGATCTGCGGCCCGCCGGTGTCGCCTTGTTTGGCGAGCGCCGGCTTGATGTGCTTGCCGATGGCGAGTTCATCCCCGTCGGCACGCCGGTGCGCATCGTTCGGGTCGAGGGGTTCCGGATTATTGTGGAGCGCGACCGCGCGGCCGAAAGCCGCCTCACCACATGAGCCCGCCGACCCTTCTCTACCTGGCACTGATTCTGGCCGGCATCGTGATGCTCGGCCTCGAAATCTACGTGCCCGGCGGTGTGCTCGGCGTGCTCGGGCTGCTCTGTTTGGCGGGAGCGGTCGCGATCGGCTTTACGCTCGGTCCGATGGTCGGCTGGCTCAGCGCAGCGGCGGTGGTGTTGGGGACCGGCATCGGCGTATGGGTATGGATCCGCTGGTTTCCGCGCACGCGCGCAGGTCAGCGGCTCACATTGACCGCCGATGGCCGGGACTTCAAAGCGCCGTCCGCGGAGTGGCGCGCGCTTGTCGGCATGACGGGCGAGGCGGTGACTGATCTGCGACCCGCCGGCATCGCGCGCATCGGCGGCCGCCGGGTGGACGTCACCGCCGAAGGCACTTGGATTGAGGCGGGGCGGCCGGTGCGCGTGGTCGCGGTGGACGGCGTGCGGATTGTGGTGCGTGCGGTGGACGAGCGCTCTGCTCAGCTTCCGGAGGGCGTCCGCTGAGTTTCCTCGGCTCGGAGCGCGGCCGGCGTCGGTGAACGCAAAGAAGCGGCGGACAGCGTCCGCCGCTTCCTTGTGAAGAGCTGCCGCTCGCGGCACCCGGCCGGGCGGCGACGCTCTTACTTCTTCTTCGCGGCCTTCTTCGCCGGTTTCTTCGCAGCCTTCTTCGCTGGCATTTCGCATTCCCCCCTTTCAGCCCGGATCCATGGATCCGGTTCGTTCACATCGCATCGCGAAACCCCGCGGCGCAACCAAGACGGCGGAAGAAGCAGCGTTGGGACGAACGTGCCACGATACGGCTGATGGGTCGCCCCGACGATCCGATCGCATCGTGATCACACGTCGCATTAGCGGAACATATAGTGGAAAAATTTTTTTCGTCAACTGCGGCGCGCAAAATCCCGCTCGCTGGTCTTGTGTTCAGAATCCGTGCTGCAGCACTTGCACCACGATGGGTCCCAGCAAGATCAGGAAGACCGAGGGGAAGATGAAGACGATCAGCGGAAACAGCAGTTTCACCGGCGCCTCGTTCGCCATGCGTTCCGCGTTGAGAAACCGGCGCACGCGCATTTGATCCGCCTGGATGCGCAGGATCGACCCGATACTCACCCCGAGCTCGTCCGCTTGGACCAGTGCGTTCGTCACTGCGCGCACGTCGGGATGCTGCACGCGGTCGGCCAGATCCCGCAACGCCTCGCGCCGTGTGCGCCCGAGCTGCACCTCCCGAAACACGCGGATCAGCTCCTCGTTCAGCGCGTCGAGTTCGCGGCGATCAATGATGCGTTTGATCGCGGTCATGAAATCAAGCCCCGCCTCGACCGAAAGCGTGAGCAGGTCCAGTACGAACGGCAGCGCGCGCTGAATCTGGAGGTGCCGCTCGCGGAGCCGGCGCTGCAGCCACAGCGAGGGCTGAATGAACCAGTACAGCACCAGCACCAGATCAAACAGCACCGCGCGCTGCGCGAGCGCGGCGCCGACCGCTCCCGGCACGCGGCGGAGAACCGCGTGGACCGCGATCACGGTCAACGTGCCGAACACCACGGGCATCAGAAAGCGCAGCGCAATGAGCTCTCGGCCGCTCAGCAGACCCTCGAAGCCCGCCGCGATGAGCCGCCGGTCATGTTCCTCGCGCAGCCGCGCGAACTCCGGCCGGTTCACCAGCGGCGCGAGGTTCGGCGCGAACGGCAACAACAGCCGATAGCTCAGCGGCAGCCGCCGTTCCCGGCGGCGGCCGTCTGCAAGCGTAACGTAGGTGATATCGGCCGCAATCCGGCCAATGTGCCAGGCGAGCAGCGCTGCGGCGGCCGCCCAAAGCGTGCCGAGTAAGATGTCCGTCGCCGGCCAGCCCGTCATATGCGGATGTCCACGATCCGGCGGATCACCACCGCGCCGGTCGCCACCAGCAGTCCCGCCGCGACGATCAGCCCGATGCCCAGGCGCGATGCGAAAAACGCCTGCATCATCTTCGGATCCACCAGACTCATCAGGAACAGCAGCGCCAGCGGCATCAACCCCACCACGATGCCCTGCAGGCGCCCCTGGGCGGTGAGCGATCGGATGCGCCGCTGAATGCGCATGCGTTCGCGGATCGTCGCCGCGATCTTTTCGAACACCTCGGTGAGGTTGCCACCGGTCTGGCGCGCGATCTCGATCGCCTGGTTCATCAGGATCAGGTCCTCGCTGCCGACCCGCTCCTCCATGTTGCGCAGCGCGTCCTCGAACCTCACGCCAACCCGCACCTGCTGCAGAAAGAGTGAAAACTCCTGCGAGATCGGATTTTCGTTCTGTTTCACGATCGTCTCGAACGCCTGCAGGATGCTGAACCCGGCCTTCAGCGCGCTGCTCATCCCGATCAGGCTGTCCACCAGCTGCTGGTTGAATCGCGCCAACCGTCGGCGTCGCAGGATGTGCAGCAGGCCGCGGGGCGCCATCAGCGCGAGCCCCGCACCAACGGAAGCGAATACCACCCCGCGGATCACGCCCGCACGGCTGCCGAGGTCACCGAAGAGCAAGTAGAAGAGCAGGAACACGCCCAACGCGCCGTACCGGGCCAGGTCCGCGATCCGCTTCGGCGGGATGAACAGGAAGAGGTCCTCAAACTGCCGCGCCGTGTCGGCGGAGAAGGTTCGGGCGTACTGCTCCATCCCTTCCCGCAGTCCGCTGAGCAGCGCCCAGCCGAGCAGCGCAAAACAGAGCCCGAACAGCGCCGGGATCAGCAGATGGCCCAGCAGCGCGCTCATCCCGCCCTCGAGGGATCAAAAATCGAATGATCCAGCGACAGGCCGCGGCTCTTCATCTCCTCGACGAACGTCGGCACGGAGCCGGTCGGGACCAGTCGGCCGATCACCCGCCCGCGCGCGTCGACGCCGCGTTGTTCGAAGACGAAAATATCCTGCATCGTGATCTGATCCCCCTCCAGCCCCACCACTTCCGCGACCCGGCTCACTTTGCGCGTGCCGTCGCTGTACCTCGCCTCGTGCACGATCAGGTGAATCGCGGAGCCGATCTGTTCGCGGATCGCGCGCAGCGGAAGGTCCATACCGGCCATCAGCACCATCGTCTCCAGCCGCGAGATCACGTCGCGCGGCGAGTTCGCATGGATCGTCGTCAGCGAGCCTTCGTGGCCGGTGTTCATCGCCTGCAGCATGTCCAGCGCCTCGCCGCCCCGCACCTCGCCGACAATGATCCGGTCTGGCCGCATGCGGAGCGCGTTACGCACCAGGTCCCGGATCGTCACCGCCCCCTTGCCCTCGATGTTGGGCGGCCGCGCCTCGAGCCGAACGACATGCGGCTGCGTCAGCCGCAGTTCTGCAGCGTCTTCGATCGTGATGATGCGATCGCCGGGCGGAATGAACGAACTGATCACGTTCAGCAGCGTCGTCTTGCCGGAGCCGGTGCCGCCGGAAATGATCATGTTCTTGCGCATCAGCACGCAGGCGCGAAGGAAGTCGACCAGATTCGGCGTCCAGGTGCCCAGCCGCACGAGGTCTTCCGCGGTGAACGGCTCGCGGGAGAACTTGCGAATCGTCAAGCAGGGTCCGACCAGCGACAGCGGATGAATGATCGCGTTCACGCGCGAGCCGTCCGGCAGGCGCGCATCGACGTACGGCTGGCTTTCGTCGATGCGTCGGCCAATCGGCGACACGATGCGCTCGATCACCGCGAGCACCGAATCGTCGTCGAGAAATGTCTTGCCGGTCAGATACAGTTTTCCGTGCCGCTCCACATACACCTGCTCGCAGCCGTTCACCATGATTTCAGTCACTTCCGGGTCCGCGAGCAGGTCCTCCAGCGGCCCCAGCCCGATCGCCTCGTCGTAGACCTCCTTCGCGAGGCGCTCCGCGTCGATGTCCTTCGGCAACCGGTCGCGCACGTCGCGGATGATGGCCCGGATTTGTTCCATCGCACGGCGACGCAGATCCTTCTCGTCAATTCGGCCGGCGGCCAGCCGCTTGATGTCGAGTCGCTGCAGCAGCTCGTTGTGGATCTGCCGGCGGATCGAGCGACGGCGCTGCTCATCCTCCGGCCGCGGCCGGGCGAGCGGTAGCTCTTCCTCCATGCCCGCGTCGGGCGCGACGGCGAGGGCTGGCGCCGGCGCGGCGGCGGCGAGGTCGGCGGCAGGCACGATGCGCAACCGGTACGGACCGATGCGCAGCGTCTGGCCGGGCAACACGAGCCGGCGGCCGGTGACGCGCACATCGTCGACGAAGGTGCCCTGGTCGGTCATCAGGTCTTCGACCCAGATCTCACGGTCACCGACCGTCAACACCGCGTGCCGCCAGTTCACGGATGGGTCGGGCAGCACGATGAGGTTCTCGTGATCGCTGCCAATCGAGTAGACGCCGGTCTCGAGCGGAAACGTCCGTTCGGGCTTGCCGGGCCGCGCGATCTGCAGGCGCCAATCGCCGCCCATCCGCTCACTCCTGCTTGTGCCGGATGGTTCGCTGCCGGAAGGTGTTCAGCTCCGGCAGCTTGGACTCGAAGTGCTTGAAGTTCACCGCCGGCAGGTCCTTCTCGAAGCTCACGTCGTCCGGATTTCGCAAGGTGAGGGTGAGCTGTCCCTTCATGTTTTGTGCGAACACGAGCAGTTCCGCCTCACGCGGGGTGACCTCGAGGGTGACGGAGCTGTAGCTAGTGGGGCGACCCTCAAACGCGGATTGGTAACCTCCCTCGGAGCGGGCCAGTCGCGTACCGGTGGCCAGCACCGATACGTCCTGCAGAATCGTCAGCGTGACGGTCTCCATCTGTCCGGGCGTGGTGGCGGAGGGCATCGTGAAGGTGCCGAGAATGTCCACCCGGTCATTGGGCTGCACCAGCCCGCTGACCGCGGCCTCACCAGCGATCGCCAGCGACAACGCCCGCATGCCCGGCTTAATCATCGGCGAAAGACCAAACCGCAGCCGCTCCGGCACGTCCACATGCGACCACAGCAGCGGATCATCGCGCCGCAGCGCAAACTTGAGCTTCTTGCCGAGCACGAGGTTCAGATCTTCCGGCAGCACTGCTTGTGCGCCGACTGCCTGCTTGAACACCGACTTCTTGCCGAGCACGTCCATCGTCAGCACCGCGCCCGCCGGCACGTCCTCGGAGACCGCGATCACCTGGATTTTTTCCGCGCCCGCGTACAGCTTTTCTCGCTCGCCCTCGAGATAGCGGTGTGTCATCACGAACGCGAAGAGGCCGATCAGCGCGGCGATGGCCAGAACCACCTTTTGTTTCATGGGCTCGATCCGGTGGCCGCGCGGTTCTTCGCCCGGCCACCTGCATTATCGGCATTTGCGAGCTCGCCACAAGCGCGCCGCGGTCCCGGCTCAATCGGCCCCGAGCCGACGGCGCAGCGTCGCGATTGTGTCGGCGAGGTTCGGATCGTGCCGGGCCCGCTCGCTGACCGTGCGGCAGGCGTGCAGCACTGTCGCATGGTTGCGGCCGAAGGCTTCGCCGATCGCCGGCAGTGACTGGCCGGTCAACAGTCGGCACAGATACATCGCGACCTGCCGCGGAACCACCACACTCTGCATGCGGCGCTGGCTGGTCATGTCCGACAGCCGCACATCGTAGTACTGCGCCACGGCCTTCTGGATCGCCTCGATCGTCGGCGGCGCGGACGCGCTGGCCTCGATGTGCCCTCGCAGGACGCGCGTCGCCATTTCGACCGACGGCGTCTGGTGGTGGAGTGCCGCATACGCCCACACGCTCTTCAGCGCGCCCTCCATCGTGCGGATATTGCTGCGCACGTGTTCGGCGATGAACAGGATCACCTCGTCCGGCACCGCCGCGCGCATCAGTTCCGCTTTGCGACGCAGAATCGCGACGCGCGTCTCCACGTCCGGCGGCTCGATCTGGGTGGTCACGCCCCACGCAAAACGGGAGACGAGCCGTTTGTCCAGTCCCTGGATCTCCGCGGGTGCGCGGTCGCAGGTCAGCACGATCTGACGGCCGCGGGTATGCAGCTCATTGAACATGTGGAAGAACTCTTCCTGCAGACCATCGCGGCCGGCGAGGAAGTGGATGTCGTCTATCAGCAACAGATCCACGCCGCGGTATTTGCGCCGGAAATGCACCATGCGGTTGTACTGCAGCGACTCAATGTACTCGTTCAGGAACGCCTCCGCGGAGGTGTAGCACACGGTGATGGTCCGGGAAGTCTTCAGCGCATAGTGGCCGACAGCCTGCATCAGATGGGTTTTTCCCAGGCCCGAGCCACCGAAGATCAGCAGCGGGTTGTAGGCGCGGCCGGGCGTCTGCGCGACCGCCAGACAGGCCGCGTGCGCAAACGCGTTGGAGGGACCCAGCACGAACGTCTCGAACGTGAAGGCCTCATCGAGCGGAGTGGAGATCGAACCGCGAGGCGCCTGGCGGGCCGGTTCGGCGGCTGGCGGCGGTTTCGGCGCGGCGGGCTCTGGCGCCGGCGAATCCACGCACAGCCGCACCGGCACGTCGCGCGCCGCGACCGCCGTCAGGGCGGTCCGGATCAACGGCAGGTAGTTTTCCTCCAGCCAGCCAACATAGAAATCGCACGGCACCGAGAGCACCAACGTGTCGCCCTCGAGCGCCGTCGCACGGATCACGGCAATCCATCGCTCAAACACCTCCGGCGACACACGGCGCCGAAGTTCCTCGCAGGCCTGCGCCCAGAGCGCTTCGTGCTCTCCCATCACTGCCACCCCCACCGCATCCCGCCATCAATTTTCCACAACAAAAAACCAACAAAACTGCCGTTCCGACGCCACTCCGAAGCGGGTTATTCACAGCTTGTTCACAACCCCGCCGCTTCCGGCCGGACACGCGGCGCGGAGCGTAACGGCGCACGATTTCATCGACAATCCCCGCCGCGCACGACGCGAATCAGTGCGGAGCGAACCCCAAGATGTCGCGTCCTCGGCTCTGGGAGCCCCACATATGGCCACTGCCCGTGCACCATCGGCTCGGGCGCCTCTCCTGCGCGCGTGCGGCGATGCAATGCGGATGGCCTCACGCCGCGTAAAAATGCGCAGAAAACCGAGGTTTCATTCACAGGGGCCATCCGGCTCGCGTCGAATCTGCGCCCCGAGCGCGGCCAGCCGCTCGTCCAGCCGCTCGTAGCCGCGATCGATCACCTCCGCGTTCTCGATCACGCTCTCCCCCCGTGCACAGAGCGCGGCGACGACCATGCTCATCCCCGCCCGGATGTCCGGACTGGGCAGACAACCCCCGTGGAGGCGAGCCGGGCCGGTCACCAGCACACGGTGAGGATCGCACACCACAATGTGCGCCCCCATGTCCATCAGCCGGTCCACAAAATACAAGCGGCTCTCAAACATCTTTTCGAAAAACAGCGTCGCGCCCGCCGCCTGCGTCGCCATCACAATCGCGATGCTGAGCAGGTCCGACGGGAACGCCGGCCATGGACCATCTTCGATTTTGGGAATGGGACCGTGCAGCGCGGGGCGAACGCGAAGCCGCCGAGCGAGCGGTTGGGTGAGCTCTTCGTCCGTTCGACGCCACGTCAGGCCGAAGAGATCGAACGGTCGTCGGCAGACCGCACAAGTGAGCGGATCGGGGGGCGATTCGACGACGAGCGATCCACCGGTCACCGCAGCTGCGGCCAAAAAGCTGCCCATCTCGATGTGGTCGGGCCCGACCGTGGCCTCCGTTCCCCGCAGCCGCTCGACGCCGCGAATGCGGATTCGATGTGTGCCGTCGCCTTCGATCTCGGCGCCCATCGCGCGCAGCATCGCCGCCAGATCACGGACGTGCGGCTCACAGGCGGCGTTATAAAAGGTCGTCTCGGCCGGCGTCAGCGCGGCGACCATCATCGCGTTCTCGGTGGCGGTGACGCTCGCCTCGTCGAACAACACCTCGCCACCGGAGGCAGCTCGCCGGCGAAAGACGTATCGTGCACCCATTTCGATCTCCACGCCGAGCGCCCGCAGCGCCAGAACGTGGGCATCAAGTCGCCGGCGGCCGATCACATCGCCTCCCGGCGGGCCGAGCACCGCACGGCCGCAGCGGGCGGTCATCGGGCCGGCCAGCAGAATGGAGGCCCGAATGCGGCGGCACAGCACTTCGGGGAAGGGACGGCAACGTACCTGTCGTGCCCATAACCGCACCGTGGGTCCGCGTCGCTGCACCTCGACACCGACCGAGTCCAGCAGCTCGAGCATCACCGCGACATCGCGGATGTCCGGCACGTTGTGCAGCACGACCGGCTCGTCGGTCAGCAGCGACGCCGCGAGCATCGGAAGCGCCGCGTTTTTGTTGCCGCTGGGGCGGTACCGGCCCGCGATCGGCCGCCCACCGGTGATTCGAAGCCTGGCCATGGGCGCAGTATACACCGCCCGCCCACCAGCCCGTCGATCAGGGCCGGTGAGAACGTCTGGCGAACGCCGCGGGGTCTCAGCGGGACGATCCCGCCGGCAACGGCCGCCACGCGCCTGTGGCCGGGTCGGTGCCGAGCGCGACCTGCAGCGCAATCAGCGCATACGAGGTGACCAGCACCGGGTCCGACTCCCAGTAGCGGCCAACATCGTTCACCCAGTACCCCAGACCCGTCGCCGGGTCGGTTTTCTGCAAGGCGAGCAAGCGCTGGATCAGTTCCACGCGCCAGTTGAACGGCGGGGCATTCGGCGGGCGAAATACGTCTTGACCATACGCCGCCAGCCCCTTCGCCATCACATTGTACATGTAGAAGAGGCCTTCGCGATCGTCCTGCGTCGCGGTCTTCCCCTCACCCGGCGCGCGCGGGTTGTTCGCATCGAGCGACCAGTTGCGCACAATCCAGTTGACAGTCGCCTCCACGCGGGGATCCGTGCGGTCAACGTCCGCATAAATGTAGCTCAGCAGGCCCGCATACGTCATTCCGCGCATCGAGCGAAACTTCACGACGCCCGCCGCATTCGTGGTGGTGCCGGCGCGCGTCTGCTCGGGGTGGTACACGAAGCCGCCGCGATCTGCGGGATCATCGGTCGCCCAGGGAGCGGGGTTGAAGCGTGCGTCGTTCTGTGTCCGCTGAATGAAGGCGCGCGCGGCCTCCCAGTTCAGATCTGCCCGCGGTCCGCCGTCCCGCCGCAGGTCCTCGGCGGACTCGGTCATGCGCATCGCCTCGTACGCAATATACGAGTTTGAAAGGTCCGCGTAGGGGCGCCCGCTCTCCGCGTCATAACCCATCCCTCCGTAATACACATCGCCGCCGAGGTGCTGCGTGCGCGCGAGATACCGCCGCGCGCGGAGCACAACGGGCGTCGCCCGCGGGTCCCCACTGAGATGCAGCGCGACCATGCTGATGGCAGTGTTGTAGTTGGGCAGCCCGCCCCCTCCGCCCGGCCGGTCCGGCGCGCGGTAGATCGCGCCGTTCTCGTGCGCACAGGAGAGCAGGAAGTCCACTGCGCGCTGCGCCGCGGGCGAGTCCGCCATTCCGGCCTTCGCGAGCGCCCACAGCGGCAATGCGGTGAGCGCGGGATACTGCGCGTTCGACCAGCTCCCCGTCGGGGACTGCTGCGCCAGCAACCATCGCAGCCCGCGGTCGATGGCCGCCCGCGCCTCGCGCTGCAAGGACTCGCTCAATCCCGGCGGATCGCCCCGCACCTCGAGCCGCACCACCGCGCCGCTCTCCACGCCCTCCGCCGCCCCCCCCCAGCTCACCGCCGCGATCAGCAGCCACGTCCTCCACTTGCCCGTCATGGTGTGGTCTCCCGCCGGGTCGACGCCTCGTCGGACCCGGTCATTGCTTTTTCCGCGCGAACCTCAGAACTGGACATCGCCGGCACGCGCTCGTCGAACTGTGCATCCGTGGCACGGAGGCGTTCCGCCAGCTCCCGCAAGAGCGGCAGCGCCAGTTCTGGCTGTTCCCTCAACATCATCTCCCACTGGTCCCGTCGAATCACGACCAGCTCTCCGTCGGTGACCGCCTCGGCGGTCGCGCTGCGCGGCGTATCGAGCAGCATCGCGAGCTCGCCGAAGTAGTCGCCCTCGTGCATGTCGCGCAGCGTCGTGGTGCCGCGGCGCAGCCGCACGGTGCCGCGGCGCAGCACATACATTTCGTCGCCGTGGTCCCCCTCGCGGAACAGCACCTCACCTGCTCCGAACCGCCGCAGGTGGCGCTCCACCAGCGGCGCGGCGCCCTCCGCACCCCGCCCGACCAAAAACAGCTGCAGCAGCGCAACCTCGCGCCGTCGGGCCGCGGCGGTGATTTCCGCGCCGAGCAGCACCGCCGCGAAGGATACGTACACCCAGGTGAGCATTAGGAACACCGCTTTCAGTGAACCGAACGCAAATCCGTAACTGGGATTGTAGCGGAGGAACGCCGCGAAGGCCGGGCGGATCGCCAGCAACAGCACCGCGGAAATGACCGCACCGCACACCAGCTCGCCCCGGCGCAATCGCACCGGCGCGAACACTCGGAACAGCACGCCGAGCGCGCCCAGCGCCAGCGCGAACGAAAAACCCAGCTGCACCGCGGCGGCCGCGACAGACAGGCTCGTCGGCAACCGCCGGGCGAGTGCGCCATAGAGGATCCGCCCGCCGACGAGCAACAAGAACACCGCAATCAGCACCAGCGCGCCCAACACATCCCGCAGCTTCGCCCGCCACAGCGCCACCGGACGATCGGGCTGGAACACGCGCGCCATCGCCCCACGCATCGCAGCCGCAAACGGCGTAATGGACCAAAACAGCGCAAGCAGCCCGACCAGGCTCCAGGTGCGCTGTGCGGCGAGCGTTTCAATCTGGTCCAGCGCCATCGCCCCCAACCCGGCGACCAACGCGTCCGCCGCGCCACGAATTGCCTCGACCGCCACGGGCGAACGCAGAATCCAGCGGCTCGTCACCACCGATACCAACAGCAGCAGCGGTACGAAGGACAAAAACCCGTAGTAGGTCAGTACCGCCGCGGTGTCGCCGTGCCGGTGGCGCGAAAACGCTGCGAACGCCTCGCGAACGACGAGCACCGCGGTGGCCCGACGGCGTCCCGCTCCGCTGCGCGGCGTCACGGCGTGGCACCTCCAGCCGCACGATCGGCCCTCGGCGGCCAGCTCAGAAGCTTCCAGTCGCCCAACGAAAGCTCTCGTTCCGAAAACTGCCAGACGACGACCCGTTTGTTTGCCAGCCGTTCCGGCCGTCGGCGCAATTCGCCGAAGAGCAGGTGGCGGGTCGCGTACGCACCCGCGTCGTTGCGGACCATCCGATCCACCGGCCGCTGGAGCGCGAGCGAGAGATGCTCGGCGAGCCCCGCAGCGGAGCCCCAGCGCATCGAGTCCAGCGAGAAAATGTTCGCGAAACTGTCGCCGAGCAGCAGCACCTCCGCCGTGGGATCGGACGTCCACGGACGGCCATCCGGACTGATCACCTGGCGGATTGCCGCCACTTCCGGGGCAGGCCAGGGAGCAGAGGCGGGCAGATTCAGCATGACCGCCAGATCCCCCCGATTTGTCACCAACGCGGGGCTCGCGCGGTAGGTGGTTGGCGGCACAGCTGGCAGGCGCGGCCGGATACGCTGCGCCAACGCTGCCGCGATCGCCTCCATCGTTTCCGGCCGCCAATGGGTGTCGGTCCGCAAGTAAGGACCGGCGCGCAGGTCGGGGGGGAAGTTTCGCATCACCTCCGCGATGTCCAGAATTTCCACCTGATGCCGTTCGAGCGCGGCACGAAACTGCGGCCAGCTCCGATTACGCAATGGCGGGCTCCCCAACCTCCGGTCGGTGAAACCAGCCGGCCAAGCACCGATCTTCACTGGCACCGGCATCACGATCAGATGGATGCCCCGCGCAGCGAGCTGATCGCGGAACTCGACGATCGCGGCGACAGGGTCGGGCTGCGGCGCGGGCGTCCAGCGATCCCCGCTACGGCGCCGCCGTTCCAACTGCCCAGGGTCGAGGAATCCCGCGCCGGCGAGGTGCTCGAGCTCGGGACCGTAATACAGCACACCGGAGCGGCCGATCAGCGTCGGCTCGTTGCCCGCTCGCAGAAGCCGGCACAGCAGCCACTGCGTCGCCGGTTGCACTCGCTCCCGGAACCACGAGGCTTCCTCCAGTTCGTCCTCATACCGCTGCAGACCGATGCGCAAAACGTGATTGGCCTCCAGCATGCGATTCAACAGCCCGCCCGGCGCCGCGCTCCATGCGATCACTGCATCCGCGATGACCGGCCCAATTCCGGCAATGGTCGGCCAGGGGGACGGGCGCTCCCCGCGCCGGTAGTCGACGAAGTCCCGGGCGATTTCCGCCAGCGGCGCAAGCGCCAGTCCCACCGTCACCACCACCATTGCGACGCGCGCTGCGGCGGGTGAGATCTCCGTGTGGCCGATTTCCGTCAGCGCGAGTTCCTCGCGGGTTGGCCGGCCGGCGGGCTGCGCAGATGGCGGAGGCTGGGTCATCAGAAGATGAAGTAGATGAAGGGATTGTAGGCCTGTGTACTGAGCACCGCGATCGAGGCCAGTGCCAGTCCGAGCGCGACGATCAGCTTCCACGCGGGCAGTCGCCGGGTCCAGTCCCATGTGCTGGGTGCCAGCCATGTCACCAGCGCCGCTGCCGCCCAGGTGCCGGCGTGGAGCGGCGCATAGATCAGCCCGCCGATCGCGCCCGCCGCCGGCCACGTTGGGGTGACGCCGGCCATCGCACGGAACATCGCGAACGCGGCCGACAGGTCCGGCGAGCGAAATAGCACCCACGAACCTAGTACGATCACAAACGTCAGCGCGACGCGCAGCGGCGTGGGCAGCCGGTGATACAGCGGCCGGCGGCCCAGTGCCCGTTCCAGAATCAGCCAGGCGCCGTGATAGGCGCCCCACAGCACGAAGGTCCACGCCGCGCCGTGCCAGAGGCCACCCAGCAGCATCACGATCGCAAGGTTCACTGCGGTGCGCATGGGCCCGCGGCGGTTGCCCCCCAGCGGCACATAGAGGTAGTCGCGCAGCCAGCTGGACAGCGAGATGTGCCACCGACGCCAGAACTCGGTGATCGAGGCGGAGCGGTAGGGTGAATCAAAGTTCTTCGCAAACACAAAGCCGAACATCAAACCGAGGCCGATCGCCATGTCCGAATAGCCGGAAAAATCGAAGTAGATTTGAAACGCGTAGGCGGTGACGCCATACCAGGCGTCGAGCGCGCCCGCGCCTCCCGCGGAGTCGAATACGAGATCCGCGATCTTCCCGCACGGGTTCGCGAGCAATACCTTTTTTGCGAGACCGAGCGCGAAGAACGCGGAGCCCCGCGCGAACTTTTCCACCGATTCGCGTCGGGCGGTGAGCTGCCGCGCGACCTCTGCGAAGCGGATGATCGGACCGGCGACCAGCTGTGGAAACATCGCCA
Source organism: Kiritimatiellia bacterium (assembly GCA_026417735.1). NCBI lineage: Bacteria > Pseudomonadati > Kiritimatiellota > Kiritimatiellia > Kiritimatiellia bacterium. Next base: position 67,213 of record JAOACR010000009.1, read on the forward strand.
CGTAACAGGCGAAGTCCACAAAATTGCGGATCGCGCGCGCGTGGCCGCGATACACGTCGATCGAGTAGGACATCGACTGAAACGTGTAGAAGCTGATGCCCAGCGGCAGCACAACCCGCAGCGAAGTCTCGATCGCAGCGCCGGGCCGGCCCAGCGCGGCGGCAAGGCCGTTCCAGGAATCCACAAGGAAATTGAAGTACTTGAAGAAGCCGAGCAGCGCGAGATTCGAGAGGACGCTGAGGGTCACGCCCAGGCGTTGCAGCCGCGTACGCGGCCCGCCCGGCGTCAGCATCTCCACCGGTCGGCGCCAGGCCGCGGGGCGCCACTGGCCGGAGATCAGAAGCCCGGCGACGTAATCAATCAGTGTCGAAAGCAGCATCAGCAGCCCGAACGCCGGGTTCGACCATCCATAGAACACGTAGCTGACCGCAGTTAGGAAGGCATTGCGCGCGCGGCGCGGCAGCAGGTAGTAGCCGGCCAGCGCCAGCGGCAGGAACACAAACAGAAAAATGTGCGAGCTGAAGACCATTGCCGTGCCGCGTCAGTGCGGCACCTCGATGAACTGTGGACGGCCTTCGTCGGCCATGTCCATCACGATTCGTTCCCCCTCCAGCTCCGGGTGGGCCTCGTAGGGCTCCAACGCAAGTTGCACGGTTTCGCCGAGGCGGCGCCGGGGCGCGACGGGCTTTCGGTCGCGAACGCCCCAGTGGAGCACCAGAATGCGGCCCTGCATCGGGGGGCCCTCGAGTGTTCGCAGCACCTCGTACTCAAACGCAATCAGCGCCCGGTCGTACGGACGAATTTCGGCGGCGGTGGGCGTGCGGGTCAGTGCGACAACGCGCGCCTCGATCACGTGGCGGACGGGGGGCGTCAATGCGGGCGTTTTCGCAGTGCGTTCGGTCTGGACCTGCGGCGGGGGCCGAGCCGCCGTACTCCAGACGTCGGGAAAGTAATCGGCGGTGTCGTTGCGCGTCACCTGCACCCACGCGTCAACACGGTCAAACGCGGCGGCAAACCGGCCAACGAACACCTCCACGCGGGGCCCGCCGAAGTGAATGCGGGTCGGCCCGCTCCCGGCGAGGTACGGACCGGTCAACGCGAACAGATGGGCCGGCCGCCCCCAGCGGGGGTGGTAGACTTCGGCCCCTTGCATGCCCAGGGCCGTGTTCACCGGTACCGTCCAACGGCGGTTGTCGCGCAACGAGCAGATCAGAAGGTTGCGATGCGCGCCATCGAACAACCACATCAGCCGGGAATCGTCCGGCGCCCGGGAGGTCCAGCAGCCGCGCCCGACTCGTTTCATCGCGCCGTCCGGCAACTCGAGCCAGGCAGCGGTCGGCCACGGTGCGAGCGCCGCCGCGCGGGCACCGTCGGCGGTCACCTGAAAATTGTCCACGCTGACCGGAGTCTTCGTCCACACCAGCCGCTCGTCGGACGGCGCATCCAACGGGAACCGGACCGCTGGCGATCCGAGAAACGCCTCCGACTCTAGCGGACCGCGCACCGCAAAGACCCAGAGGCGGCCGTCGGCCGGGTCGCGCCACACGTCGGCCGCGTGCCCGTCGGCCAGATCCCGCACCTCTCCACCGCCAAAGCGGACTGCCATCACCCGACCTCGGGCGTAGTCGGTAAAGACGACCCACTCGCCATCCGGCGAGATCAGCGGCTTGCGGACCGAGCGCGGACCCGGCACGAGCACCCGCTCACCACCGGCCTCCGTGTCGAACGCGATAAGTGAATACCAGGAATTCGTAGCGAACGGATCGCCGCCTTCTCCGCTGACCTGGCGAGACCAGACCAACCGGACCGGTCCACCGGCGAGCGCTCGCAGTTCGGCCGCCGGGTCGCCCGGCGCGGCGCGGGCGAGTGCCAGCCACATCGCCGCAACGACGCCGACCCCCCAAGGCGTCAGCCGACGGTGGCACGCAAATGTGTGGTTTGCAGTCATGCGGAGCGGTGCGCGACCACAGAAATTTCGATTTCCGCATCGCGCGGCAGCCGCGCCGCCTGAATCACTTCGCGCGCCGGCCACGGAGGCCGGAAGAACTCCTCAAACACCGCGTTGAACGCGCCGAAATTCGCCAGATCTTTCAGGAACACCGTCACTTTCACTACGTCGGCCGGCGCCGCGCCCCCGGCTGCCAGTACGGCGCGGACGTTTGCCAGCGCCTGTCGAGCCTGCGCGATGAAGCCGTCGGCGAGCAAACCGCTGCACGGCTCGATTCCGAGCTGCCCGGCCGTCCAGACCCAGCCGCCCGCCACCACGCCCTGCGAATAGGGACCGATCGGCGCGGGCGCCTCGTTGGTGTGAATCGCGGTCATGTGCGCCCTCGTGCCAGGAGACCGCGCCATCGTAACGGCTTGACCGGCGGTGTCACAAGCCGACCCGTGGCGGCAGTCCCGCCGTCGGATCGGCGAGCTGTCGGGCGCGCAGCTCCGCGAACGCCGCGCGGCAGTCCTCTACCCGGCCGGTGGCCAGCGGCAGCTCGGTCCAACCCCGCCCGATCTCCTCGGGGTGATGCGCATCGCTGGTGCGGATCATCGCCCACCGCCCGCGCAGGCCGGCCGGATCCCGGGCACAGTCGTAGCGGTCGCTGACCTCGACGGCGTCGAAGGGTAGCTCCGGCATCCGCCCCAGTTGCGAGAGCACGCTCATGGCGGGACGGTCCACATGGGAGGGAACACACAGTCCGCCCGCGGCGCAAATCGCTTCACAGAGCTCGGTGAGCGGCCAGTCGGTCGCCGCGCCGAGCCAGACCGGCACCAGGGTCTCGATTTCCCCCTCTTCATTCACCACAGGCTGGTCCACCTCGGTCAGACGGCTCACCGGTACGCTCGCCAAGCGGGCGGTGGCCTGCCGGCCAAACTCGACCGTGGCCAACGGATCATCGAACAACGCCAGCACGTGGAGCTCCTCCACCGTCGTGACCTCGACGCCGGTCAGCACCGCGAGCCCGCGCGCGGCGGCCGCCCGGGCACTCGCCGGGGCGTTCAACCCCGCGTTGTGGTCCACCACCGCAATCATCTGCAGACCCGCGACCGCGGCGTGGTACGCGATCTCGCGGGGTGACATGCGAAGATCCCCGCAGGGGGACAGGCACGAGTGAATGTGCAGATCCGCTCTCACCCGGCACGCCTGGTGAGCGCAGCGTGCACGCGCCACGACAGCTCGTACTGGCTCAAGGGCGAGCGAGCGACCGCCACCGACTGCGCACGCGCCGCCTCGATGGTGTCTGGCGGCACCGGGCGGCCGTGGGCGATGAGCACCGCCCGGATTCCGACCGCCGCCGCCACGCCGATCACGGCACGGTGCGTCTGAACGGTGATCCAGACGCTGTCCGCAGGCGCATGGCCCAGCACGTCACTGAGCAGGTCGGAGGTGTACCCGGCGACCACCGGCGCGTGGGGCGCACCCTCCACCAGAACTTCAAGACTCCCCAGCGCCGTCCAGAGGTCCAACACCGTGCTCATCGGGACGCTTCCGGCGGCATCGTCACAGCGGAGACAGGCCAACGGATCAGCGCGCGCACGCGGGTGCCCTCGCCAACCGCGGAGCGAATCGCAAACTCGTCCGCGACTCGCCGGATGTTGCCCAACCCCATGCCGGCGCCGAAGCCCAGTGACCGAACCCAGTCGTTCGCGGTCGAAAAACCATCCTGCATCGCTAGCTCGACGTCCGGGATGCCCGGTCCGTCGTCCGTCGCCGTGATTTCCGCAACACCGTGCTCGATGCGGGCTTCTATCGCACCGCCGTTGGAGTGCACGACGAGGTTCATCTCCATTTCATACGCTGCGATCGCCGCACGGCGAACATGCTCCGGCGGTAATCCGCGCGCGGTGAGCGCCTTTTTGATTTCATGCGCGGCGCGGCCGGCGTTTTCGAAGTCGTATCGTCGCACCGCAAACCGCAGCTGTTCAACGGGTACCGCGCACGGTGCGGGCGCGGGCATTTTCGCTTCCAGCCTCGCATACTCTTTGTACAGCTCAATCAGCAGCGAGGCGCTGATGTCGCGGCTGGTCAAAATCCCACAGAGCCGACCGTCCCGGTCCAACACGGGGAAACGACCGAAGCGGTACTTTTCGAAGTAGGAGGCGCCGAACGACAGCGGCATGTCATCCTCGAGCACGACGACCCGCTCGGTCATGTGCGCGCCAACCGGCTCGTCGAGCTGGCCGTGCTCCATCACGGTGATCACGTCATCCATGCTCACGATGCCGTAGAGTCGATCGCGCTCCGCCACCGGCAGGCCGGTGATGCCGTGACTCTTCATCAGCGCTCGGGCATAGCGCATCGAATCGGTACGGCGAACGGTGATCAGCTCGCGCGTCATCACATCCCGCACTTTCAGCCGGAACAACAGGTCCTGCAGAATCAGCGGAACCTGATCCGCCGGAATGGGCAGCACGGCCATCGGCCGCTCCGCGGCAACCGCGGCGTCAGCCGCCTGTCGCGCGGGCGAGCACCGCGCAGGCCTCAAACATCGGGCGCCGGCATCGCAACAGGGGCATGCCGAGCTCGCGCGCCAGCTCCACCATACCGGCCGGCAGCGGTTTGCCGTTGACCACGATCACCGCCGCGGCTCCCACCAGATCCGCGGTTCTCACGGCCTGATCTGATGCCAGTGCGGTCAGCACCAGATGGCCGGTGCGATCCGCGGTGAGCAGATCGCTCATCAGATCGGTCGCCACGACGCCCGCCAGCACCCGTGCGCGCGCCGCATCCGGTACGTGGATCTCTTCCGCCCCCAGCGCCCGCCGCGCATCGTCCAGCGTCATGGCCGCCCCCGCTCCAGCCCCTGCTCGGCGAACCGCAGCAGACAGAACAGATTCTCCAACTCCAGCGCGATGTTGATATTCTGCACGACCACGTTGTTCTGGCTCTTCAACAGAATCGGCGCGAAGTTCAGGATCCCCCGGATCCCCGCCGCGATCAGCTGTTCGGCCACCTGCGACGCCACCGTCTCCGGCACCGCGAGAATCGCCACCTGGATTTTTTCGCTCTTCACCACATACGGCATCTCGTTGATGTCGCGGATCGGGATCGGAGCGTTCGGATCAATCTTCGAGGGATCCACGTCGAAGCCGGCCACCACCCGGATGCGCTCGCGCGCAAACCCCCGATATCGCATCAGCGCGGTCCCGATCTTTCCGCAGCCAACCACGATCACCCGCTGAACCTCGTCCACCCCCAGAATCCGGTTGAGCTGCGCGATCAGGTCATCCACCTGATACCCGGCCCTCTTCTTCCCCGTCAGCCCGAAGACAGAGAAGTCCTTGCGCACCAAGGCCGGGGATACACCGACCGCGTCCGCCAAATTGTCGGAAAACACCTTCACGAAACCCAGCGAACGGAGCTTCTCCAGTACGTTCTTGTACTTGGTCAGGCGAACAACAACTTCTTTTGTCGCACTCATGCAGCGTTGTGCTCCGGTTATTTAGTACAACATTCTAGCCAATACGACCGCCCATGCAAGTTCAATTGTGAAGATTTTCACATATTCACAGTGCGACGCCCGCAATTACGCGCCACATCCTTCTTGAATGCAAGGCTGTTTCTGCTATCATGAGACGGCATTGGTTTCAGCCGGTAGGCTAAAACCTAGCGAGACATTAGACCATGGACACGCACGAAGAACTGACGGCGCTGCCGGATCGTTCGATCGAACTGCCGGAAGATCTGTCCCGGTACATCGAGGAATGGAAGACCAGACCGGGCAACCTGATTATGGTGCTGCACCGGGTGCAGGAGCACTACGGGTACGTGCCGCGCGATGTCGCGTTTGAAGTGGCTGCCCGCCTCGATGTGCCCCTGGCGAAAATCTACGGCGTGGTGACCTTCTACCACTTCTTCAAGCTGCGCAAGCCCGGACGTCATCAGATCGCGGTGTGCATGGGCACGGCCTGCTACCTCAAGGGGGGCGAGGACCTGATCAAGGAGCTCGAAACCATCCTCGGCATCGGTCTGAACCAGACCACCGCGGATGGCGAGTTTTCGATTGAGGCTGTCCGGTGCATCGGTTGCTGCGGCCTGGCGCCGGTGCTGACGGTGGACGGACAGGTCTACGGCCGGCTGACGAAAGACCAGCTGGCCGACATTGTCGCCAAGCATCGAGGTGGATGATGCATGCGACGCTGGCCGACTGGATGTTAGAACCGGTCTCGAACGCGATCGAGGCCGGCGCTCGGGCGATTCGGGTTCATCTGAGCAAGCGGGGCTCCTGGATCGAAGCAGAGGTTGCCGATGACGGCCCCGGACTCGATCGAGCCCACTGCGACGCGCTGTTTGACCCTTTTGCAGGCGGTGACCCGCGCAAGCATCCCGCTCGCCGGCCCCATCTGGGCCTGCCACTGCTGCACCAGATTGTGCAACAGGCCGGCGGGGAGCTGGCGGTGGAGTCCATGCCCGGTCAGGGCACGCTCGTGCGCTTGGCGTTGGATACACGCCACCCCGACGCGCCGCCGGCCGGTGATTGGGCCGCGGCCATCGCAACGTCACTGGCGATGGCCGCCGAGCGGGGCATCGCGATGCAATGGCTGCACGAGGACAACGGCCGGCTTTGCGTGGCCGACAACCTCGACCTGCTCGGGGCGCCGGCGCCGATCCGGGCGGACCGGCTGCAACGGCTCCGGCACGAGCTGGCGGAAAACATGCCACCGCCGGCCAGGGCGCCGGCCGCGCTTGCGGTTGCCGGCCTTGAGGAGAACAGATCATGGGCAAACTGACACTGGAAGAACTTCGCGCACTGCGGGAACGGGCACAGCAGACGATCGCGCGCCGCCAAAGCGCGGAGGGCGCCACCGGTGAAATTGTGGTCGGCATGGGCACCTGCGGCATCGCAGCCGGCGCGCGGGAAGCACTCGACGCGTTCATCGAGGCGCTGAATCGGCACCAGCGCGGCGACGTGGTCGTGCGCCAGACCGGCTGCATGGGCCTGTGCTACTCCGAACCGACGGTCGAGGTCCGCATCGCCGGCATGCCGCCGACCATCTACGGTCGTGTCACCGCCGAGGTCGCCCGCCGGATCGTCGAGGAGCACATCCTCGCCGGCCGTCTGGTGGACGACCACGTGTATGATCGGCCGGCGCCGGATATCGCGCCGCACCTGCGCAGCTCCGGAAAGTGAGTCCCGCCATGGCGTACTCCCACTTTGTATTGGTGTGTGCGGGCACCGCCTGCGACTCCTGCCGCAGCCGTGAGATCTACAACCGCCTGAACGCTGCGGTCCGCACTCACGGCCTTGAGGGGCGGGTTCAGGTTGTCCGGACGGGTTGTTTTGGCTTCTGTGCACAGGGGCCCGTCGTAAAAGTGCTGCCCGACGAATCGCTCTATGTGCAGGTCCGCCCGGAGGACGCTGACGAGATCGTCGCCGAGCACCTCGCGAAGGGGCGACCGGTGCAGCGCCTGCTGTACGGCGGCGCGCGGCCCGGTTCCTTCGCGGACATCCCCTTCTACCAGAAGCAGTTCCGAATCGTGCTGCGCAACTGCGGCATCATCGATCCCGAAAACATCGAGGAATACATCGCCCGCGAGGGCTACGAAGCGCTCGCGAAGGTGTTGACCTCGATGACGCCTGACGACGTGATCGCGGAGCTACGCACCTCCGGCCTGCGGGGGCGGGGCGGTGCCGGCTACCCGACTTGGAAGAAGTGGGTGTTTACAAAAAACGCGTCGGCGGACACCAAGTACGTCATCTGTAACGCCGACGAGGGCGACCCCGGCGCCTACATGGACCGCAGCACGCTCGAGGGTGACCCCCACTCCGTGCTCGAGGCCATGGCGATTGCGGGCTACGCGGTCGGCGCGCACCAGGGCTACATCTACATCCGCGCGGAATATCCGCTGGCGATCCACCGGCTCGAAATTGCGATCCGCCAGGCACGCGAGATGGGGCTGCTGGGCCGCGACATCCTGGGTACCGGGTTCGACTTCGACGTCGAACTGCGTCTTGGCGCCGGCGCATTCGTCTGCGGGGAGGAAACCGCGTTGATCGCCTCGATCGAGGGCAAGCGCGGCATGCCGGTGCCCCGCCCACCCTATCCGGCGGTCCGCGGCCTGTGGGGGCGGCCGACCGTGATCAACAACGTCGAAACGTTCGCGAACATCCCGGTGATCATTCTGAAGGGCGGCGCGTGGTTTGCTTCGATCGGGACCGAAACGTCGAAAGGCACGAAGGTGTTCGCGCTGACCGGGAAGGTCAACAACTCGGGCCTCATCGAGGTGCCGATGGGCACGACGTTGCGCGAAATCATCTTCGACATCGGTGGCGGCATCAAGGGCGGGCGCCGTTTCAAGGCCGCGCAGACCGGCGGCCCCTCCGGCGGCGTGATCCCGGAGCAGTTCCTCGACACCCCGATCGATTACGAGTCGCTCGCGAAGCTCGGCTCGATCATGGGCTCCGGTGGCCTGATTGTGATGGACGAAGACGATTGCATCGTGGACGTGAACAAGTTCTATCTCGAATTCACGGTGGACGAGTCCTGCGGCAAGTGCGCACCCTGCCGGATCGGTGGCCGCACGATGTTCAACTTGCTCACCGATATCACCGAGGGTCGCGCGACGGTCGCGCACATTGAGCAGATCCACACCGTCGCGCATGCGATGCAGAAGGCGTCGCTGTGCGGCCTCGGTCAGACCGCGCCCAACCCGGTGCTCTCGTCGTTGCGGTATTTTGGCGAAGAGTACCGGGTGCACATCAAGGACAAGCGCTGCCCCGCGGGGCGCTGCCGCGCGCTCGTCACCTACACGATTTTGCCGGACAAGTGCATCGGCTGCACGCTCTGCGCGCGGCGCTGTCCGGTCAACTGCATCAGCGGCGAGCGCCGCAAACCGCACGTGATTGACCTCACCCGCTGCATCAAGTGCGGGGAGTGCTTCGCCGCGTGCAAGTTCGGTGCGGTGCTTCGCACCTGAAGGAGGCTCTCATGACCACCGCCACCCCCCTCACAACCGTGAAGGCCGAAATCAACGGCATGGAGTGCGAGGTGCCCGAGGGCACCACGATCCTGCGCGCGGCCGAACAGATCGGCATCCGCGTGCCACGGCTCTGCTTCCATCCGGACCTGCCCGCATGGGCCGCCTGCGGCATTTGCGTCGTCAAGGTCGAAGGCTCGCCAAAGATGCTGCGCGCCTGCGCGACGCCGGTCGAAGACGGCATGAAGATCACTACGCACGATCCGGAAATCGTGCGGGTGCGCAAGTCGGTGCTGCAGTTGATTCTCTCAACCCATCCGAACGACTGCCTTCGGTGCCCCCGCAACGGCAATTGCGAGCTACAACGGCTGGCGGCGGACTTCGGGATCCGGGAGGTGCCGTTTGCGTCGCGCATCACCCGACTGCCCACCGACGACTCCACCCGCGCGGTGGTGCTGAACCCCGAAAAGTGCGTGAAATGCGGTCGGTGCGCGATCGTTTGCCAGCAGATGCAAAACGTCTGGGCGCTCGAGTTTGTCGGCCGCGGTGACTCGACGCGGCTGGCCCCCACCGGCGATATCCAGCTGGCGGAGAGCCCCTGCATCCGCTGCGGCCAGTGCAGCGCGCACTGCCCGGTCGGCGCAATTTACGAGCACGACGAAACCGACCGCGTCTGGCGCGCGCTGCAAAACCCCGATCTCCACTGCGTGGTGCAGATCGCGCCGGCGGTCCGCGTCGCGATCGGCGAAGCGTTCGGCTACGAGCCGGGCACCGTGCTGACCGGCAAGACCTACGCCGCGCTGCGCCGGCTCGGCTTCCGGGCGGTGTTCGACACGAACTTTGGCGCGGACCTCACCATCATGGAGGAAGCCACGGAATTCGTGCAGCGCTTCCTCCACGGCGCGGGGCCGCTGCCGCTGATCACCAGTTGCTGCCCCGCCTGGACCGACTACATGGAGAAGTACGCGCCGGACTTCATCGACAACTTCTCCACCGCAAAATCCCCGCACGCGATGCTCGCCGCGATGGCAAAAACCTATTACGCGCAGGTGAAGGGGCTCGATCCGGCGAAGATCTACATGGTCTCCGTGATGCCCTGCACCGCGAAGAAGTTCGAGATCATCCGTTCTCGCGAGATGTTCGACGGCGAGCGGCCCTACGTGAACGTCTCGATCACCACACGCGAGCTGGCGCGCATGATCAAGGAGTGCGGCATCGACTTCGTCGAGCTGCCCGACGAAGAGGCCGACTCGATCCTCGGCTACTACACCGGCGCGGGCACGATCTTCGGCGCGACGGGCGGCGTGATGGAGGCGGCGCTGCGCACCGCGCACTACCTCATCACCAAGCGCGAGGCGCCCGACATCAACTTCCTGCCGCTGCGCGGCCTGGAGGGCGTAAAGGAGGCGACGTTCGAAATCGCTGGGCGGACGCTGCGCGTCGCTGCCGCGCATTGGATGAGCAACATCGAGACAGTGCTCGACCGCGTGCGCGAAAGCCGGCGACGCGGCGAGGAGCCGGCCTATCACTTCATCGAGGTGATGGCCTGCCGCGGCGGCTGCGTGGGCGGCGGTGGCCAGCCCTACGGCGCTGACGACGAGGTGCGCCGCCGGCGCGCGTCCGGCATCTACCAAGATGACGCGATGAGCCAGAAGCGGTGCTCACATCAGAACCCGTACATTCAAAAGCTCTACGCGGAGTTCCTGGGCGCGCCGCTGAGCGCGCGGGCGCACGAGCTGCTTCACACTCACTATCATCGTCGGCCGGTTTACGCGCGCTGAGCCGCAGCCGGGCCGCGATCGGGTCGTCGCCTCTCTCGCGACGGGCCAAAGTACATGCGGTTGCGACGCGCGACGCATCCAAGGGTTGGAACGGTGCGGCGAGCGGGTTTCCAACGCTTGGACGCAGCCTCGCGGCTCTCAGAGCCCAGCGGCGTGGTCAACCGGTCGGCGGCGGCTCCCAGTTGAACAAGGCGGCTCCCAGTTGAACAAACGGAAGCGGCGCTCGCGCTGGCGCATCGTGTAGCCGCGCGCGCGGGGGTGCTGGAGCAGCTCGCCGGCGGTCCACCGTCCCGCATCCACCTCCAGCCGCGCACCCTCCCAGCGAAGGGGGTAGATGGCGAGCGCCTTGTCCGTTGAGCTCAGTAGGCGGATTCGCCAACCCTCGCGGCGCAGGCGCGCGAGCACCGTCATCGCGAGCCGCTGCCGGTCGCCGTCGTCCTCGGCCGCCCAGAACAGCTCACCATTGACGACCGGCACGTCGGCGAGAAACCGCAGCGGTGCCGCCCACCAAAAGTGGTCGGCCACCACCAGATCGCGGGGGCCGAGCCGCGCAATGACCGGCGCCAGTGCGGCCGTCGCGCCGTTGTATTCGGCGGCGCACACCGCCGCACGCCACCGCCCCGCACTGGGCAGAACGACCAGTCCCAGCGCCAACGTGAGCGCGGCGGGACGCCAGCGCGCATGAGGCGCAGGCCAGACCGCGCCCAGCCGGTCCAGCACTGCGCCGACGCCGAGCGCGACGGCGGGCAGCGCCGCCTCCAGCAGCCGGCGGCTCGCCCAGGGCCACCAAATTGTGATCTGCGGCACCGCGAGCGCGGCCGCGACGCAGAACAGCAGGAACGCCAACCATGTGCGCAGCGGAGCCTCACCCGCATCGCGCCGCAGCGCGACGAGCGCCCACCCCAGCGCCGCAGCCAGCAAAAACGGCGCACCCGCATACACCGCTGCGCCGGCCGCCCAAGCGCGCGCAGCCAGCGCTGCGTTCGACGAGAGGACCTGTGTGGCACCCCACGCCACACCCATCGCCAGCGCGGCCAGCCCCATCAATCCGCCGCCCAGCCCCGGGTGGGCGGCGAGCCGGCGCAACCGCACCGAGACGGAGGCGGCCAGGTCCACCAGCACCGCCACGCCGCCGCCCGCAACGAAGCCAGCGGCCAGCCATGTCGTGGCCGCACCCCACCGCGAAAGCAGCGTGGCGTTCCACTTCATCACGAACATCGCGCCGCCTGCGAGCGCCACCACCTGCAGCAGCCGTCGCCATCGCACCGCGCGCCGCCGCCGCTCCGCGGCTTCCTCCACGGCGGCCAGCGCGGTGAGCATCCCGCCAAAGGGCAGGAACGACGGACGGTTCACCACCGCCAGCAGCATCAACGCCGAGACGCCCATCGCGGCGCCCGGTGCCCGGCGCAACGGCCACAGCGAGGCCATGCCCTGCAGCAACGCCAGATGCAAAAGCTCCGAGGTGGGGAACGCAGTGTGCTGAACCACAACGGGGTGCATCGCCAGCGTTGCGGCGGCCAGCCAGCCGGCGCGCCGGCTCAGACCCAGCGAGCGCGCCGCAACCGGAGTCAGCAGCAGCGCCACCCACGCGGCCAGATGGTTTGCCCTTACCGCGCCCCGCAGCCCCATGCACCGTTGCGCGCGCGCAATCCAGGCCGCATTCGCATGGGGAAAGGCAGGCACCAGCAGACGTTGGTCGGCGTCGATCGGTACGCCCGGCAGAAGCACTAGTTCTGAGTGCTCCGGCCGCGTGAACAGCGCAATCTCGTCCGGCTGCAGGGCGGCCAGCAACCGGTCGGGCACCGGCCCAAGGGTGTGGTGCCGTTCCAGCGTGACTCCCTGGTGCACGTACACGCCGGGGTCCCAACCACCGAGAATCCACTCTCCGCGGCGGGGCCAAGCGATCGTTACCAGCGCGCCGGCCGCCAGCAGCAGCAGAGCGCCGAGCGCCCCGCCAGCGTCCGGCCGGCACCGGCGCCCACCCGCTGCCACCCCGATCGCGGTCACACCCGCCAGCGCGGCCAGCTCCGCGACCGGCGTGTAGCATCCCGCCGCACCGAGCGCGAGCACCAGCCCAAGATTCACCGCCAGACCGGCGATCAGCGTGCGCGCAAGCGGCCCGGGGACAGCCCGGCCATCCGGCCGCCGCAGCGCCCACGCCCACGCGGCACCCGGCACCGCAAACATCACGGCCCACTGCAGCGCGCCCACTGACGCGGCCAGCGACGGCGCAGACCCGATGACCTCCCAGCGCATTGGCTCGCCGGGTCCCCCCTCAACCGGGCCGCATCGGCCGGAGAATCAGATCGGTGACCTCGGCGGTTTCCGCCGCACGCAAGGCCGCCACGATCATCCCTGCGATGTCTTCCGGCTGCATCAGACGCTCCGGTTGGTAGGGCCGGCCCTCCCACTCGTGCACCGCCGCCTGCATCGGCGAGGCGGTGCGGCCCGGCAACACCGAGAGAACCCGTACCCCCGCCGCGTTCACCACGTCGCGCAGGCCGTCCGCGAGTGTCTTCAGCGCGGCCTTGCTGGCCGCATACACGCTCCAGGCCGCATTCCCGCGCAGAATCGCGGTGGAGTTTACAAACACCACCTGACCGCGCGCGGCCCGCAGCGCCGGCAGCAACGCCCGCGTCAGTGCGGCCGGCCCGACCGCGTTCACCGCAAACATGCGCTCGATTTCGTCCGGCTCGAGGTCCGCCGCAGAGCCGGGCCGGAACACACCCGCCGCGTGAACCAGCACATCCAACCGCGGGCCGACCGCCCCGGCGATTCGGCCGTGGGCCCCTTGATCGGTAATGTCCGCGACAAGCACGCCCGCCAGCCGGTCCGGCGGCATGAGGCGCGCGGCGGCGGCCTCCAGTGGATCCCGGCGGCGTCCGCACAGCCATACCCGCATCCCCTCGCGCGCCAGCGCCTCCGCGACCGCGCCGCCAATGCCACCCCCCGCGCCCGTGACCAGCGCCACGCCGCCCACCAGTGATCGGCTCATCCACCATCCTCCGCCCAACCGAGCAGGCCCGCCTGTTCGAGTGCGGCGATCGCCTCCTCGACGCGCGCTTGCGGCAGATTTGACCGCCTCACAATCTGATCCACCGTCGCGCGGCCGTCCGCAAGGTTCAACACCCAGAGCATCGCCATCTGACGCTCTCGCGCGTGAGAGTCTCCGCCCACAGAGGCGTACAGACCCCGGCGGCCGAGCTGCGGCTCTCCAAACGGCCGCAGGTTCACCGGGTGCCGCGCCGAGTCCAGCTCCCGGATCAGTTCACGCACGAAGAGATACGAGTCCGCCAGCGCCTCGGACTGGATGAAGTCCAGGTTGTCCGCGGAGGTGTGGTACTCCGGATAAGTGCCGAAGGGTGAGCGCGACACCACGATCGTCGGCAGATCAAAGCCGGGCGACGAGTACTGGCGCTCGTCGTACCCGTAGGGCGCAAACGGCAGCTCCACCACCGTTCGACCGCTGCTGCGCGCCACGGCCAGCGCCGCCGCATCCAGCTCGGTGTCGCCCCGACGAGTGTGTTTGATCGACAGCGGGCCGGGGTCACCCAGACCCGCCAGCACGATCACATGGCGGATTCGGGGGAGCAGCTCCCGATGGCGGGCAAGCCATGCGATCGCACCCACCGTACCCGGCGCGAACAGGAACCGCAGAGTCCGCCGATGTCCGCCGGCGCGCGCAAACTCCGCCGCCAGCTGTGCCGCGATCGCCATTCCGCTGCAGTTGTCGTTGGCCATCGAGGGATGGCAGATGTGCGTGGTGATCAGAATCTCCTCCCGCAGCGTCCCCGGCAGCAGCCGTTCGCCCCAGTTCATCTCGCCCGGCGCCAGCTCCGTGTCCACACAGACCTCATACGACCCCGGTTCCAACCGCTCGATGCGCCGATGCGGCAGGCAGAAACCCCAGTCGCGCGTCCAGTACGAGGTGCGGTACGGAATCCAGTCCGGCCGCTCCGGCAGGCTGTGCAGGTGGGGCCGCAGCGCCTCCCGATCCAGGTGCCCGCGGAACGGCACACTGTAGCCGACGAGCTGAAGGTTGTGCTGCCGCACATCCGCCAGCAGCTCGCCCGAGGGCGAACGCAGCCAGGCCTCGCGGACGGTCCATTCCAGCGGCACGGTCCAATCCAGGATGGGTTCGCCGCTGCACAGTCCCCGAACCTGCAGGTCACACACCTGGCGCAGAATCGCGAGCGTCGCGCGGACGCCCTCACCGGTGAGGCTGCGGAAGAGCGGATACAACCGCGCACAGAGCCGGTACAGCTCCGCGCCGAGGGTCCCACCGGTCGGCAGTGGAACGGAGCCGCTCATCGCGCCGGACGGAACGGCGGGTGGGCGAGGTCCCGCTCGGAGATGAAGCGGGGTGGCTCCGGCCATGGAATCGAGAATGCGGGGTCGTCCCACCGCGCGCCCCGCGCCAGCTCCGGAACGTAGTACTCGCTCATCTGGTAAAAGACGTCGGTGTTATCCTCGAGCGTGAGAAAACCGTGCGCACAGCCGCGCGGCACGTACAGCGCGCGGCCACCGGCCGCATCGAGCACGGTCGTGAACGCCTGCAGATACGTGGGCGAATCGGGGCGCAGGTCCACCACCGCGTCGAACACCGCGCCCCGCACCACCCGCACCAGTTTTGCCTCCTCGTGCGGCGCGGCCTGCCAGTGCAGCCCGCGCAGCGTGCCGCGGTGTCGGTTGCCGGACAGGTTGCACTGCACGTACACGGTCTCCAGCCCGTGCGCAGCGAACTCTCGCGCGCAAAATGCCCGCGCGAAATAGCCCCGCGCATCCCGGTGGGGCTCCAACTCCACCACCCACACGCCCGGCAGCGGGGACGGTTCGAACTTCACCGCAGCTCCTCCACCGAGGGAATCGGCACCACGAAGCGGCCACCCCATTCGCGAATATGGGCGAGCTGCGACATCACCTCGTCCGCGATGTTCCAGGGAAGGATCAGCACCCGGTCCGGCCGTGCCTGCCAGATCGCCTCGGGCGGGCGGATCGGAATTCGAGTGCCGGGCAGGAAGCAGCCCTGTTTGTGGGGATTACGGTCGCAGGTGAACTCCAGCAGATCGGTCTTCACACCCGCGTAATTCAGCAGCGTGTTGCCTTTCGCCGGTGCGCCGTAGCCGACGACCCGCCGTCCCGCCCGTCGCTCGCCGATCAGATATTCCAGCAGCCGAAACTTCACCTCGGCGACCCGCGGACCGAACCCACGGTACCACGCCGGGTCGCGGAGCCCGAGCGCGGTTTCCTCCGCCAGCAGCCGCGCCAGCCGCTCGCTGGCCGGTCGCGGGTCCTCCGCATGGCACACGTAAATGCGCAGTGAACCGCCGTGCGTCGGGAGCGCCTCTGCATCGAACAGCCGCAAACCGTGGCGCGGTAGAAAACCATCCAAAAACGTCAGCGACAGATACGAGAAGTGCTCGTGGTAGATCGTGTCGAACGCGACCCGGCGGACCAGCTCCACCACCCAGGCGAACTCAGCCGTCCAGGTGCCGCCCGGCCGTAACAACAGCCGGAAGCCGGCGACGAAATCATTGATGTCCGGCACGTGGGCGAGCACGTTGTTGGCGACGACCCAGTCCGCGGCGCCGTACTCCGCGACAAGCTCCCGTGCGGTCCGCTCGCCAAAGAATCGCACGATGGTGGGGATGCCGCGCGCGATCGCCTCCGCCGCGACGTTGGCGGCCGGCTCCACGCCGAGCACCTCGAATCCGCGCCGTCGGAAAAACTGCAGCAGGTACCCGTCGTTGCTGGCCACCTCGACGACGCGGGTGGAGCCCGGCGTCAGCCCGAACCGCTCGATCATCGCGTCCACGTAGCGACGCGCATGCTCCACCCACGAATCCGAATAGGAGGAAAAATACGCGTAGTCGCTGAAGATCGCCTCTGGCGGTTCGAACTCTTCGAGCTGCACGAGCCAGCAGGCGGTGCAGACCCAGGCATGTAGCGGGTAGAACGGCTCCGCTCGTTTTGCTTGCTCCGGCCGCACGTAGGCGTTCGCCAGCGGGGAGGTACCGAGGTCGCAAAAGGTCTCACGCAGCGGCTCGCCACACGCGCGGCAGCGGCCGGTGGGCCCCGTCGCGCTCATGCGCCCTGCCTCCGCGGCGCCACCGGGACTTCGCGCCAGCGCAGGTCCGCGTCGAGCCGGCCGCGCGCCAGCAGGCCGCGGAGCCGGGCCAGCCGCGTGAACGCGGGATGCTCGAACACCGCGCGCGTTAGTCCGACCGCCTCGAACGTCTCCCGCAGCTCGCGCGCGCCATCGGCGGCCGTCCGCAACGGCCGAAACGACGGCACCACCTCTCGGATCCGGTCCGCGCACACCCGGTAACTGCGCGTGTCCGGATCCCGCGTGCCGAGGGTCAGTTCACAGCCGGGGAACGTCCGCGCAACGAGATCCGCGATCTCCCGAACCCGAAAGTTTTCGGCGCTCGAGCCGACATTCAGCACCCGGTTGTGCCAGCGCTCGCGCGGTGTTTCCAGCGCGGCAAGGAACGCCGCACAGATATCCCGTACGTGCACGAGCGGACGCCAGGGGGTGCCATCGCTCGTCAGCGCGATGCGCCGGCTGGTGTAGGCCATGCCGGCGAGGTTGTTCAGCACCAGGTCAAACCGCATCGCGGGCGAGGGTCCATACGCGGTCGCATTGCGCAGGAACAGGGGCGAAAATGATTCGTCGGCAAGCTCCGCCACCGCCCGCTCCACCATCACCTTGCAGCGCGCATACTCCGTCTGCGGCGCAACGGGCGAGTCCTCGGTCTTGACCTCGTCGCCCTCACCAATGCCGTACACGCTGCAGGACGAGGAATAGAGAAAGCGCGGAACACCCGCCGCCTTCGCGACGCGCGCAAGCCGAACGCTGCCCTCAAAGTTGATCCGCCGCGTGAGCGCAGGGTCAAGCTGGCCGAGCGGATCGTTCGAGAGCTCCGCGAGGTGGATCACCGCATCGAACCCCGCCAGATCGTCCTCGGTAACGTCGCGGACATCCTTCTCGATCAACGCCCAGTCGCGTCGGGGGCGGCGATAGAGCACCGCCTGCCGGTAGAACCCCGCGTCCAGTCCGGTGACGCGATGGTGCCGCTGGACCGCCTCCTCCGCCATCCACGAGCCGATGTAACCGAGGACGCCCGTGATCAAGATCTTCACCGTGTCCCACCCCCCTCTCGCGCGAGGTACCGCCCAATCTGAGCCAGCGACAGTTCGCGGGCCCGACGCCCGTCCGCCGCAACGCCGCGGTGCCACTCCACAATCCAGTCGAGCGCTTCATCCAGCGACAGTCGCGGCCGCCAACCCAGACGTTCGCGCGCCTTCGTCGAGTCCAGCCACAAATACCGGTCTTCCGGGAGGCGCGGGCGTCCGTCCGGCATCCACGGCACGTCGGCCCCCCACAGCTCCACCATCCGTTCCACAAGATCCGCGACGCGACGATGACTGTCCAGGTCGGGCCCGAAATTCCATGCCCCCTCTGCGGTCTCCGGCTCCGCGATGAGCCGCTCCGCCAGGGTCAAATAGCCGGCGAGCGCTTCCAGCACATGCTGCCACGGCCGGATCGCGTCCACGTTGCGCAGCGGCACAGGTTCGTCGCCGAGCAGCGCGCGCACCACGTCCGGCACCAGTCGCCCCGGCGTCCAGTCGCCGCCGCCAATCACGTTGCCCGCGCGCGCGGTCGCCAGCGCCACTCGCCGGCGGTCCGGCGGCCCGCCGCTGAAAAATGACTCCCGGTAGCTCGCCGCCACAAGCTCGGCGGCGGCCTTGCTCGCCGCATACGGGTCGCGACCCCCGAGCGGGTCTTCCTCGCGGAAGCCGCGCTCGACACCGTCGTTTCGGTAGCACTTGTCGCTGGTCACCACCACGACCGCACGGACCGACCGTGTCGCGCGCACCGCATCCAGCACCTGCGCACAACCGACCACGTTCACCGCGAACGTCTCGGCCGCCGATTCATATCCGCGGGCGACCAGCGGCTGCGCGGCCAGATGGAACACAATCTCCGGCTGATGCGCGAGCATCGCCCGCCGTACCGCGCCCGCGTTGCGGACGTCCGCCATCGAGCTGCGCATGCACGCGCCCACCTCCGCCAGCTCGTACAACGATGGAGAGGTGGCCGGCGGAAGGGCGAGGCCGGCAACGTCCGCCTCCCAGTGCTGCAGCCACAGCGACAGCCACGAGCCCTTGAACCCCGTGTGCCCCGTGATGAACACGCGCCGGCCGCGCCAGAATCCCGGCGTCACTCCCAGATCCTCCACGGCGCGCGGCCGCCCGCCCAGAGGCCTTCCAGGTACATTCGATCGCGAAGCGTGTCCATGTTCTGCCAAAAACCCTCGTGGCGGTACGCGGCGAGCCGACCGTCCTGCGCAAGCCGGCTGAGCGGCTCAGCCTCCCACGTGGTCGAGTCCCCCTCGATGTACTCCAGCGCGCCAGGCTCGACCGTGAAGAAACCGCCATTGATCCACGCGCCATCGCCGCGACTTTTTTCACGGAAATGACGGATGAAGACCTCGCCATCCGCCAGGGTGAACGCACCAAACCGTCCCGGCGGCTGCACGGCGGTCAGTGTGACCAACGCGCCGTGCCGCCGGTGAAACTCCAGCAGCGCGCGCAAGTCCACGTCGCTCACGCCGTCGCCGTACGTTAGAAAGAACGTCCCACCGTCCAGATACGGCGCCGCACGCTTGATCCGCCCTCCGGTCATCGTCGCCTCACCGGTTTCGACCAGCGTCACGCGCCAGGGCTCCGCGCCGCGGCGGTGATACTCCACCATGCCGGTGTCGAGCTGAAACGTCACATCCGCCGTGCGCAGCGCATAGTTGGCGAAGAACTCCTTGATCACATACCCCTTGTAGCCGAGGCAGATCACAAAGTCATTGAACCCCTGTGCGGAATAGATCTTCATGATGTGCCAGAGCATCGGCATGCCGCCGATCTCGACCATCGGTTTCGGTTTGACGCCGGTTTCCTCGCTCAGGCGCGTTCCATGCCCACCGGCCAGAATCACGGTCTTCACGCGTGCACCTCGACCCCGGTCCCGCCTTTTGGCGGGCCATTGCCGCCGCAGTGTATCCGATCCAGCGTCCCCGGGCGAGGTGAGTGAGGGGGGGCGGTGCTCCCTTCGATCGAAGCCCCCAGTTTCACGCCAAACTTGCGCTTGCCCGACAGCGCCGGACCCGGCACAGTGGGCGTGCGGCAAGCCCAGCAGAAAGGACCGGACCTTGCGCCCAACCCTGCCTCAAAGCCGAGCGAGGTGTCGCGGTGGGGAGACCTGGATCCTCACCGGCTGGTTCCTCGCCGTCACCGTTGTCGGGGCAACCGAACGACTGACCGTCACCGATTCGTTTCCAGGCGGATCAGCGGAGGTCCGTTCGCTGGACGCCCGTACGCGAACGATCGAGCTTTCGCCACGCTGCCATCCCGGCCGGGGATGGCCATGCTGGTGGTATGCGCGGGTGGACGGCACCGCGCCGGGTGAAACGGTCACCGTCCGCGTCGTCGCGAGCCAAACGCCCTACCGCGGCACCTCGGTCCTCTCGGGACGATGGGCGCTCCCCAACCGGGCAGTGATCAGCGCCGACAATGTTCACTGGTCGCCGACGCCGCGGGGGCGGACGGGTACCCGCGAGGTGGTCTACACGCTGGTGTCACCGGGCGAACGCTTCTGGATCGCCTGGGGACCACCCTTCCTGCCCGCTCATGCGGAGGCGTTGCTGATGAAGGTCAGCGGCTGCGTCACCGGCTCCGAACGCTTTGTGCTGGCGAGAACGCGGGAGGGGCGCGACGTCCCTGCAATCCGGCTCGGTCAACGGAGCGGTCCCGCCGTCTGGGTCCAGGCACGCCAGCATGCCTGGGAGGTCGGCTCCAGCTGGGTCGGTGCCGGTCTCCTCGAATGGGCGGCCTCCGACGAGCCGGCAGCGGTCGGACTCCGCGAACAGGCGGAACTCTGGTTCGTGCCCATCATGGATGTCGACAACGTCTGGCGCGGTGCCGGCGGGAAGGAGGCCGAGCCACGCGACCACAACCGTGATTGGGACGACTCCCCCCACTACCCCGAGGTCGCCGCCGCACAGCGCCACCTCGGCGAGCTTGGACGCACCGGCCGGCTCCGCCTTTTTGTGGATCTTCATCAGCCGGGCTGGGAAAACCAGCCATCTTTTCTCTATGGCCCGTTCAACTACACGAACCTGCCCACCGCCAGGCGTGCCGCCTACGACCGTTTTCTGCAGCTGCTGTCGGCCGCCGCCACGGGCCCGCTGACGGTCTCGCCCCAATACCAGGTTGCGAGCCATGTCGGCACGGAGGAGGAGCGCGCACGCATGAGCCGGAGCTGGGTGCAGCGACACGGCGGGCCCGACGTCGTCGCCGTCACGCTGGAAACCCGCTGGAATCTGCCCGAGAGCACTTCGGAAAACTATCGCCAACTCGGCGCGGCCCTCGGGCGCGCAATTGCCCGCTTTCTCGAACGTGCGCCGGCATCGACGGGCGAAGCCGGCAACGTACCGGCCGCCCTCCACCCGCCCGAGCCGAGCCACCCCCGATGAAGTGTCGTCCTCTGCTGTTGGCCGTGCTGCTGTTCAACACGTCGCCCAATCCTGTGCCCGCACAGACCGCGCCACGATGTCCGCTGGGCGATGACTGGGTGTTCAGGCCTGAACTCAGTGACGAGTTCGACGGCGACGCGCTGGACCAACGCAAATGGTGGGACTTCAATCCGTCCTGGCATGGCCGCAAGCCGGCATTCTTCTCGCGCGAGAACGTTGCCGTCCGAGGGGGGCGGCTCCATCTCACCGCGCGGGTGCAGTCACCAGAGGAGGTCACTGTGGAAAACCGGGTGCGCGGTTACGACAAGTTCACCACGGCCACCGTGAAGAGCAAACGACGCGTTCGCTACGGTTATTTCGAGGCTCGTTGCAAGGCGATGCGAGCGAACGTCTGCAATGCGTTCTGGCTGTACGACCCGCTCGACCCGCCGGCGAAGTACCAGGAGGGTAGTTTCTCGGAAGAAATCGACATCTTCGAAGTGTTCGGCAAGCCGGCGAAGCCCGACATGGCGCGCGTCCTGTACATGACGCTGCACCGGATGGCGACCCCCTATGTCGAATCGCTGGTGGTGCGGCGCACAGCGCTGACCAACCACAGCGCCCGCGTGCAGATGCCGTTCGAGTTCTGGGAGGACTTCCACGTCTACGCGCTGCTCTGGACGCCCCGAGAACTGCGCTGGTACGTCGACGGGCGGGAGGTGTTCGCGCGCGGGAACGATCACTTCACCACCGCTCTGCACATCATGTTCGACTGCGAGGTGATGGAGAGCTGGGCGGGACTGCCGGACCCGGCCGACCTGCCGGCGACGTTCGAGATCGACTATCTGCGCGTCTGGCAGCCGGGCGAGCTGGTGCGAGCGGAGGGTGGAGCCTTGAAGTAGGTCGTGAAACGTGCGTTGAACTCCCCGTCTTCGGCCGTCACACCTTGAGCGCCCAGACCCGCGGGCGACACCGCCCCCCCTCCCCTGCCGGCGATGCAGCAACACCCGCTTCACTGCATCCGCGCCAGAAGACGGCGCACGACGCCCGCAGTGATGTGCGAAACCACCGCATCCATGAAGCGTTGGAAATCCTCCGGCGCGCGCCGGTCGGCCGCATCGGAGATCGTCCGGACCACCACGAACGGCACCTCGTACTCGAACGCGACCTGGGCAACCGCTGCGCCCTCCATCTCCACGCAGATCGCATCGGGCAGCTCTCGCGCCAACGCCGCTCGTTCCTCTTCGTGCGCGATGAACCGGTCACCGCTGGTCACCGTGCCTGTCCACACCCGCGGCCGCTCCACACCAAATGCCGAGCGGACCGCTGCGGGCACCTCGCGGGGAAACTCGTCTTGCACAAACTCCTCCGCCGCCCTCCGTGCCGCCTCCCGGAGCGATGGATCGCTCGCAAACCGGCTGACGCCCAACAGCGGCACCTCGAACTTGCGGAACATCGGCAGTGCGCTCGCATCGAGGTCGTGCTGCACCAGCTCGTCGGCCACGACAATGTCGCCCATCTCCAGCTCGGGCGAAAGGGCGCCCGCCGCGCCGGTCACCACCAGCGGCGCGGTGCCGTAGCGCTCGATCATCGCCGCCGCCGTCGCCGCCGCCGCCACCTTCCCACAGCGCGAAATCGCCAGCACCGCTTCGCGGCCCGCGATTCGGCCCCGCACGAACTGCCGCTGGCCGCGCGACTCGACGCGAACGTCGCTCATCTCTCCCTTCAGCCGCGCAGCCTCTTCCGGCATCGCACAGATCAATCCGATCATCGCCCTCTCCGATCGGGTGCCGTTGCCTTGCACGCCACAGTCGGGGCTTGCGTTCCCGCCGGCGCGCGATTATGCCACATCCGATGAAGTCGTACCGAAGGCTCGCGACGCTCGCGCTCACCGTGCTGGCCGCCAGCCTCAGAGCGTGGGGAGCGGAAACCGAGATCCTCTGGCTCAGCGGCCATGGGCCCGACGACGCCGTACGCTGGGAGTTCACGGTCAGCCACGGCCGCCGCGCTGGGGAGGCCGCTACCCTCCCCGTGCCCAGCCACTGGGAGCTCCACGGCTTTGGAACGTTGTACTACGGACACCAGACCAACCGCCCGCCTGAGCAGGGACGGTATGCGCGGTGGTTCGAGCTGCCGGCAGGCTGGCGCGGACGCCGCATCGTGCTGCGGTTCGACGGCGTGATGACCGATACCGCGGTCACCCTGAACGGCCGGCCCGCCGGACCTCCGCATCAGGGCGGCTTCTATCCGTTTGAGTATGACGTCACCGACCTGGTCCGGTGGAACGCGTCCAACCGATTGGAGGTGACGGTGAACAAGGTGTCCGCGAATCCCACCGTCGAGGCCGCGGAGCGCCGGGCGGACTACTGGGTGTTCGGCGGTATCTATCGCCCGGTCCGCCTCGAGGCGCGGCCGGACCCGCACATTGAGCACCTCGCCCTGCGGGCCGAAGCCGAGGGGAACTTTGAGGCCACACTCCGCATTCGGGGCGACCTGGCGCGTGCTTCGCTCGCCAGCCTCACCGTGCTTGCGCCGGCGGGCGAGGTGGCCGCCACCCTCACCGCACCCGTCGAGCCGCCGGGCACCGGTGTCACGCTGCGCACGCGCGTGGAGGCGCCCGCGACGTGGAGCGCCGAAACGCCTGTGCTCTATACCGCGATCGCGGAACTTTTTCAGGGCTCGAATCGGCTGCACCGGCTGCGTCGTCGGTTCGGGTTCAGGACCTTCGAGGTCCGGCCCGGCGCCGGCCTCTTTCTCAATGGCCGCCGCATTCTGCTCAAGGGCGTATGCCGCCACTCGTTCCGAGCCGCCAGCGGCCGCTGCCTCTCCCCCGCTCAGAACATCGCGGATGTGCGGCGGATCCGCTCGCTGAACTTCAACGCGGTGCGCTGCGTTCACTACCCGCCCGACGAGAGCTTTCTGGACGCTTGCGACGAACTCGGTCTCTACGTGCTCGACGAGCTGGCCGGCTGGCAGACACCGCCGTACGACACGGAGACCGGCCGTCGCCTGGTGCGCGCGATGGTGGAGCGCGACGCGCATCACCCCTCCGTCCTGTTCTGGGACAACGGCAACGAAGGCGGCTGGAACGCAGAGCTGGATCCCGAATTCGCGCGCCACGATCCCTACGCGCGGCCCGTGCTCCATCCGTGGGCAAAGTTCAGCGGCGTGGACACGGACCACTACGAACCGTACCGCAGCGTCGTCGCGAAGCTGCGCGATGATTCCCATGTGTTTCTGCCGACGGAACATCTTCACGGTCTGTTCGACGGAGGTGGGGGTGCCGGTCTCGAGGATCACTGGGCATTGATGTGCGAATCCCGCAACGCTGGCGGGCTGTTTCTCTGGGCGTTCGCAGACGAAGCGGTGGCGCGGCCGGACCGGAACGGCGCGCTGGATTGCGACGGTTTTCACGGGCCGGACGGTATTGTCGGTCCGCACCACGAGCCGGAGGGAAGTGCGGCGACGGTGCGGTCGGTGTTCTCGCCGGTTCGTCTGATCGCGCCACCGCCCGGCCCGCTGCCGGAAGGATACGCCGCACGGGTGGTGGTCTCGAACGCGTTCAGCTTTCTCGACCTCTCCGCCCTCTCGTTCACATGGCGTCTCGACCAGTTCGGGCCCGGCGGGCCGCGCTGCGTGACCGGCCGGTTGACCCGGGCGTTCGCTGCACCCGGCACCTGCGCGACGCTGGCGATCCCGCTGCCGACCGGCTGGCGATCGTTCGACCGGCTCGCCCTCACGGCATCCGGGCCGGACAACGTTGAGATCCAGACTTGGGCCTGGCCGGTGCGTCCGCCGGAGACCTCGCTACCAGTCCCGCCGGCCGCCTCGGCGCCCGCCATCACAGAACATGGTGGCCGGATCGAGATCGCCGCCGGCGGCTGCCGATACCATCTTCGCCGGAGCGACGGACGGCTCTGCGCCCTCGTGGCCAATGGCGTGGAGCTCCCGCTCGCGAACGGCCCGCGGGCGGTTCCCGCACCGGCCGCCAGCGACCTGCAGAGAACGGTCAGCGTTGCGGCGCTCGGTGCGGTGGTCGAGGTTCGCTCCGAGTCCGGCGTAGCGGAGGCCGGATCGTGGATCTGGACCTTTTTTGGCGACGGTTCGGCCGCGCTCGAGTTTTCCGCCAAGCCACCCGCCGGCGAACTGCCGTTCCTGGGCCTCACATTCGACTGGCCGGAATCAGAGATGCGCGCGGTCCGATGGCTCGGACTGGGGCCGTTCCGGGTGTGGAAGAACCGGATGACAGGGCCCGTGTGGGGCGAGTACGAGCTGCCCTACAATGACCCGCTGCCGGCGGAGTCGTGGGCGCTGCCGGAGTTCAAGGGGTACTTCGGGCACGTCCGCCGTTTCGAGATACTTGGAGAGGGGGCAGGGATCCGGTTTGAGCTGTTTGACCGCGACCTCTTCGCGCGTTGGGGCACGCCCCGGCGTCCGGCGGCGCATCTGGCCGGTTACAGTGCGAAGGCCGTCGAGTACACGTTCCCGCCGTTCCCCGAGGGCGATGTCTCGATCCTCGTCGCGATCCCGCCCATCGGCAACAAGTTCTGTCCCGCCGACGACGGAAGCCCCCAGGGGCGGCCGAACGTGTGGAGCGAACCCCAATACCGCATCCGCCTCCGCCTGCGGCCGGTTCGGCTGCCGGCGACTGCGAACTGAGGGTGGTGCTGCCGCCGGCGCGCTCCGATCCGGCCGATGTGGTCGAGCGCTGCATCGCCGCCGGGCGTCGCCACAGCAGAAGACCTGCTCGTGCTTATCTGGCTCGACGAGAGCGCCGCGCCGCCTCACGCCGGGCCGCCAGCGAAGCGTCCTTTTCCGCGTCGAACCACCAATAGATCCAGTGGGTTCCCACCGCCGGGTGCGGGGGCGGGTACCCGAACCGGTCCCAGAAGGCGATCCGGTGCCAGGGCAGATACCAATTGGGGATGCAGTAGTAGCCCCACTGCAGCAAACGATCCAGCGCACGCACCCGCGCGACCAGCGACGGCCGGTCCTCGGCGCGGATGAGCTCCTCGACCAGCTCGTCCACCGCTGGATTGGCCAGTCCCAACACGTTACGGCTCCCCGGTTGGTTCGCCGCCAGCGAATGCCAGTAGTCCCGCTGTTCGTTGCCGGGGCTCTCGCTCATCGGCCAGTTCGCCACGATCACATCGAAGTCAAACGCGAGGATCCGGTTCATGTAGATCGACATGTCCACCGTTCGCACGCGCGCCTCGATGCCCAGTCGGCGGAGATTGATCGTGAACGGCAGCACGACGCGCTCAAACGCGGGCTGCACCAGCAGGATTTCGAACGAGAACTCGAGCGGCCGCCCCCCCGCGTCGCGCAGCTGCGCATGCACGAGCCGGCCGTCGTCCGGGCGCGGTCGCCACCCCGCCGCAAGCAGCTCACGACGGGCCTCGAGCAAGTTCGAGCGCACCGACAGACGGTGCGCAATCTCGCCCCCATCCGCCTCGGTGCGAGGGGGCTGATATTCCTCGAGGAACACCTCCTCCGGCACCGCGGCGGGGTAGCGCTCGCGGAGCCGCTGCAACAGGCGCAGCTCCTCCCCCTCCGGCCGGCCGCGCGCCTCCAGTTCCGACTCGCCGAAATAGCTCCGGCATCGCCGGTATTGCCCATGGAACAGCGCGCGGTTCGCCCATTCGAAGTCGAACGCCAGCTGCAACGCGCGGCGGGTGCGACGGTCCGCGAACAGCGGACGACGCAGGTTCAGCGCAAATCCCTGCATCGAGGCGATGCGACCGCTGGGGAACAGCTCGCACCGCAGCACGCCCGCCTCCCGCTCCGGCGTGCGGTAACCGTGCGCCCAATCCTTCGCGCTCATTTCCACGCGCCAGTCGTAGGCACCCGCCTTGAACGCCTCCAGACTCACCGTCGCATCGCGGTAGACCTCGTAGCGCACGCGGTCGAAGTTGTACATGCCCCGCACCACCGGCACGGACGCGCCCCAGTAGTTCGTCACGCGCTCGAACAGAATGAACCGATTCGCCTCCAGCGCGGCCACGCGATACGGCCCGCTGCCGAGCGGCGGCTCCAGCGTCACCGCCGCAAAGTCGCGGTTCGTCCACCAGTGCGCCGGCAACACGGGCAGATGGCCGACAATCAGCGGCAGCTCGCGGTTCGGATGGTTCGTGGCCAGATAAAACCGGACGGTGCGCGCGTCGAGCGCCTCCGCGCGTTCGACGTTGCGGTAGTACAGCCGGTAGGTCGGCGCGCCCTTCTCGCGAAGCACCTCAAACGAGTAGAGCACGTCCGCGGCGGTCACCGGCACACCGTCGTGCCAGCGCGCTTCCGGCCGCAGATGAAACGCGACCCACGCGCGGTTCGAAGGCATCTCGATCGTGTCGGCAAGCAGACCGTAGATCGTGAACGGCTCGTCGCCGCTGTTCACCGCGAGCGTTTCAAACACCAGCGTCATGCCGAGCGGCGCGCTGCCGCGCGCAATGAAGGGGTTCAGCGAATCGAACCCGCCCTCCTCCGCCAGCCGCAGCGTGCCGCCCTTCGGCGCGTCTGGCCGCACGTACTCGAAGTGGCGGAAGTCCCGCGGGTACTTTGGCTCCCCGTGCAGCGCCAGCGCGTGCGCGCGCCAAACGCCGTTCGACCACTCCGCCGGGGCGCGCGGCACTCCCCCCGCGACCAGCAGTGCAAGCACAATCGCGATGCCGCGCGTCATGCCCGCCGCTCGAAGTCGATCCGCGGATCGATCAGCGTGTAGGTAATGTCGCTCACCAGCGCCAGCAGCAAGGTCAGCAGCTCGAAGATGTACAGCGTGCCCATCATCACCGGGTAGTCCCGCTTCAGCGCCGCCTCGAAGCCGAGCAGCCCAAGGCCATCCAGACTGAAAATCACTTCGACCAGCACCGAGCCGGTGAACAGCATCAGGATCAGCGCGGCGGGAAAGCCGGAGATCACAATCAGCATCGCGTTCCGGAACACATGCCCGTAGAGCACCCGCCGCGGCGAGCACCCCTTCGCCCGCGCCGTCGTCACATACTGCAGATGGATCTGGTCTAGAAAGGAGTTCTTCGTCAGCATCGTCAATGACGCGAACCCGCCGATGGTGATCGTCGCGACGGGCAGCGTCATGTGCCACGCGTAATCGAGGATCCGACGCCCCCACGAGAGTTCCGCCCAGTTTTCCGACACCAATCCCCGCAGCGGAAACCACTGCAGGTAGCGGCCACCCGCAAAGACGATCACGAGCAGAATCGCAAACAGGAAACTGGGAATCGCATTGCCGGCGATCACCAGCACGCTGGTCCAGGCGTCGAATCGGCTGCCGTCGCGAACGGCCTTCCGGATGCCGAGCGGGATCGAGATCAGGTAGATCAGCAGCGTGGACCAGACTCCCAGCGAAATCGAGACGGGCATCTTCTCCCGGATCAGCGCCCAGACCGGACGGTCGCGGTGGAAACTACGACCCAGATCAAAGCGAAGAAAATCGCGGCACATCCGCCAGAACCGCCGGTGCGCCGGCTGGTCGAAGCCGAACTGACGCTTCAGCTCCTCGATGAACTGCGGGTCGAGACCCTGCGCGCCACGGTAGATCGAGTCGGCCGGACGCGCGCCCGCCGGCTCGCCGACTGCTTCGGTGCCCGTCGCGCCGCTGATCCGCCCCGCGACGTCCGTGCCCACACCGCGCAGCTGCGCAAGAATCTGCTCGACTGGCCCCCCCGGTGCAAACTGGATGATCGCGAAATTGATCAGCAGGATCCCGAACAGCGTCGGTACCATCAGCAGCAGACGGCGTAGGATGTAAGCGGTCATCCGCTCCCTCCGCTCCGCATCGTTTTGCGCGGATCCATCGCATCGCGCGCCGCTTCGCCGATGAAGACCACCAGCATGAAGAGGGTCGAAAGTGCGACAAACGCGGTCAGGCCCAACCAGGGCGCGTGCAGGTTCGCCTTGCCCTGCTGCAACATTTCTCCCAGCGATGGAGAGCCGGGGGGCAGGCCGAGGCCGAGAAAGTCGAGCGAGGTCAGCATCGTCAGCGAGCCGGCAAGCTGAAACGGCAGATAGGTCATCGCGGCGACGAGCGCGTTCGGCAGCACATGCCGCAGCGCGATGCGCCACTCCGGCACACCGAGCGCGCGGGCGGCGCGGACGTACTCGAAGTTGCGCGCGCGCAGCGTCTCCGCGCGCACCACGTGTACGAGACTCATCCACGAAAAGAGCAGCAGAATGCCCAGCAGCGAGCCAAACCCCGGTTCGATCACGGCGGACATGATGATCAGAATGTAGAGCCGGGGCATCGCACCCCACAGCTCGATCAGCCGCTGGGCAATGAGATCCACCCAGCCGCCCGCGTAGCCCTGCCAGAGCCCCAGCAGCGTGCCGATCACCGCGCTGACCACCGTCAGTGCCAGCCCAAAGAGCAGCGAGATCCGCAGGCCGTGCAGCACCCTCGCCAGCACATCGCGGCCGAGATCGTCGGTGCCGAGCCAGTGGCGTCGGCCTGGCGGCGACGGCGCCGGTTCGGGCGCATCCAGATCCACGGTGTCGTGCCCGTACGGAATCGGCGGCCAGAGCATCCACCCGCCCCGTGCTCGAATCAGCGTATCGGCGACATACGGGTCGCGAAAGTCCGCCGCCGTTTCAAACACGCCCCCGAGTTCCGCCTCGCTGACGTTTTGCCACAGCGGCCAGTACCACCGCCCACCCACCCGCACCACCCACGGCCGGTCTGCGGCCAGCCACGGCGACGCGAGCGCGACCGCGAACAGCAACGTGAACAGCATCGCGGAGACGAATCCCCGCCGGTTTGCGCGGAACGCGGCCCAGCGACGGCGCGCGAGCGGCGACCATCGGCGGCGCCATCTCATGCGGCCGACCCCTCAATCGCGCGGTAGTCGAACGCCGCCGCGATCAGCGCGCGAGTGTAGGGGGTGCTGGGCGAACTGAGCACGTCCGCGGTCGGCCCCTGCTCGAGGACATCCCCGCGGCGCAACACGACAATGCGGTGGCAGAGCGCACGCACCACGCGCAGGTCGTGGCTGATCACCACGAACGCGACTCTCCGCTCGCGCTGAATCGAGCGCAGCAACTGCACGATCTCCGCCTGCAACGACACGTCCAGCGCGGAGGTGGGCTCGTCGAGCACCAACAGCCGCGGTTCGAGCACCAGCGCCCGCGCCAGCGCAATCCGTTGCCGCTGGCCGCCGGAGAACTCGTGCGGATAGCGGTGGACGTGCGCGGGCTCCAACCCCAACGCGGTCAGCGCCCGTTCCACCCGCCGCGCACGTTCCGCCGGCGCAAGCCCGGGCTCGTGCACCGCCAACCCCTCGCCGACAATCTGGCCCACTGTCATGCGGGGATTCAGCGATGCGAACGGATCCTGAAAGACGATCTGCATCTCCCGCCGCAGCGACCGCAGCGCCGTGCGGGACAGCGAGGCAAGATCACGGCCCGCATACACGACGCGGCCGGACTGTCGCACGAGGCCGCGCGTCCACAGCCGCAGCAGCGCCAGCGCAGCGGTCGTCTTGCCGGAGCCGCTCTCGCCCACCAGCCCCACCGACTCCCCCTCCGCCAGCCGCAGGCTGAGGCCCTTGAGCGCCCGCACCGCCCCCACCTCGCGCCGAAGCAGGCCGCGACGGACCGGAAACTCCACCGTCAGTCCCTCCACCGAGATCACCTCGCGCGCCCCCGCCGGTATCTCCACCGGCCCTCCGGCAGGCACCGATTCCACCAGCCGCCGCGTGTAGGGATGCTCTGGCGCGCTCAGCACCCGCTCCGTCGGTCCCTCTTC
Source organism: Kiritimatiellia bacterium (assembly GCA_026417735.1). NCBI lineage: Bacteria > Pseudomonadati > Kiritimatiellota > Kiritimatiellia > Kiritimatiellia bacterium. Next base: position 98,161 of record JAOACR010000009.1, read on the forward strand.
GACTTTCCGCCCCCGCCACATCACCACGACGCGGTCCGCCAGCCGGCGCAGCAGCCCCAGATCATGCGTGATCCAGAGCACCGCCATCCCGAGCTCCGCGCGCAGGCGGGCCACCAGCTCCACAATCTGCGCCTGAATCGTTACGTCGAGCGCGGTGGTCGGTTCGTCCGCGATCAGCAACGATGGCCGGTTGATCAGCGCCATCGCAATCATCACGCGCTGCCGTTCCCCGCCGGAGAGCTCATGCGGCCACGCGTCCAGGCGCCGCTGCGCCTCGGGCAGGCCCACGCGCCCCAGCCACTCCACGACCTCGCGGCGGACTTCAGCGGGGGGCACTGCGCGGTGCAGCCGCACCGCCTCCGCAAGCTGCCGGCCGATCGTGTGCAGCGGATTCAGCGAGGTCATCGGTTCCTGAAACACCATGCCGATCTCCCTGCCGCGGATCGCCCGCAGTTGCGGTTCCGGCAGCTGCAGCAGGTCCCGCGGACGTGCCGGATCGGCCAGCCACTCGATCCGCCCGGCGCGATAGCGGGCCACACCCTCCAACAGCCGCAGCACAGAAAGCGCGGTCACCGATTTGCCCGACCCGCTTTCACCGACCAGGCCGACCACCTCACCACGCCGCACCTCCAGCGAGAGCCCATCCACCGCGCGCAGCGGGCCTTCCGGCAGAGCGAACTCGACCGTGAGGTCCTGGACCGCCAGCAGTGGGCCCGGCCGGTTCATCGAATCAGAGATCTTCGATCCGCTCCTCCGGCACCGGCATTGCGCGAAGCTGGTCCCGGTTCGCGATCACACAGGCCGCCGACCGCGCCAGCGACGGTCGCAGCACCGTGGCCGCGACCTCGCGGATCGCGGCCGCATCCACTCGCAACAGCGCGGCGCGCTCGCGACGCCGGAACTCCTCGTCCTCCCCCCTCAGGTACCGCGCCAGCGCCTCGCCCACCGCATGAGCCGGCCGGTACGGGCGCTCGAATGGTTTGAGCGTGCCGATCACCGCCTGCTCGACCGCGCCCGGCGAGAGGTCCATCTCCCGTTCCACGTGGTCGGGGATGCGCCGGAAAATTTCGAGCGACTGGGCGGGCGTTGGATCCCGATAGCTGGACAGCACGACGACGCCGGACACCGGCGCGTACATCGCGCCGCAGCCGTACGCACCCCGGCGCACCCGGATCTCGGTCCAGAGATGATCCAGTGTGAGACGGTGGCACAGCACGCGCAGTGCGGCGCTGCGCGGATCCACCCACGGTACCGCCGGCACCGCGAGCGCGGTGAACGCGACATCCGCGGGCGCCGCAATGCCCTCCAGTTCCACCGGGGGCACCGCCCGCCACGAGGGCGGTGAGACGGCCGCGGGCTGCGGACAGCGACCGACAAACTCCCGGAACCAGCCGGCGATCGTGTCGATCGCAGCGTCCGATCCCGCCGCCGCAACATGCCAACGGGCCACCGAGAGCACTCGTCGGCGAACAGCCTCAAACTCCGCGCCCACCGCCTCGCCGTCCCGATCGGCGGCCTCCGCAAACCGGCGCGACGCTCGAACCACCTCCAACCCGCTCAGCGCCTCCACGCACGCCGCAATCGGGCCGAAGTGCCGCCCCGCCCGGCTGGCCGCATATTTGGTGCCGGAATGCAACACGTCATCGCGGAGCCCCGACTGCAGCTCGCCGAGCAACGTCTGCACGCGAGGCGGATCCAAGAGATTCGGCGACCACAAGCGGTCCGTGAGCAGATCCAGTGCCGAACGCAGGCGCTCGTCCAGCGCATATGTGGCGATCATCAGGTAGAGCCGCAGCCGGTCCGGCGTGCCGACGTGGGCGGTCGCCGTGAAGCTGCCGGCCAAACCACCACAGACCGCTGACTCTCGACGCGCCATCGCCGCGTGATCGAGACCGGCCGCCCCGGTCCGAAACCACAGCGGAACCAGCGGCGTGAGGCGCACCCAGTCCTCGGCCGACAGCTCGCTGACGTCGGCCGCCAGCGCCACATATGCGACGCCGCGCGTGAACGTTTCGACCCGCAGCATCGGGCGCCCGCCGACGGTTTGCACCGTCGTCGGAAGACGGCGCGGCTCCGGCGAGACGTCCGCCAGCGACAGCCGCGGTAGCGTTGCCAGCGCCTCGGGCGGATTCGGCGCCGCGGTTCGGGCATCCAGTTCGCGCGTCTCGCGCGCGAGCCGCTCGAGCTCCGCCGGCGACATGGACCGCCGGCGCTCCTCGAGCCGGCGCCTCCACTCCTCCTCGCGGCGGCGGTTCAGTTCCGGGTCCGGCCGCAGCACCACCGCCACCCGGTGCGGATTCGCGATCAACCACCGCTCTACCGCACGCTCGATGTATCGCGGCTCTTCGCGCATCCGCTCGCGCAGCACCGCGAGCCGGGAGCGGATCTCGAGCCACGTCCACGGTGAGGCCTCGTACAGCCACATCAGCAGCACGCGATCCGCAAGCGTCAGCGGAAAGAGTTCCGGGATGTGCAGGGCGCCGAGCTCAAACTGGTGGAACGCGGCGTCGAGCAGCTCGCGGTCGAAGCCTCGGGAGGTTTCGCGCCGAAGCACATCGAACACCAGCGCCTCGATCTCCCGCGCGCGCGCCGCATCCGTGCCCAGGAGCCCGACTGTGAACGTCGTCTCGCGCCGCGCGGAGGAATGCTCGCAGAGCACTTCGTCGCCCCAGTGGGTATCTTCCAACGCGCGCCGGAGCGGACAGCCCGCGTGCGCGAGCAGGTAGTGGAACGCGACGCTCATTGCGACGGACGTCTCGACGTCGTCGCTGGGGTGCGTCAGCCAGTCGATCGTCACCACGCTGCGGCGTTCGGGCGTTTCACCCGGCAGCGCGGGGTAGGTGGCCTCCACCTGGCGCGGCGCAGTCCAGCGCGGCTGGAGCGGGATCGGCGGCGGGGGCGACCGCCGCGAGAACGAGGCCAACACTTCCTCGTCCAGAAATTTTAGGTGAGGTTCGAGCGGCGACGAGGTGTACAGAATCAGATAGGCGTTGGAGGGGTGATAGTAGTTCCGGTGAAACTGTACGAACTGCTCATAGGTCAGCGACGGGATCGCCTCAGGCCAGCCGCCGGAGTCGCGCCCGGCGGGCGTGTCGGGCAATAGCGCGGCGGTCGCAATCCGGTCCAGCATGCCGTCCAGCGTGCTGTACGCGCCCTTCATCTCGTTGAACACCACACCGCGGATCACCAGCGGACTGTCCGGTCGGTCCGGGTCTGCCACCGCGAGGTGATGGCCCTCCTGGCGGAAGTGGTCTTCGGTGAGCAGCGGATGAAAGACCGCGTCGCAGTAGACCGCCATCAGGTTGCGGAAATCGCGGAGGTTCGCGCTCGCGCAGGGGTAGATCGTCCGGTCGGGCCACGTGATCGCGTTCAGAAAGGTCGCGAGGCTGCTCTTGAGCATTTCCACGAAGGGATCCTTCACCGGGTAGCGCCGCGACCCGCACAACACGGTGTGCTCGAGGATGTGGGGCAGACCGGTGTCGTCCGGAGGGGGCGTGCGAAACGCGGCGACGAAGAGGTGCTCGTCGTCGCGCACGTCGAGATGCAACAGGCGCGCGCCACTGCGCTCGTGCGTGAACCGCCGCCCCACCCCATCGATCTCGGGCAGCTCGACGGTCTCCTCCAGCCGAAAACCGTGCACCCATCCGTTGAGCTCCGACTTGCGCTCGTTCATCGAGGGCCTCGTTCGTGGACCGCCGCTGGCCGACGCCGCACGGTGGTCGCTCAGAATATCCGGCCAGCGGCAACGCCCTCAAGTCACCGCCGGCAACTCGACAACGCAACCGCCAACGCTATCATCTCGTCTTCGCTCCGGTGGGGTACCGAAGCGGCCAAACGGAGCAGACTGTAAATCTGCCGGCTCTATGCCTTCGAAGGTTCGAATCCTTCCCCCACCACCATCCCTTGCGCGCCGCCGGCTCAGCGCGGAGGCGTCGCGAACAACCGCGACACCGCGGCCGCGTCCAGCAGCCCGTAACCGTAGTGCGGGTCGCGGCCGGGTTCCCCCGCGTCGCTGAGCGCGCGCGTCAACGCTTCGGAGGCCTGCGCCGGCGTCGCGCCGGGGTTTCGCGCCAGCCACTGGGCCAGCACAGCGGCGGTGTAGGCGGTGGCGGTGGAGGTGCCCGCATAGCGACCGGCCGGCCCTTCGTAGCCGATGGGAAACTGCGCGGTCGCCGGCGCCGCAACCACGACAAAATCCCCGTGATTCGACTTTTCCCACGGCCGCCCGTCCGGCATCGCGGCGGCCACCGCAATCACGCCGGGATACCCCGCCGGATAATAGGGCCGACCGACCGGCTCGTTGCCGGCCGCCGCGACGACCAGCAGCCCCCGGCCCTGCGCCTCCGCGACCGCCGTCCGCAGAAACTCACTCGGCGTTTCCGTGCCCCAGCTCATGCTGATCACCGACGCACCGCTCTCCGACGCGAACGCGATCGCGCGCAGCAGGTCGAAGTTCGAGGTGACGCCCTCGTCGTCGAACGTTCGAATCGCGAGCACCGGTGTCGCCCCCACCGGCGCGGCCATATCCGGTGCCACCGCGCCAGAGGCCACCAGAGCCATCTGAGTCCCGTGCCCGACCGGATCCTGGACGGGCTCGCCCGGCCGCACCGCATCCCATGCACCGGCCAGCGCAATGGTCCAACCGGGCGGCAGGGAAAGACCGGTATCGAGCACCGCGACGCTGCCCACCGCGGAGACCGCACCCACGGCAGGTGCGCCCGCCGCCGCCGCGGCGGAACCCCCGGGCATCGACGGCGGCGGTAGACGAATCGCGTAGTTCGCCTCCGCTGCCCGCACAATCGGATCGGCCCGCATGCGATCCGCGACGGCCAGCGCATCCGCACCCCGCGGGAGCCGCAACCGATACACTCCGCCCGGCGCCCAGCCAACCAGCGACGCATCCCACACGCTGAGAAATCTCAGGAACTCCGAGGGCGATGTCCCGGCCCGCACGCTGACCAGTACCTCACGGTCCACGTGCAACGGGCCCCGACCGTCCGCGCCGCGGGAGAGCTCCAGCCGACGGGGGGGCGGTTCGATTGGGCGCGCGCGGTCCGCCCGACCCGGCGCAAACACACGGATCTCGGAGAGCTGCCGGAAGCCCCCCGCAGGGCCGGGCACCACGCTCCAGGACACCATCGAGTCCAGCGGCGCGATCACCGCCCGCAGCGCCGCGTCCACCTCCCGATCTGGCAGCGCCACGTGAACGCGGCGGTCCGCGGCCGGGTCCATCCACACCCGCACCCCCAGCCGCGCCAGTTCACCGAGCACCGCCGACAGCGGCTCATCCTCCGCGCGAATCGACAGCCGGTCCCCGCGTAGCGAAACCTCCGCCGCCGGCAGCCCCACGGCCGCCACCCACACCGCAAGCCCGGCGCGCCGCACCGCGCGTTCCGCGCAACCGGCCGGGCACGACCACTGACGATGCCCTAGGTTCATTGAAGGGATCGCGCCAACTCCGTGAACGAGTCGCGCACCTCGTTCAACGCCTCTCCCGAGCCCACCATTTTCAAGAAGAGCGTGTCCGTCGGCCGCCGGACCACTGCGGCGAGCATCGAGGGCGCATCGGGAGCGTCAGTCGGCAAACGCGAAAAATCGAAAATCCACAGCGGCGCTCCCGCGCGGGTGGTGCCGGCCGTGCTGGCGGCCAGCCAGGCGAGCCACTCCGGTCCCTCCGCCGACCGACCGATCTGCGCCGCCCAGCGACGCGCGTTCGCCTCGATCCCGCCCGCCTCGCCGGGCAAAACCGTGAGACTGCATTCGTGCACCGCGCCGCGGACCTCCACCTCGAACGTCGCCCGGCGCATTCCGCCACCCTCGCGCACACGCCAGCCCGGCGGCAGCTGCCAGACAACAGCCTGCTCTGAAACCACCGGGGCGACCGGCGCCACCGGCGCAGGAGGCGGCTCGCGCCAGCTGCGCACCGACGGCGCCTCGTTCCGCCCGCATCCGACCAGCGCCAGCGTCGCAAGTCCGATCAGCGCACTCCTGCCCATGGCGCTACGGTACATCCGCCGGCGGAACCCCGCCAGCGGTGTGTTCCCATCGAGGCACCGCACGGGCCTCCGGTGCCAACAGCACAAAGGTCTCCGCACCCGCCACCCGCAAGCGATACGGGCCGTCATCGTCCGGAGCCGAAAGTCGCACCCACCACTCGACGCGACCCGGCGCCAACCGAGCGTGAAGCCGCACCGGCCGACCTGCCCGGCGCCACGAAAGCTCCAAGCGCAGCGGTGACGTGGAGTCAAAGCCGAATCGCATGATCGCATCCGCCTCCGGTGCCAGGTGCAGGCCGGCCAGTCGCACCACCGCGCCGTGTGGGCCGGCACAGACCTGCCAGCTGCCGTTCGTCGGCGCCACCTCGGTGCCGTCCTCGCCGTGCACCGGCGGCGACTCCGCAAACGCGAGTACCCGGTTCGACCTCTCGAAGGCGGCGCGCTCTTCCTCGGCGGCGATCTCGGGCTCGTTGCCTCGCCACAGATTCGCGTGCCGTTCAACGAAGATTTCGATCACCAACGTTGGTCGCCAGGCGAGAATGTCCGCCGCACAGAATGCGGCGCGCGTATGCCACTGAAACAGCGAGCGGTGAAACAGCGGGGCCAAATGATGCGCGAGCAACCCGGTGAACGAGTCGTGCAGCACCCATGCGGAGGGCCGGTTCGTGTGCTCGGTCACAAACTCGATGGGGTCGGTGCCGGTACCGGCGCGGACCAGCCGGGCGGCAGGCCAGTCTTCAATGTGGACCGCCGGTGCGGTCTCGTGATACCAGGCCTCGAGGCCGAGTAACCGCGCCAGATCGAGGTACGGCGGGCGCACCGGCTGCCCCTGGCGCCACCGCAGCGGAACTCTCGGCAACTGCGGCCAGCGCGTTCGCAGATGCTCGCCGATCGCGGCCGCGCCAACCGCGACGCCGAGCGGGGTCCAGTGGGTGTCATACCGATAGTAAAGTTCACCGAGCCCCCGCGCCGCACGCAGAGCGGGTGTGAGGTCGAGCGCGTCCACACCGGTCCACCGGCGAAGCGCATCCACCACCTGCGCCGCGGCCGACGACGGTTGGGCCGCCCGCGCCAGCTCTCTCGGCAGCCGCTCGGGATACACGGACTGCTTGTCCGGGATCAATACAACGAGATAGTCAATGCCCCGGCGCTCGAGCCAGCGGCGCCGCGTTTCCAACACCCGCGCGATGAGGCGCAGCTGCGGTTCCGGGTACGCGAAGGTCGCCCCGTACCCCCTCACCGGCCGGTAACCGCGCCGCCGAAGCTCGTCGTAGAAGAGCGTGCCGCCCGAACCCACGATCACCTCCGGCCGCGGCGAGACGCCGAGCGCGAGCATCATCCGGTGATGAGCGGCGATGAGCGACGTGCGCCACGCCAGACGGTCCTGCACCGCCAGCTCGAACTCTCGGGACCAGTGGGTCCATGCCCCTCGAGGGAAACGGCGCGGCCACGGGTGCAAAGACCGGTTTTCCCTGAGCGCCGCGCGGGCCGGATCGGGTGCCCAGCCGAGTTGCGCGGGCAACCAGCCAGCGAGCAGGAACACCGCAAACGCCAGCACCAGCGCCAGGTCCACCGTGCGCGCCGCACGATCGCCAGCAGCGGATGACGGCAGTACGCTCAAAACCGGAAATAAATGAACGGGTTGTGGGTGCCGGCGGCCAGCCGCACCCAGCAAAGCAGCCACACGACCAGGCAGGCCGGCACCGCCAGCCAGGCGCGCGTGAGGCCAACACTGCGCGGAATGCGCCAGCGCACCGAGCCGATCACCGCGGCGAGAAGCGCCGCAACGACCGGCGGTGTGGCCATCCCGAGGTCCTGCACGTTCATGCCGGCGGCGGAGAGTCCCGCCATGGCCCGCAGGTACGCCAGCGCCACGGTGAAGTCCGCACTGCGGAAAAGGACCCAGCCCACCCCCACTGCCAGCAACACATACAGGTGGCGCAGCGGTGCCGTCCACGGCGGCGCCCGCCGGTCGCGCAGCGGCCGCTCCAGCGCCAGCAGCGCGCCGTGCCACAGCCCCCACACCACATACGTCCATGCGGCCCCGTGCCAGAGCCCGCAGAGCACAAACACGATCGCGAGATTCCGCGCGGTGCGCAGCCCCCCGCCGCGATTGCCGCCCAGCGGAATGTAGAGATAGTCGCGGAACCACGTGGACAACGTGATATGCCAGCGGCGCCAGAAGTCCGTCATCGAGCTCGCCGCGTACGGGTGGCGGAAGTTCTCCGGAAACTCAAACCCGAACATCCGGCCCAGGCCGATCGCCATATCGGAATAGCCAGAAAAATCGAAATAGATCTGGCCGGCATAGCACGCCAGGCCCCACCACGCGGCGCCGGCGGAGAGCGTGCCGGCGGAGATCGCACCGAACGCGGCGTCGGCCGGTTCGGCCAGCACGTTCGCAATCAGCACCTTCTTGCCCAGCCCCACTGTGAACCGTCGAATGCCCGATGCGACCGCCGCGATGGTCTCCCGGCGACGCTCCAGCGAGGGCGACAGATCCAGCCAGCGGACAATCGGACCGGCGATCAGCTGCGGGAACAGCGAGATGAACAGCGCAAGCCGCGCGGGATTGCGCTCCGGCCGCGTGCGGCCAGCGGCGACATCGAGCACGTAGGACAGGGCCTGGAACGTGAAAAAAGAAATGCCGATCGGTAGATGCACCGGTGTCCAGCGCCCCGCCGCCACAAGGGAGGGTGCGAGCGTGGCGGCCACGAGGTTCGCATATTTGAACCATCCGAGCAGCGCCAGATTGGCGGCGACCGCCGCCGCGGTCCAGCGCCGGCGCTCGCGTCCCTCCCGCCCGCCGATCGCGCGCCCGAAGGCGTAGTTCATGGTGATCGACGCGACCATCACCATGCTGTAGGGACCTTCCCCCCACGCGTAGAACAACAGACTCGCCAGCAACAGCACCGTGTTGCGCGCCGCCCGGGGCGCCGCGAAGTACACCGCGAGCAATACCGGAAGAAACACAAACAAGAAGATCGGCGAGCTGAAGACCATCGCAGAGCCGGACCGCGGCGCGATGGCGCCTCAGTGGAGGAAATGTCGCATGCCGGTGAACACCATCGCGATGCCGAACCGGTCGCAGGCGGCGACAACCTCCTCGTCCCGCACCGAACCGCCCGGCTGCACGATCAACTTGATGCCGGCGGCTGCGGCCTGCTCAATGCTGTCCGGGAATGGGAAAAATGCGTCCGACACGAGCACGCACTCCGCGATCGAACGCTGGATGAACTCGGGCTGGTTCTCGCCATAGCCGGCCACCGCGTGCAGACGCCGGAGGTTCTCCACCGCGCGCGGCACCGCCAGCCGGGCGAGCGCATCGACGCGGTTCGGCTGCCCCGCCCCCATCCCCAGCAGCGCGAAGCGGCCTGGGGCGTGCTCGCGCACGATCGCAATCGCGTTGGAGCGAATGCGCTTCGCCACCCGGATCCCGAACTCTGCCAGCGCTCGCTTCGATTCTGGGAACGGCGTGCTCGTCGGCACCACCCAGTGCTGCACGACGCCCGCGTCGCCCTCCTGCACCAGCCAGCCGCCGCCGATCTGCCGTACCCGCGGCGCCGGCGAGGGAGGGGCCAGCGGTGCGTCGAGCTCGAGCAACCGCAGGTCGCGGCTCTTGCGGCGTAAAAACTCGAGCGCCTCTGGCTCGAACGCCGGCGCAATGAGCGCCTCAACAAACCGGCCCTTCAGCCGTTCCGCGGCGGCCAGATCCATCGGCCGGCTCACCGCGATCACGCTGCCGAATGCCGACACCGGATCCCCCTCCCACGCCGCCTCGATCGCAGCGGCGAGCGTGTCCGCGGTCGCACAGCCGCACGGGTTGTTGTGTTTGATCACGACTGCGGCCGGCGCGTCGCCGAACTCACGGATCGTCTCAACCGCCGCGTCACCGTCGAGAAAATTGTTGAACGACATCTCCCGACCGTGAAGCTGCCGCGCGCGCGCAATCGCCGGCCCTGGGGTGGCGGGGTCCGGGTGAAGCCAGGCTGCCTGATGGGGATTCTCTCCGTACCGCAGCGGCGCACCGGGTCCGCCCACCAGCACCAGCGGCGCGGCCACCCCTCCCACCCGACCGCGCAACCAGCTGGCGATCGCCGCATCGTATTGCGCGGTGCGCGCAAACGCCTTCAGACCCAGCTCCCGCCGCAGTTCCAACGTGGTCGCCCCACCGTTCGCCCGCATGCAGTCAATCACCCGCGGGTAGTCGGCCGGGTCGGTGACCACCGTCACCGCGTCCATGTTCTTGGCGGCCGACCGCACCATTGCGGGCCCACCAATGTCAATGTTCTCGATCGCGGTCTCCCACTCCGCCCCGGCCGACGCGGTGACCCGTTCGAACGGGTACAGGTTCACGACGACCAGATCGATTGGCTCCAACCCGTGGGCGCGCATCGCCTCCAGGTGTGCGGGCAGATCGCGGCGGTGCAGAATCCCTGCGTGCACGCGCGGGTGCAGCGTTTTCACCCGGCCGTCGAGCATCTCCGGAAAACCGGTGAAGTCCGCAACGTCGCGCACCGCAACCTGTGCGGCCCGCAGCGCGGCGGCGGTGCCGCCGGTGGAGAGGATCTCCACCCCAAACTCCGTCAGCGCCCTCGCGAAGTCTACCAGACCGGTCTTGTCCGACACACTGATCAACGCCCGCCGAATCGCCGTCATGACTGCCTCCATCGGCATCCTACCTCATCCCGCCAGCTCGACCGCGCGATCGCGCCGCGGCCGCACCTCGCCGATCGGCATCGCCCGTTCACCCGCGCGGCGCAACGCCCGCAGCGCGTCGTCCAGATCCTTCGGCCGCACCACCGCCACCATGCCGATCCCCATGTTGAACACGCGGTACATCTCGTCACGATCGACGCCGCCGGCCTGCTGCAGGAACGCAAACAACGGCGGCGGCATCCAGGCGCGCCGGTCCACGACCGCGGCCAACCCCGCGGGCAAAATGCGCGGCAGATTGTCCGGGAATCCGCCGCCGGTGATATGCGCAAGGCCCCGCACACGTACCGCGCACCGCAGCGCACGCACCGGCTGCAAATAGCTGCGGTGCACCGCCAGCAACGCGTCCGCGACGGTGCGGCCGTCTCCCGGCAGCAGGTCGGCGGGTGTGAGCCGCGCCTGTTCGAAGATGATCCGCCGCGCCAGCGAGTAGCCGTTGGTGTGCAGGCCGCTCGACGAAAGCCCGACCAGCACATCGCCGGCCCGGATCTCCCGCCCCGTAATGAGCTCGCGGCGCGGGACGGCGCCCACGATCGTGCCGACCAGATCGTACTCTCCCTGCGGATACAGCCCCGGCATCTCCGCCGTCTCCCCCCCAATGAGTGCACAGCCGTTCTGCCGGCAAGCTCGGCACAGCCCCTCGATCACTTGTGCGAGCACGGAGGGATCCAGTTGGCCGGCGCCGATGTAGTCCAGAAAAAACAGCGGTTCGGCACCCTGCACGAGGATGTCATTCACACAGTGGTTCACCAGGTCTTCGCCCACCGTGTCATGGCGTCCGGTCATCACGGCGACCTTGAGCTTGGTGCCGACGCCGTCGGTGCTGGCCACCAGCAGCATCTCTCGCCCGGGCGACCGAAACACTCCTCCAAACGAGCCGAGTCGCCCGACGACACCACGAGTGAACGTCGCCTCGATCGCGCGCGTCGCCCGGCGCAGCGCCGCCATCTTTCGGTCAATGTCCACCCCCGCCGCCGCGTAGGCCGACTTTTTCGCTTTCATCGCTGCGACCCCGTCCCGCCCGCCCGGCATCCGCCGACGGTGGCGCCGGGCACGATAGCAGACCCGCTGCAGATGGGACAATTCTGCGGGACCATCCAAGGCTTGGATACGCTTCGCAGACGGTTGTCCAATCCCTGGACCCTGGGCCGCACTCCTGAACGATGCGCACGAACCGCCGCCTGCGGCGGATCGGCCGATCGCGTCCGCGGCCCGAACGAACCGCCTGGCGGGGTCGCGATTCGAACGTATACTGAGCGGAATGGAAACGACACCATGAACACCCCCTTCACTCCATCACGGCTGGTGGTGATTGGCGGCGGACCCGCGGGGTATCCGGCCGCGTTTCATGCGGCGGACCTGGGGCTTCGCGTCACGCTCATAGATCTCGAGGAACATCCCGGCGGAGTGTGCCTGTACCGGGGATGCATCCCGTCGAAGGCGCTGCTGCACGTTGCGCGCGTGCTCGAGGAAACCCGAGAGCTGCGCAGCTGCGGCGTCGAGAGCCCTCCGGCCCGGATCGAACTGGACCGGCTGCGAGAGTGGAAGGCCTCGGTGGTACGACGGCTTACCGGAGGCCTCGGTCAGTTGCGGCGGACGCGCGGGATCGAGTTTCTGCGGGGCCGGGCCCGTTTCGACGGGCCGGATCGCCTTCTGGTGGAGACGCACGACGGACCACGGACGATCGAATGGGACGCGGCGCTTCTGGCGACTGGTTCGCGCCCGGCGATGTTGCCCGGCTGGCCGGTCACACCGCGCGTGATGGACTCCACCGCCGCGCTTGAGCTGCCCGATGTCCCCACGCGTCTGCTGGTGGTCGGCGGCGGCTACATCGGCCTCGAACTGGGCACCGTTTACGCGGCGCTCGGCAGTCGCGTGTGCGTGGTCGAGGCGACCGCCGGTTTGCTGCCCGGCGCGGACCGCGATCTGGTCGCACCGCTCGCGCGACGCCTCGCAGAACGATTTGAGGCGATCTGGCTGGACTCCCGCGTCGCGAGCGCACACGAGCAGGACCAGCGCATTGCCGTGGACATCGAAACGCCCACCGGTGTCCGCCACGAGATCTTCGACCGCGTGCTGATCGCCGTTGGCCGGCGTCCGAACTCCGAAGACCTAGGGCTGAACAGCGCCGGCGTCGAAACCGACCGTCGTAGTTGTGTACGGGTGGATGATCGTCGGCGGACCAGTCATCCGCGGGTGTGGGCCGCCGGCGACGTCGCCGGCGAGCCGATGCTGGCGCACAAGGCGACGGCGGAGGCGCGCGTCGCGGTCGAGGCGATCGCCGGACGCAAAACTGCCTGGGATCCGCGCGCAGTTCCCGCGGTGGTTTTCACGGACCCGGAAATTGCATGGGCCGGACTGACGGAGACCGCAGCCGAACGCGAGGGCCGTCCCGTTCGTGTTCTTCGCTTCCCGTGGACCGCCTCCGGCCGCGCGCTCACGCTCGAACGGACCGAGGGTCTCACGAAACTGGTGGTGGACCCCGACAGCGGCCGCGTACTGGGTGTTGGCATCTGCGGTGTCGGCGCGGGCGACATGATTGCCGAGGGCGTTCTGGCCATCGAGATGGGCGCCACCGCCGAGGACCTCGCGTTGACGATCCATCCGCACCCGACACTGTCCGAAACCCTGATGGAGGCCGCAGAGCTCTTTGGCGGCCGCGCGACGCATTTTCTCCCCCGCGCATGACCCGGTGGGGTGCGATCTTTGACTGGGACGGCGTGCTGGTGGACTCTTCCGCCCACCACGAGCGCAGTTGGGAACTTCTGGCCGCCGAAACGGGTCACCGGCTGCCGCCTGGGCACTTTCAGCGGGGCTTCGGCATGAAAAACGAGCAGATCATCCCCGAGTTGCTCGGCTGGACCTGGGATCCCGCGGAAATCCGGCGGCTGTCGCTGCGCAAAGAGGAACTCTTCCGCGCCAGCGTCCGCGACCGCGGTATCGCGCCGTTGCCGGGCGTACGCGAATGGCTGAAACTGTTGGATGAGGGCGGAATTCCCCGTGCGATCGCCTCCTCAACGCATCGCGAGAACATTGAGACGTTGCTGCGCGTCACCGGCCTGGACGGCTTTCAAACCATCGTTGCCGCGGAGGACGTAGAGCGCGGCAAGCCGGCGCCCGATGTGTTTCTCTGCGCCGCGGAGCGGATGCATCTGCGGCCACAGTGCTGTGTGGTCTTCGAGGATGCCCCAGTCGGGATCCGGGCGGCCCGTGCCGCCGGGATGTCGGTGATCGCGGTGACGACGACGCACCCTCGCGCAGCACTGAGCGGGGCCGACCTTATCGTGAACCGTCTCGACGAACTCACCGTCGCGCAGGTCGCCGACCTGGTTCAGTCCGACGACCGCAGCTAGCCCCGGCGCTCGGCCCCCCCGGACCGGCGATCACTGCCCACGTCCGGCGAGCGCAGCACGATACATGAGTTCTGCCCGGTAGCTCGACCGCACCCACGGCCCCGCCTCACAGTGCGCGAAGCCGCGGCGCCGCGCTTCCTCCCGCAGCGCGTCGAACTCCTCGGGCGTCCAGTACCGTGCCACCGGGCGCCGATCCCGCGCCGGTTGCAGGTACTGCCCAATCGCCACCACTTCCACGCCCGCCGCGCGCAGGTCGTCGAGCGTTTCCAGCACCTCGTCGCGCGACTCGCCAAACCCGACCAGCAACGCTGATTTCAACACCGCGGTCCGGTCAAGCTCCCGATACGTCCGCAAGACCGTGAGCGAACGCTCATAGCTGGCCCCGCGGCGCACCTCGGGCGTCAGGCGCCGCACCGTCTCAATGTTGTGCCCAAACACCTCCGGGCGGGCGCCAGCCAGCATCTCGAGGGAGCGCCTCAGCCCGCCAAAATCGGAGGGGAGGACTTCCACCTTGCAGTCCGGCACCTCGGCCCGGATGGCGCGGACCGTTGCCGCCATCGCGGCGGCCCCGCCATCCGGCAGATCGTCACGCGTAACCATCGTCACCACCGCGAAACGCAGCGACATCGCCCGCACCGCCGTCGCGATCCGCTCCGGTTCCCCCGGGTCGGGCAGTTCCGGCGCCTCCCGGCCAACCGCGCAAAAGTCGCAGCGCCGCGTGCACCGGTTGCCGAGGATCAGAAACGTCGCGGACCGGTCCTCACACCAGCACTCGCGCCGGTTCGGACAGCGAGCCTCTTCGCACACAGTGTGGAGCGAAGCGTCCGCAACAACCCGGCGGACCTGGGTCTCGCCCGGAACTAAGGGCTTGCGCAGCCATGGCGGTTTGGGGTGAGGTCTGTTCATGCGTCCGGCAGACCAATTTGGTCTACCGGTCCGGCTCGATCAACCCGTCCGGCGACTCAGCGAAGGCGGCGGCGCAACACGAACACCGCCGCGCTGAGGCCCACCAACGCCAGCGTCGCCGGTTCGGGGATCACCGTCAGTGTGACGTCATCCTCGTAGCCGGTGAGCGTGCCGTAGTTGATCTGGAAGGTGTTCACGCCACCGACAACCGTTGCACCATCCGGCAACCCCGCAAACGTGCTCGGTGCAATGGCGCCCCATCCGGTCACAATGGGGAACACCAACCCGAGCGTGAGCGGATTCGGCGCCAGGATCGAAAGCGTCGCGCCGCCCGGGGTGAACATGGACGACGATGTCATCAGAAGTTGGTCGTACTGGCCCGCCAACGGCCCGAGGACCTCCACCTCGAACGTCGAGCCGCTTTGGAGCGCCACGTCGCCGATCACCGTGAGCACACCCGGGCTGGTGCCCGGCGACAGGGTCGCGCCATTCCCGACGATCAGCCCGCCCCGCAACGTACCCTCGCCCTTCAGCGTCTGGCCGGGATTCAGCGTGAGCGTCTGATCCAGCCGGCCGGTGACGGTCAGCTGCGCGCCCGCACCGATCTCGA
Organism: Kiritimatiellia bacterium; assembly: GCA_026417735.1. Classification (NCBI taxonomy): domain Bacteria; kingdom Pseudomonadati; phylum Kiritimatiellota; class Kiritimatiellia; species Kiritimatiellia bacterium. The sequence continues at coordinate 113,742 of JAOACR010000009.1, forward strand.
TGGTCGAACTGGCGGAGAGTGCGCCGTTTGTGATGAGCGTCAGCGCACCCTCCAGAATACGCGTCGCACCAGTGTGGAAGCTGTCCGCGTGCAGCTTCAGCTCCGCCGGCCCCCGTTTTTCGAATGACATATTGCCGCTGAACTGGCCGAGGTAGTTTGTCGGGAGCGTCTGCACAACCGTGAATGTCGCATGCGTTGCGCTGCGATTCGTCACGAACGACGCCATAAAGTTCGTGCCAGAGAACAGATTTGCGATCCTCTGGTTGTAGCCGTTGAGGTCCAGCGTGCCGCGCGTATTGAACTGCAGATCCCCGATGGTGAGGTTCACGTTCGTGGGCAGAGCGTTCTCCACACCCAGCACAAGTAGCCCGCCCTGCCAAATCCGGACCTGCATCATCGTGTTGCCGGCGACGTTCAAGTAGTTGGTCCCCAAGTTGTTGTTGCCGCCGGAGAAGTAGTACAACCCCACATTGGTGACCGTGATCGGCTGCCCCTGAATAATGATGCTGCCGTTCTGCGCGCTGAAGTTGACCGGCTGATCACCAATGATGCCGCCGGTGAGGCGCAGCGTTGAGTTGTTCCACACCGTCACGCGAGTCAGCGCGCCGGAGACGGCGACCGGGCCGCTCCATGTCACATCGCTCCCGTTGAACGCCTGCAGCGCTCCGCTGTAGGAAGTGGACTGGTCGCCGCCGTGCAGCACCAGCGGATTCGTGACGGTCAGCACGCCCGAGTTTACAAAAAGCTGCCCACCGTTCGTCAGAATGATCGGACCGGTTCCCAGCGCGTACGCGTTGCTGACCAGCACGCGGCTATTGGGATGCCGCTCGAAGATGCCGCTGACGATGAGTCCGCCGCTGAACGTGTTGCTGCCCGTCAGCCAAAGGTGTCCCATGCCCGCCTTCACCAGCGCGCCCGGCCCCGAAATCGAGTTGGTGACCTGCAGCACCGCGGTGGTGTCCACCAGCATCGTGCCGTTCGCCGCCATTGTGATCGCGCGATTGCGCAGCGTCATGTTCGCACTCACCTGCAACACGCCACCGCTAAAGACCAACGGCGCGCCGGTCGCGCCGAGATACTCGTTCGTGATGTTCAGAACGCCCTCGCGCAGAATCGTGCCGCCGCTGTACGTGTTCCACGGGCTCAATAGCACCGCGCCGCCCGCTCCCACCTTTGTCAGCCAGCCGGTGCTGAGGATCGGGCTGCGAACGAACAACGTTAGACCGGTGTCAGCGCCCAAGCCGCCGCCCGGGCCATCCAGGCCAATCCGGCGGTCGGGATGTGTCTGAAAGCTGCTCACCGCCGCGATGAGCGAGCCACCCCGCAGCACGATGTTGGTTTCGGTCAGGTCGAACGGCACCATGCCCAGCACCGAGTCGTTCGACACCGCGAGCGTCCCAGACTGAATGATCGTGCGATCATGCGCATTGGTGATTGGCAGGAACACCACACTGTTCGGATCGCCTCCCACTGTTCCGATCACGAGGTTGGTCCCAACGCCCACCCACCGTCGATACTCGAGCACGCCGCCGCCACCGCCGAGCCTGACGTTGTTGTTCCCCCACGCCACAGTTCCGCTGAAGACCAACACGTTTGTCACCGGCGCCGCGCCCAGAAACGCGTTCTGCAGCGCGGGGCGGAACGGATCGGAAAAATCAATCGCCGAACTCGAGTTGCTTCCCAGTGCATAGGTCGGCGACGCTCCACCCATTTTGATGTAGATGTCGTCAATGAAGGTCTGATCCAGGCCGTAGGTCGCGCCCACCGCTCCACCGGCGTTCACGGTCAACGTTGCGGACGCACCCAGAATGTTGGTCGCGTTCGGCAGCAGCAGCGAACCGCCGTTCACGGTGACCGGGCTTTGCACGATGCCGCCCACCGGCAACACGACCAGCGCGCCGCCCTGCACCACCGTCGCGCCGGTGCTGAAGTTCGTGCCGTGAAGTCGCAGCGTGCTTTGGCCGCTTTTCACCAGCGAAACCGCGCCGGTGAACCGCCCCTCATACTCGTAAATCCGGTTCGTGGGATTGTGGAAGGTCAACGTTGCCGGGTTGGTGCTCATGATGTAGTGCGAATAGACGAGCCCGGGTGTCTGGTTCGTCACGATGAAAAAGCCGACCGTGTGGTCATACCCGTTCAAATTCAGCCAGTTGATTGCGCTACTACCACTGACCCCGAGCTTCAGACCCGGTGCGCCGACGAACGCATTCGGAACGGTGAGGTGCCCACCCTGCCCCCAGTCGATGTTCAGAAGCCCCACCACGTTGCTTTGCACCCCAATGAAGAGGTTGTGGCCGCTCAGCGTCCCCGACGTCCCCAGCAAAACCGGTTTGTTGGTCAGAATGATCGGGTTCGGGACAGTGTCGTCGTAGAACGCAACCCCCACATTCGTCCCGATCACGCCGCCGCGGACAATATGCAGGCCCACCCCGCTGCCCACGTTCACTTTCGCCGCAAATCCGCCGATCGCGACGATGGGCCCCTCGATCACATTCGTCGTACCCGGCACGAACCGGATCAGAGTGAAATTGTACATCGGGCTGACGACCCCGCCGTAGGAAATGATGGTGTTCGTGACGATCGCGTTTCCGAACGACACCGTTGCATTGCTCACCACCAGTCTCGGCGAACTCCCCAGTCCCACCGCAAGCCCCTGGTTCGCGTTGGTAATCAGTAGGTGCATCACCTGATGAACAAGAGTCTCCCCGCTGTAACTGTTGTTGCCGGCCAGCAGCACATGGGAGTACTGCCCTCCGCCTCCAATCACGACGCTGTCGGCTCCACCAATCGAACTGGTGACGATCAGGCTTCCTGCGCCGCCTCCCAAACGCCACACATTGGTCGCCCCGCTCACCTTCGGGATATGGTTCGCGAGGTCATAATAAACCGTCCCGACCGCACCCAGATAGGTGTTCGTAAAGAGCGGCAGAGAAAAATCGATCAGTTCGCTGCTGTTCGTCGGAGAAATCGCGAGCGTTCCGACCGAGATCAAGCCCAGGCGTGTGGTCGCGACAGCCATTACGCCGGGGAAATGAAATGCGACCGCTCCTCCATCATTCGTCACATTGGCGCCCGTTCCCCCAATAGAGGCCGCAGAGTTGAACTGCAGAACTCCCGCCTCCACTCGCGTTCCCGCAGAGTATGTGTTGGCGCCGCTCAGCACCAACTGCCCCTGCCCAATCTTGCGAATCCCGCCATTGCTGACAGTCCCGGAGTTCGTCACCGTCGCCCACGTGGTCGCCGATGCCCACGTGTCAATCTGCCGCAGCACGTTGCCGCCCAACCCAACGTTTCCGGTCAGTAGCAGCCCCTGCCCCTGGCTCATCACAAACTGAATGTTGGTGCCGAACACCAAGTCGTTCTGAATGATACGGAACCCGCCCGCACCGTTCGTGATCGCCGGCATCGTGGTTCCATTGTTGGTGAAGACGAGCGTATTGCCGGCAATGATCGTGTTGCCGGCCCGCAAATGAAGCTGATTCAGCCGAAACGAACCGGCCAGATCGTTGAGCGCCGTATTGTTTGCGCCGGCGGCATTGACAACGATCACATGGGTCGGATCACCACCAACCGGTGGCGCGCCGGGCGTCCAGTTGCCTGCCGTTGACCAGTTGTGCACGCCCGAGCCCGTCTGGGTCCAAGTGTATGTCTGTGCCAGAGCCTCTCCTCCGACCACCATGGCCACGACCACAACAGCTACCCGCCGAATCTCGCTCATTGTCATGGCTCGCACTCCTCGAGACACGCCGACACTAGCACAGCCGAATAGATCGTCAAGACTTTTTTCTCGACTTAGTTACGAAACGCCCCCCGCCACTTTATCGGAGTCTCGCCCCTATCGTTGGACCTCCCTCCAACGCAAAGGCCGTCCGATGCAGTCCGCCTCTTCCTTTCGAAACTGCGTCAGAGACTGATTATGCCGCCAACTTCCCGGACCATCGGCCCAGTGCTCCCGCCAACCGATAAGGCGAGCCACACCATGAAACCCGAGGGGGGATCGTTGAGAGGGAGATCGGGCCGCCGGAGAAATCCCCTAGCAGTGCGCTCGCTCAGACCAAACCCGCGCGCTTCAATAAAACACCATACCTTCAGGGGACGGGCAGGATCCGCCGCCGTTGCTGGGCACTCCGCTCTCGCGGAGCACCCAGCCTCCAGGTCCCGCAGATCAGCGGCGCGCAGCCAGGAACCTCTCGGTGGCGAAGTCCCAGTTCACCACATTCCACCACGCCGCCACATAATCCGCTCGCCGGTTCTGGTACTTGAGATAGTACGCATGCTCCCAGACATCAATGCCCAACACAACGTGCCCGCGGAGCTCCGAAATCCCGGCCATCACCGGGCTGTCCTGGTTTGGGGTGGAGCCGATTTTCAATTGGCCGCCATCCACCACCAGCCACGCCCAGCCGGAGCCGAAGCGCCCGAGCGCCGCCTTCTGGAACTCCTCTTTGAACCGCTCGAACGAACCGAAGGTTGAGTCAATCGCACGCGCGAGCTCGCCCGAGGGCTTGCCTGCGCTCTTCGGCGTCATGAACTGCCAAAACAGATTGTGGTTGAGCACGCCGCCCCCGTTGTTGCGAACCGCGGTACGAATGTCCTCCGGCACCGCCGCCAAATCCGCCAGCAACGCCTCCAGTGATTTGCCGAACAGCGCCGGGTGTTTTTCGAGCGCCGCGTTCAGGTTGTTCACGTAGGTGGCGTGGTGTTTGCCATGGTGGATCTCCATCGTCCGCGCATCAATGTGTGGTTCGAGCGCATCCACCGCATAAGGGAGTTTGACGAGTTCATGTGCCATGACGGGTCTCCTTTCGATTGAGGTGCCCGGCGTCGCTGCTGATGCCCGTTTCCCAGCCAGGGAGACTCCGAGCGCTCCTGTCGCTGCAGCCAGCAGAAAGTCGCGCCGTCGGCACCGATTCGATTTCCTTGTCATGGGTGAAATCTACATGCCGATGAGAGTTTTTCCACTGAACGAATCGGGTTTTGCTTGATCTAGTTGATGGCGAGATGAAACTGAGATGTCTCGAATGTCGGTTCACTCTGCCGCCCGTGGCGAAGAACCGATCCGAGGCCCCCGCTGGCGACGACGATGTGATCGCCCCCTTTTTCCGCTTGACACGCACCTGGTCGGTCTGTAGCAGAGAGCGCGTGCGTCGGAAGAAGCTCCTCGGGCCAGTTGCGGGGGTCGCCCTCAGTTGCATGGCGGGTCCCCCACAAGTGGTCCCCGTCCCCCCGCCCGGTATTGGTGAGGCATGGCTGGCCGACCCTCTCGCGTGGGTGGAACTATCCCCCACTCGAAGCCGGGTGGAGGGCCGCGATGTGCAAGCCGAATTTATCGGACCGGTTGCATCCAACGTGATCGTGCAAGCGACCGTCGTACCGCGACACGTGAACGGCAGCGGCTGGTGCGTGGTTGGGCTCTCCATCCGGGAGAGCAACGCCAACCAGTGGCGTCTCAATCTCGTCCAGTCTCCACCCCAGGAGGGGCGTCGACGTTTCTTCGAGCTGGGTCAGGCGCTCGGGGGAGAATGGCCCTCCTCGCACGGCTGGCGCGTGGTTCGCACACAGATCGCCAACCCGGATTGGCAGGAGAACGAACCCCTTGTCCTCCGCCTCGAGCTTGGGGACGACCGGGTCTTCGCGGAGATTCGTGACGTTAGCGGGCAAATTCGCCTTCTGCGCGAATGCCACCTGGAGAGCGGCGCGGTGCGCCGCGGCCGCGCCGCTATCCACGCTCACGGGATCGCCGCTGAAGTGAGCGACGTGAGAGTGGGATGGTCAAATCCCATCGCGGACCCGGTGCACGACTGGCCACCGTATGCGTCCGCCTCCTTCGTGCCCGACGTCACCGCAGATGCCACCGGTACCACGAAGCTGACCCGCGATGAAGCCGGTCGCTGGTGGGCAGTGGACCCCCTCGGACGGGGATTCGTCATCCTCGGCGTTGACCACGTCAAATACCACGGGCATTGGTGCGAGGCGCTGGGATATGCGCCGTATGGTCGCAAGAATGACGCCCGTTATCCCCGTCGCACGGCGTGGGAGGAGGAAACACTCACCAGACTTCGGTCGTGGGGATTCAACGCGCTCGGTGCGGGATGTGATCCCTCCCTGTGGCGCCGGGGCCTGTCGCACATGATTCTCCTCGCCCTGGGCGAGAGCTTTGCCTCGCTGGGCGAAGAGTTTTACATCGCACCACCAGAGGGGCGGCCCGGCACCGCATTTCCGAATGTGTACCACCCGAACTTCGCCGCCTGGGTCCGCTACCAAACGATGCGGCGCTGCGTACCGAACCGCCGGGATCCCTGGCTCATCGGTTACTTCCTCGACAATGAGCTGGCCTGGTGGGGGCGATGGACGGCGGCGCCGGCGAAGATCGTCAGTGCGACTGGACTCTTCGACGCAGCCATGAGGTTGCCGGCGTCGCACACCGCCAAACAAGCTGCCTGCGCGCTCATCCGCCGACGCGCAAACGATGACCTGGAGGCTGCGCGGCGGGTCTGGACCCCCTCCCTCAAATCGTGGGAGCAGCTTGCCTCCTTCGACCGGCTTCCGTCCGAAACCGCCGATCAAATTGAGATCAAGTCCGAATTTCTTCGAGACACCGCCGAGCACTACTTTCGTGTTCTCTGCGAAGCGGTGCGCTCGGCGGACCCCGAGCACCTGATCCTCGGTGCGCGCTTTGCGGGCACGGAGGGCGCAGATCCGATCGTCTGGCGAGCCGCTGGGCGTCACTGTGACGTGGTCTCGTTCAACATCTATCCCTTCGCAGATCTCGACACGGACGAGGTCGTGACCCGCCTTGACCACCGCCGGGAACCGCTCGGCGCCCACCTGACGCGATACTACGAACTGTGCGGTCGGCCGCTCCTCATCACGGAATGGTCGTTCCCTGCACTGGATTCTGGACTGCCCTGCCTGCATGGCGCGGGCCAGCGATTTCGCACCCAGGCCGAGCGGGCTCGCGCGTCGGAACTGTTCGCACGCACCTTGCTCTCGCTACCGTTTGTGATCGGCTACAACTATTTCATGTGGGTCGACGAACCCGCGCTCGGCATCTCGGCCCGATTCCCTGAGGATTCCAATTACGGGCTGGTGAACGAGGAGAATCAGCCCTACCAGCTTCTGACCTCGATGTTCGAACGCCTGCACCGCGATGCGGGCGTGCTTCGACGTTCCCCCCCGCCTCCTCCCCGGCCGCCTCCCCACCGACCACCGTCGCCGTCCGCGGCCGACTATGTGCGCGCCCGCGGCGGAACGTCGGCGGCGACCGTCCACATGGATGAGCACAGCGGTGCCCTCCGCTCTGGAGACCTACTGCTGCGGGTGGAAACCTCCTCCAATGCCACGTGCACGATCCTTTGGGGGGAGGAGCCGCCCGTGCCGCTGGGCACACTGTCGGTTGTGCTGGAACTGCTCGACGACCGCGGGAGGTCCCGCTGGGTGGAAGCCCCGCTTGCTAGCGCCCGCAAGGGCGAACCGCACAACGGCACCGTCTCGCTACAGTGTGCGTTTCGAACAGTCGGACCCACCCCCTTGTTCGAGTGCGATGTCGTGGTGCTGGCCGCCGGCGGCCCCTGGCTGGCCTGTGAACTGAGCGCCATCCGCAATACCGGCGCGTCTCCGCTGCGCGTGAACTCGATCTATCTCGCTGTGCGTCCCGCCTTCGAAGCCGATGCACATCCGCGGCCTCGCAACCTGTGGAAAGCAATCGAAGCGGACGCCTGGATTGAACGCGGTGCGCCAAACAGGTTCTGGGGCGCAATTGCTCCGCCCTCCCCCGCCTCAAGCGTGCGTTTCTTGCGAGACACCGAAACCGGTCGTCTTCATCCAGACGCTCGGTGGATCTTGCAGCCGCCATTAGAGGTGCCGGCCAAACAACATGCGGATCTCACCGATCGCCCATGGTTCATCGTGACTGGTGGAACGGGTGGCGCTGCGGCGTGGAAACGCCGGGTCAACGAACTTGCGCTCCCCGGCGAGTAGGCCGAAGACGGCCGCGGTCAGCGCTCGCCGTGAGGTGCCCTTCGGCCGCCCGGCGAAGCAACCGGCCCGCTGAACGAACTTGACGGCCACGGTTCTGCCGGTACACTCCAGCGCCCGTGCGCCCGCAGGCTCTATCGTTTGCAGCACTTGGCCGACGGGCGCTCCCCGCTCTCTCGACCGTGTTGGCCCTCTCCGCGCAGGCGGGGCCGGCCGCCGTGTGGATACCCCGCAATGGTGCGCCACCTGCCACGGTTTCAGCCGACGGCGTCCGCTTTGAGCTCCCTTTCGATGAATCGTCCACCGAACGACTGTACTGGGACCTCCCCGGCGCATGGTCGCCCGGCGGAGGTTCGTTGATCAAACTCGAGTTCTCGGTGGACTCGCCGGTCGCGATCCGGTCATGTCTGATTTACTTTGAAAGTGGCCCAGGTTGGCACGTCGCCGCGGTGCCGATCCAGCGGCCGGGCCGCCAGCGCGTCTTTCTGTCGCTTCGGGCAATGGAGTCGGAAGGACGGCCAGGCAGCTGGGCTTCGGTTCGCCGCATTCGACTTTCGTTCTGGCGATCGGCGCCCAGTCGTGCACAGTTTGTACTACACGAGCTGAGGGGAACCGACCCACTCGCCGTGGTGCTCATTGGCGACCACTCGCTGCCCACCGCAGGCGAACGGGCATTTGCGGGCGCGGCCGCCCGGCGCGTGTGGCGCTGGCTCGACACCATGGGCCTGCCCGTTGCCGCTATCCCTGAATCCGAATTCGTCGGCGACACGAGCGCGCGAGTCGCGATCCTGCCGTATAATCTCTCGCTCCCGCATAGGGTCTGGGAGGCGATCCGGCGCTACGCGCGGCGGGGGGGGCGGCTCATCGTGTGTTATTCGGCGGACCCTCGCCTCGCGGAACTGATGGGGGTCCGTCTGGGCAGCTACCTGCGACTCACCAACGGGTTGCAGTGGACTTCCCTTCGCTTCGCTGAATCCCAGCGCTGGCCGTTCGCTCCAGAAATCTATCAGACAACGGCGCAGATTCTTCCGGTCGAGCCCGCGCGCGCCGATGCGCAGCTGATCGCCACATGGTGCGGGGACGGCGTCACCGCTCGCCCGGCCTGTGTCGCTTCCACAAACGGCTTTTGGATGACCTGCGTGCCGAACAGCGATGACGGCCCGGCTAAACAATGGCTGTTTGCCGGCATGGTTGCGCTGCTCGCGCCTGAAGCGTGGTCATGGATCGCGCCGCCTGCACTGGAGGAAGCAGGACGGGTGGACTCGTTCCGCAATTTTCAGGAGGCGGTCGAATGCATCCGTGCCGCAGCGCCCCGCAACGCCACCGTGGCTTCCCTTCTGGATCGCGCCGCACGCAGCCGCGTGGCCGCCGTGGAGGCGAGCGCGAGGGGAGACTGGCCGGCCTTCGCCGCCGCACTCCGCGACGGCCGCCAGGCCCTCATTGAGGCTTACGCGCGAACTCAGTCGCCTCGGCCCGGTGAACGCGTTGGCATCTGGGACCACTCGGGCACCGGGTGGTACCCGGGCGACTGGGATCGCAGCTGCCGGGAACTTCGCACCAGCGGCGTCACCGACGTGTTTCCGAACCTGCTCTGGCCCGCACAGGCACATTTCCCGAACGACGTCGTGCCCCCCTCCTACACTCTTCGAGCGAGGGGCGATCAGGCCGCTGCAGTGATCGCCGCCGCCCGTCGGCACGGACTCCGCGTCCATCTATGGAAGGTCTGCTGGAATTTAGAGGGCCTGCCCGAAACTGAACTGCGCCGACTCGCCGCCGCCGGCGCACTTCAGAGCCGTGCCGATGGGGAGTGGATCCCGTGGTTGAATCCGGCCATCCCCGCAAACGCCGACCGGGAGCTGGCCGCGATCACCAACGCGGCCGCCCGATACAGCTTTGACGGAATCCATCTTGACTACATCCGCTGGCCCAGTAGCGACGCCGACTTCGGCCCCGCGACCCGGCGCGCGTTTGAGCAGTCCGTCGGCCGGCCCGTCGCCCGCTGGCCCGCGGACGTCCGCGGCGACGGCCCCCGCGCCGCCGAGTTCCGCCGTTGGCGCGCGGAAGTGATCTCCGCGTTCGTCCGCCGCGTACGTATCGAGCTCCAGCGCATCGCACCGGCGATGGCGCTGTCGGCGGCCGTCTTTGCGGACCCGACCGACTGTCCGCAAACGGTCGGCCAGGACTGGCCCCGCTGGTTGCGTGAAGGATGGGTGGACTTCGTTTGCCCGATGAACTACGACGAAAATCTCCGCCGGTTCGCAGCCCGCTGCGCTGCGCACGCGTCGCTGCCGCAGGCCGCCGGCCGGATTTGGCAGGGCATCGGCGCAAGCGCGAACGACTCCCAGCTGTTGGCCGACCAGGTCATCGAGCAGGTGATCGAAGCGCGCCGCAGTGGCGCCGCAGGATTCGTGCTCTTCGAGATGAGTCCAGAAGTACGCGAGCACGTGTTACCCATGCTGCGACTCGGCGTCACGGCGCCGCCGCCCTGATCCCCTGCCCGGCGTGTCCGCTCGCGGCCAGCATCGACGCGACCCTTATCCCGGCGTATCCTCCCCCTGGTCATGTGGGCGGTCCGAGCGCTGATCCGTGCGCTGCGCTGGCCACTCGCCGCCGGCGCAACAGTTGTCCTTTCGACCGGAATTTATTGGTATTGGCGGATCCACCGGTTCGACGAGCTTCTGCGAAACGTTGCGCGCGAATACGGCGCCGATCCCAATCTGCTCCGCGCCGTGATCTGGCGGGAGAGCCGATTCAACCCGATGGCGATCGGCCGGCGCGGCGAAATCGGTCTGATGCAGATCACCCCGGGCGCCGCGGCCGACTGGGCCGCTGCCGAGGGGCGCCCTGTTCCCGCCATCCCCGAACTGTTTCTGCCGTCGGTCAATGTCCGCGCGGGCACCTGGTACCTGCAGCGAGCGGTCGAGCGATGGACGCCGCGGGCGGACGACCCACTGCCCTTTGCGCTCGCGGAATACAACGCGGGCCTCACCCGCGCCGAACGCTGGGCGGCCAGCGCCGCGACCGCCAGTCAGTTTTGGCACCGTATTGAGTTCCCCTCCACCCGCCGCTACATCGCTGCGGTCCTGCGCCACTATCGCGGCACCGTCATCGTTTCCCCACCCTCGGACCGCGCCCGCGCGTCATCGCGATAGGAGCCTTCGTCCCCCCGCCGTTCGGTCAAATCTTCCGCCGGCCATCCGGTTTGGCGTCCGTCAAGGTCGGCGGTAGACTGCGCATGAAGACCGAGAGCGCGACGCGGCAGCCCGAACTTAAGGAGCACGCCATGCCGTTTGAACAAACGCGCGATGTGATCGAGCGGGCCCGAGCATTCCACCGGCAACTCGCCGAGCGGTTCCATCGGATCGAGCGGCAGTCCGACCGCGAACGCATCCAGATGCTGATGGACTACCTCGCCGCTCACGAGGAACGAATGGAACGACGATTGGCCGCGTTCGAAACAAAGTCTGCGCGCTCGCTGCTCGACATGTGGTATCAGTATCCGCCACCCGACGACGTCGTCCGCGCTCTCGAACAGATCCGCCTCTCGCCGGATATGACCATTCCCGAGATCGTCTGCGCGGCCCTTCATCTCGACGAGCAAATCCTCCGGCTCTACCGCTGGGCCGCCGATTCCGCACCATCCCCCCAGGTTCGGGAAGTGTTCGAAGCTCTGCTCAATGAGCATAAGGAAGAGCGTCGGCGGCTCGTGTTTGGCTTGTTTGTGCCCGATCTCTGAACGGAACTCAGAACGCTGCCGAACGAGTCGGCCGAGCGCATTCGGGGAAGGCGAGGTTGGCACCCCCTACCGGAATCGAACCGGTCTTTGCAGGATGAGAACCTGCCGTCCTAGCCGATAGACGAAGGGGGCACGTCCATCAGAGCGCCGTGAAAATACACGAGGCTCTGGTCCTCGTCAACCGCCGCGCACGATGCGTGCCGGTCGCCCGCGCAGCCGCTCCGGCGTCGCGACCGACGCGTAGCTCTCGGTGGCGCCGTGCTGACCTCCACCGCCCGCACAGAACCCGCTGTTGCCCGGGCTCCGCCTCGCGCCGACCGGCTGTTCGCGCGGACCGCAGGCCCGGACTTGAACGACCGGCTGCAAGCACCCCCGGACCAATAAATCCAACATCTGGGTTCGAGTGGATCCACTCTTTGCTCCGAAGGGCACCTCAACAAATCTTAGAATTGAGATTGACAAGTTAACGGTTTTATCAGACCTTCGCCTCAGAGCATCATAAGTCCGGCGAGCAATGAGTCTTCTCAGCAAAAGAAAGCAGGCCCAGATGAAAGCGAAAGAAGTCACTGCGCTCATCCGCAAAATCTTCTCTGCGAAAACAGCGCTCGCGCGCCATCGCACAGTGGTGGCTCAACTGGAGCGGCAAATTGACGAGTGGAGCCGCCGGATCAACCAACTGCTGGCCGCGGATGTGGGGACGCCAGCTGAAAAAACAGCCGCGGCACCAGTAGCGAGTGTGGGCCGGCGTGATACGACCGTGGCGAAAACGTCGCGGCTGAGCGCAGAAGCGCCGGCGCGAAAGCCGAAGTCCGCGGCCGCGAAAACCTTAGCAGCTCCCGGCAGTCCCGCCACCACGCCGAAGATGCACGCGAAAGCTGCTCGTACTGCAAAAGGGCGCCGCGTGACGATTCGTGAGGCGGTGCTAAAGATCCTGGAGCAGAAAAGCCCGGTGTCCGTGAACGAAATTCGCGAAGGAATCCGAAAACTTGGCGGTGCAACGAAAAGCCTATATGTCGCTCTGTCGCGGATGGCAAAAGACAAGGTGATCGAGTCGGCCGGCCGTGGCCTGTATCGGCTCCCGAATTCATCGAAATCCAGCACCGGCTCCGAGCGTTGAGCCGCCGCAAGGTCTCTGGCTGCGAAGACATATCCCCATTGGCGGGGACGGCGGACAGTGCCAAGCAGCGACCCCGCGATTTTCTCCCCCGCCCCGTTGAGGTCCGCAGACCTTTTGCAACGAGCTTGCCGTTCATCACCGTTCTTCTTCGCAGCCCCTTCAAAGGGTGCCGCAACATCGGCGATCACGTAACTTCACCGTCGAAAAGAGCGAGTGCCTTCCCGTTCCAGACGAGAAATACCGGAGACAGAACGCCATCCCGCGCGGGGGCGCTGGGATCTCGGCAGGGTGCCGCCGTACCTCCGGATCTCCGTGACGGGCGCGTCGGGGCCCCCAGCCCTCCTCGGCTCGCGCTCCATCTGCTCGGGTCTGGCCCCGGCACGGGGCCACACCGCGCAGCTCCGCGCTGCGCCGTTCGCATGTGGCCGCGCCCGCGTCGAGAAAGACCGGCGCGAGCTTCGATGGAATTCGGTCTGATGGTCTGCTAGACTGTGCGTGAGTGCAGGAGCGATTCAAATGATTACCCCCAGTTATTGGTTGTTCATTTTGCCGGCGCTGATCCTCGGCATGTGGGCGACCTGGCGTACCCAGACGACGTTCAACCGGTACGCGCGGGTCCGGGCCCGCAGTGGCCTCACCGGCGCGGAAGCGGCGCGCGCACTGCTCGATGCGGAAGGTCTCCACGACGTTCGCATCGAACGGGTTGGAGGCTTTCTCACCGATCACTACGACCCACGTGAGAACGTGCTGCGCCTCTCGCCCGGCGTGCACGACTCCGCCTCACTCGCCGCCATCGGAATTGCGTGCCACGAGGCCGGCCACGCCCTTCAGAAGGCCGCAGACTACGGTCCCTTGACGATCCGATCCCAGCTCGTGCCGGTGACCCAGATTGGCAGCCATCTGGCGTTCCCGATCATCCTGCTGGGTCTGTTGTTGCATCGGCCCGGCCTGTTTCAGTTCGGATTGTTACTCTTCGCTGCGGTCGTCGCATTCACACTGATCACGCTGCCCGTTGAATGGAATGCAAGCGCACGCGCGAAGCGTCTGATGGTGGAAAGCGGCATCGTTGCGCCGGATGAGCAACCGGCCGCATCGGCAGTCCTCGACGCAGCGTTCCTCACGTACGTCGCAAGCGCCGTTTCCGCAATCATGACGCTGCTCTACTATCTCTCGCTTGGCTCGCGCCGGCGTTGATTCGAACCCGAGGCGTCGTTTGCGGTTCGTTTCTCCAGACTCGACGCCGGAGGGCGGTTTGCCGCCTGCACGCGAGCAGCGCCGGACCTCGCGCCCGGTCGAACGGCAGCGTTGAACAGCTTCGCAAGGGCGGATAGCTTGTTTCTGCCGATGGCCACTTGGAAGATCTCAAGCCCGTGACCGGAAGCCGCCGCGCCACCGTCCGGATTTTCCTCGTCCTGACCGTGCTGGTGATGGTGAGCATTCTGGCGCTTGCGAACCGGATGGTGTGGCCCGCTTTCGAAAACCTGGAGTGTCAGACCGCCCGGCAGCATCTCTTGGATATCACGCGGCTGCTCGACCAGATTCGCGAGGCAGTCGTTGGCGATGCGGTGAATCTGGCCGCACGAACGGCCGGGGCGTGGGCCGCCCCGCAGGCAACATGGTTGGAGCGCTCCACGATGGACGTGGTTGCGCAAGCAGCGGCGGACGGCGGTCTTTTCGAACTGCACTATGCTCCCGGAGCGAGCCGTTGGGGGGCTGAAGATGAGCAGCGTGCGCGGGATGTTGTGCGGGCGGCCGTCGCATCGAATCGCCCGCACGTCGCGCGTTGGCTATCGCGTGAAGGGGGGCTGTGGATTGTCGCCGCCGTCCCCGCCGCAGCACTCTCCGGCGAGGGGCAGCACCACGCGGTTGTGGCCGGTCGCCACCTGAGCGGCCGCCAGCTCGATCAGCTCGTTCCTCGAAGTGACCGTCTGCTGAGGCTCCGGGCACCTCCCGCGCCCTCGCGAAATGTCGCCGAGCGCCCTCCGGCGGAGGCGGACGCGCGTCCCGCCAACGAGGACTGGCTACTCGGCGCGGTGACGATGACGGGACAGGACGGCGAACCCGAGGCGGTGCTGGAGGTGGAAATCAGCCGGACATCGTTTCACTCGATCCGCGCCGCTTTGCGCTACGGCTTCTTCGCGCTGCTGCTGGCTGTGGCGGTCGCCGGCCTCGCCAGCGCGCTGGCGGCGGATCGGGCGATCCGCATCGATCTGGATCGTCATCGCACCGACGAGCGCTTTCGCGCGATCACCGAGTCCGTGCCCGATGCCATCCTCGTTGTCCGGGAAAACCGCATTGTCGCATGGAACCCGGCCGCGCAGCGCATTTTCGGCCGCGAGCGCGGCGAGGTTCTTGGCCGCCCTCTCGCTTTTGCGATCGGCTCCGATGGCGCGAATGTGCTGCGCTGGACCGTCCCCACCGAAACCGGCCACGCGCTCAGCCTGCCCCAGGAGGTCGAACTTGTACGGGCGAACGGGGAGCGGTTTCCGGCGGAGATCACCGGCGGATCCTGGACCACCGACGATGGTCATTTTCACGCGCTCGTGATCCGGGACATTACCGCCCGCAAGGCCATGGAGCAGGAACGGGTGCGGCTGCTCGAGCGTGTTCAGCAAACACAACGGCTGGAGAGCCTCGGCGTGCTGGCCGGAGGCATTGCCCACGACTTCAACAACCTGCTGGCGACCATTCTCGGTCACGCGGAAATGGCGGCGGTCGCAGAAACAGCGGACGATCTCGCGCACTGCCTGGAGGCGGTGCGTACAGCGGGGCAGCGCGCAAGCGACCTGGTCCGCCAGATGCTCACCTATGCCGGCCGTGCGCCCGCATCCAAACGCCGGCTCCGCCTCGGCACCGTTTTCACCGACGCCCGCGGTCTGCTGCTGTCGGCCGTCGGCAACTCGGTGCACCTTGAACTACAGACGGACGACCAACCACCCGACATCATTGCGGACCCCGCGCAGATCGTACAGGCTGCGGTGAACCTGCTGATGAACGCCGCCGAGGCGGTCGCGGGTCGCGAAAACGGCCACATCCGCCTCCGAACCGTCTCCCTCATGGACGGCCCTCACCGTTTCTCCGACGCGATCCTCTCTGGCGAATCGGCCAGCGGCCGGTGGGCCGGCTTCGAGGTCACCGACAATGGTCCCGGCATCCCGGCCGACGTTCGTCTCCGCATCTTCGATCCCTTCTTTACCACGAAGTTTCCGGGCCGCGGGCTCGGACTGCCGGTCGTCGCAGGGATCGTCCGCGCTCATGGCGGCGCTCTGATGCTCTCCTCGGATCCTGGACATGGCACAACCGTGACAGTGATGTTCCCCGCCGCGGAGACGCCAGTGACCGTACCGTCGGGACGTCCAGTCGCCCGCCCCTCCCACCGCACCCGCCCCGGTGGCCGCGTGCTGGTGGTCGACGACGATCCCTTTGTCCGCGATGTCGCTTCCCGCATGCTTCGCCGCCTCGGTGCCGACGTCGAGACCGCGGATGGTGGCCCGGCGGCGCTCGAGCGTTTCAGCCTCGAACCCGAGGCCTACTCTGCGGTATTGCTCGACTGGACAATGCCGGAGATGGACGGCCGTCAGACTCTCCACCGACTGCGCGCGATCCGCGCCGATGTTCCCGTCATCGTGACCAGCGGATTTGACGACGCCGTTCAGGCCGATCGCCTTGGAGAGCTGCAGGTGCAGGGTTTTCTCGCCAAGCCGTTCCAGCTCACCGCTCTCGCCAACCTGCTGACCGTGTGCGGCGTGCTTCAGCCCGTGGCGGCCGGCGAGGCGCATCTACGGCCGGACGACGGCAGTGCGCGAGCATCCGCAGCCAGCTGAGCGAGGGGGCGGCTCCGCCGGCGTAGCTGGCCGGGTTGCGTCCCTTTCTCAACGCCGCGTGCGACGAGGCGGAGCTGCCAGCAGCTCCTCCAGGATCTCCGCAACGCGCGCCGGGGGTGCGCGAAGCCGCACCAGCGCATGCCGGCCAGTGGCCGAATGATGCCAGTGCGTCTGCCCCCTCTCATCCACCACCACCGTCCCGCGTCGCCACACGTCCCACAACTGCGGCTGATCGCCGCGCACCGCATATAGCACTGCCGCCGGATCGTAACTCGGCTGTCCGCTCTCGATCGAGGGACGACCCTTATAATGGCGCAGCTCGAAGGCGCGACGCACCGGATTGGTTGGCGGCGCCCGTTTCAGGACGCTCCCCGTCAAAATTCGGTCGCCGATCTCAAAGCCGTGCCAGACGATCTCGGTCGGCCACTCGGCGGCAACGAACCGCGCCGCCTCGGGATGCGTTGCGATGTTCGTCTCCGCATCGCTGCCCGGCGGAAACTCGCCCCCCATCACCACGAGCTGTTCAACCTTCCGCCGCACCAGCTCCGCTTCCCGGCGCCATAGCTCCGCGAGGTTAGAAAATGCGCCGATGCTACAAATCGTCACGCTGTGATCCGGCTGCGCGGCGAGCACCTCGCGGTACACGTCCAGCGCGTCGGGTGCGCGGTCGTCCGGCCCGATGTCGTTCGGGAACCCATCGCGCAGAGCCGCCGCGTAGGGACTGCGCCGCTGCCGGGCGGTCGGCCCGACCTTGTCGGTGCCGATCGGCAGCCCACCGCGCCCGTACCATGTATTGATCGCATCTACCGCCGCAGCGGAGGCGTTCGCAAGGTCCTTGCGATTGACCAGTACCGCGAGCAGCTCGCACTCGCCGAGGTCAGCCAGCGCGTGCAGCACCGCGAGCGCGGCGGCATCGTCCGCATCGCCGGACATGTCCGTGTCCAGAATGATCCGCCGCGGCGTCGCGCCTCGCCACCACTCTGCGCGCACATAAAAGGCGCCGGCGATCGGCCGGCCCGCCGAATCCTCAAACCATGTCTGCATCCGCGTGCGACCGGCCGGCAGTTCCAGCTCCATCCGAGCCGCGCGATCCTCTTCCCGCACCTCCACCGCCACCTCGCGCTCGCCAACCCGCAGCCGCGCGCGCCGGACCGGCCAGCCCTCGCCACCCTCAAATACGCCGTCGGTCACATTGGTGGCCGGGACACCGTCGGTCAGCGCCAGACTGCTCTCTGGAGGCCAGCGACTGAGCTCGAACCGGTACAGCCCCGATCGTGCAATCTCGATCTCCCAGGCTCCGTTCTTCCGCTCCCCCCGCCGCACTTGCGCCTGCTGGTCGAGGAACACGTCCACCCAATCGCACGAGGTCAGCCACACCGGATTTTCCCGCGGATCCCCGACCACCACCGGTTCGATCTCCGCCGCGCGCGGCCCGAGCGACGCCCACCACTTGTCGAGATGGGCTCGCATGCGGGCGACGACCTCAGGATGCTGCCGGATGACGTTCGTCTGCTGCAACGGGTCGGCCCGCAGGTCGTAGAGCTCGCGGTCCTCGATCAGCCGCCAGCTGCGCCATAGCACCAGGGCGCCTTCGCGCCGCGGCAACGACCGCGCGTCCACTTGCGGTTCATTCGCGCCGGTCGGCATCCGACTGTAGTTGATCACCAGCATGCGATCCTCGGGCGGCACGGCCGCTTCGCCCCGGAGGACCGGAGCCAGGCTCACACCATCGAACCGCCCGGCCCCCAGCGGCGGCACCCCACACAGCTCCAGCAGCGTCGGCACCAGGTCCTGCGCCTGCGTGAGCCCCGGCACGTCACCCGGCGGCCGCAAACGGCCGCCTGGCCACCGCACAAAGCACGGCACGCGGTGACCGCCCTCCCAGAGGGTCGTTTTGCCACCACGCATGCCAGCGTTGTAGTAGCGCGGGCCGAAGGTGCTGCCGTTGTCGGTCAAAAACACCAGGATCGTACGGTGCGCCAGCTCGTGTTCGTGCAGAAATGCATCCAGCCGGCCGATGCATTCATCCACGCACTCAATCATCGCCAGGTAGCGCTCCAGCTCCTCGCGGAACGGTGCGGCGGCCAGATCGGGCCGCGCGGCGACCAGCGCGCGAGCGACCGCGTCCCGCCGGTCCGCCGGCACAAAGTGCGGCCAGTGCGGCGCCGCCGTCGCGATGTACGCAAAAAAGGGCCGGCCGCTTCCGGCCGCGACTCGCATCCATTCGATCGCTTCCCGGAAGGTCACCTCGGTCGTGTAACCGTCCACCTGCACGCGCCGACCGTCGCGAACCAGCACATCGTCGAAGTAGTCGTTCGCCCAGGCGTCGGGCACGGAACCGATGTGGGACGATGGAAACCATAACGCCGTCTCGAACCCCCGGTCCTCCGGACGGCACGGCACCGAGTCGCCGAGATGCCACTTGCCGAAGAGGCCGGTCGAATACCCCGCCGCGCGCAGGTGATCCGCGAGGGTCGGAATGCCACGCCGCAGCCGCGTGCGGCCGCTGGAGACGTTCATCGCACCATTCCGAAACGCGTCCAGCCCCGTCAACAGCTGGCCGCGGGTCGGCGTGCACATCGGCGCCACGTGAAAGTCGGTGAGGCGTATGCTCTGCTCTCGAAGCCGGTCCAGATGCGGCGTTCTCAAAATCGGATTGCCGTGCGCGGAGAGCTCCCCGTAGCCTTGATCGTCTGTGATCACCATCACAATGTTCGGCCGCTCCGCGAGGCCGGGGGCTGTGATCGCGGCCAGGGAAACCAGCGCGCCGGCGGCCGAGTTCCGCCATCGTCGTTCAGAGCTCATGCAATGTTCCCCCGCGACGCGCGCCTTGCACCCCGCAGCTCCGGCCAGCGCCTCCGCAGCGCGTCGGTCAGCACCGCCGCGACAATCACCACACCGGTAATCACCCGTTTCGTCGGTTCCGAGGCCCCCACCTGCGCCAGCCCCGTCTGCAGCACGGCGATGATCAGCACGCCGAGCAGCGTGTTCACGACCGACCCACGCCCTCCCATCAGGCTTGTGCCGCCGATCACGACCGCCGCAATCGCGGCCAGTTCCATCCCCACCCCCGAGTTCGGGTCCGCAGAGGCCAGCCGCGAGGTCTGCATCACCCCCGCCAGCCCGCTCAGCAGACCCGACAACGCGAACACCGCGATCCGCGGCGGCCGCGGATCAATGCCGGACAAGCGCACTGCGGTCTCGTTTGTGCCGATCGCCACCAGATGCCGGCCGAATACCGTCCGGGAGAGCGCAAACTGTCCGACCGTCACCAGCGCCAGCGCCAGCAACACCGCCGGCGAAATCCACCCCCCACCCAGCGGCGCGCCCAGCCCCTCGATCGCGCGGCCGATGTACTGGGTCTGTGAATCGGTCACCAGATAGGCGGCGCCGCGAGCGATTTCCAACATGCCGAGCGTCACGATGAACGACGGAATGCCCGCCCCGACCGACACCGCCCCATTGACCATTCCCCCGGCCAACCCCACCATGACCGCCAGCGCCGCCGCCGGCGCCGCCGGCCAGCCCCATCGCGCCATCGCAACGCCCAGCACCGACGCACATAGCGCCATCATCGAGCCCACCGAGAGATCAATCCCCCCCGTCACCAGCACCAGGGTCATCCCCACCGAAATCACGACGAGGTCCGGCACCTGGTTCGCGATCGTTACAAAAGTGCGGGGGTTCAAAAAACGCGGGCTCGCGATCGCGAACAACCCCACCATCAGCACCAGCACGCCCAGCAATCCCGCCAGGTCGGCGACGCGCGGGCGGGAGTCCAGGGACCGCGCCGCACCATTCATTGCACTTCTCCCCCATCCGGTGCGGTCGGTTCCTCCGGCCGGCCGAACGCCGCGCGCAGAATCCGCTCGGCAGTCCATTCACCCCGCTCGAAAACGCGCACCACCCGTCCCTGCCACATCACCGCGATCCGGTCACACAGCGCCATCAGCTCCTCCGTTTCGCTGGACACCACCACACAGGCGCGGCCGGCCCGCGCCAGCGAGTCCAGCGCCGCCCGGATCGCCGCTTTTGCGGCGACGTCCACGCCCCGCGTCGGCTCGTCGAAGAGGTAGATCTCCGCCTCGCGCAGCAGCCACCGCCCAATCAGCGTTTTCTGCTGGTTGCCGCCGCTCAGCTCCACCACCGGCTGATCCAGATCACGACACCTCACCTCCAGCCGCTCCGCCACCTTCGCCGACGCGACACGCTCCGCACCACAATCCAGCCGCCCCCCCGTACCGCGGAATTTGTCTAGCGAGGCGAGCGAGAGGTTCTCGACGAGCGGGCGCGATAGCAACAGCCCCTGCGTCTTGCGGTCCTCCGGCACCATCGCGAGTCCGGCGGCGACCGCCTCCCTGGGGGAGCGGAAGCGGCGCGGCGGCCCCTCCCCCACCTGCACCGTCCCCTCCGACGGCACATCCGCACCGTAGATCGCGCGCAGCAGCTCCGTCCGTCCCGCGCCCACCAGCCCCGCAATGCCCAAAATCTCCCCCGCCCGCACCTCCAGGTTCACGCCCCGCACGCCGGGTTCGCGTCGCAGCCCCCGCACGCGCAACCGTACCGCGCCCGGCCGCCTCGGCACCTGGGGCGCAGTCTCCACTTCCCCCCCCGCCATCAGCCGGACCGCCTCCTCCGCAGTCAGTTCGGCGGCCTTTCGCGTCGCCACAACGCGGCCATCCCGCAGCACCAGCACGCGGTCCGCAATCCTCCGGATCTCGTCCATCCGATGGCTGATGTAGAGAATCGAAACGCCGTCCGCTTTCAGCCGCGCGATGTGGCCGAACAGCCGCTCCACCTGCGGGGCCGTCAGCGCAGCGGTCGGCTCGTCCAGAATCAGCAGCCGGCACGAGCGCGCGAGTGCCGCAGCGATCACCACCTGCTGTCGTGTGCCGATACCGAGATCGCCCACGAGAGTCCGCGGATCCAGCTCGGCGAGGTCCACCCGCTCCAGCGCCGCGCGTGCGGCACGCTGCAGTTCCGCCCGCGCAACCATGCCGCCACGGGACGGCAGCCGGCCCAGAAAGAGGTTTTCCGCAACCGACAGGGTGTCGATCAGATTGAGCTCCTGCAGCACGATGTGCACCCCCGCCGCCTCCGCATCCGCTTTCCGCGCCGGCGCGTAGGTCTGACCGTCCAGTTCCATCCGGCCCGCATCGGGCCTCACCAATCCCGCGACGATGCCGGCGAGCGTGCTCTTGCCCGCGCCGTTGGCACCCACCAGCGCCACCACCTCGCCGGCACCGCACTCCAGCTCAACCTCCCGCAGCACCGGCACGGCGTAGCTCTTCGTGAGCCCCCGCACCCGCAATCTCGGCGGCCCGCCCGTCACCGGCCCACGTTCTCCGCAGTGATCAGGTCCACCGGCGTCTCCAGATCGCCCGGCACCGACTCGCCGCGCAGAATTTTCAGCGCGTGTTCGATGCCGAACACCGCCAGTTGATCCGCGTGCTGGTCGGCGGTGGCGACAATCTCGCCCGCGCGGATCGCCTGGCGCACCGCCGCAATGTTGTCGAACCCCGCAATGAGCACCTCGCCCACCCGGCCGGCCGCGCGCACCGCCGCCAAGGCCCCCAGCGCCATGTTGTCGTTCGCGGCCAAAATCGCCTTCGCGTCCGGATGGGTCGTCAGCATCGCCGCCGCAATCCGGTTGGCGATGTTCATCTCCCACTCCGCGGACTGCGAGTCCGCGATCTGGAGATTCGCCGCCCGGATCGCGTCCTCGAATCCCAGCCGCCGCTGCTGACCGTTGAACGAGGTCCGGATGCCCTCCAGGATCAGCACCTTGTCGCCAGGACGTAGCCGCGCGGCGACGACCTCCGCGACGCGCCGCGCGCCCGCGCGGTTGTCCGGCCCGACAAACGGAATCTTCGCCCCGACCGACGCGCACACCTCCGCGTCGAGCCGGTTGTCAATGTTCACCACCACCACGCCCCGGTCCTGCGCACGTTTCAACACCGGTACCAGCGCCTTCGAGTCCGCCGGCGCGATCACAATCGCATCCACGCGCTGCGCGACCATCTCCTCCACCAGCGCGGCCTGGCGCTGCAGATCGCGCTCGTCTTTGATGCCGTTGATCAGCAGCTCGTAGTCGTTCGCGCGCGCCTGCTGGTGTGCCCGCGCCCCCTCCGCCATCGTCGCGAAGAACTCGTTCGCGAGCGACTTCATGATCAGTGCCACCCGGGGGCGCCCGCCCCCTCCCGCCGGGCCGGCCTCCTGCCGCGAACAGCCGGAGGCGACCGCCATGGCGACGGCGGCGCAGCAGCCAACCCACGTTCCAGGCCGGATCGTCATCTCTGCTCCTCCCCGACCGGACGGCGCGCGCCGCCGGTCGAATGCAACAGTTTCTCCACCTCGTCGAGCGTCGGCAGGGAGGGCTGAGCGCCGGGTCTCGTTGCGGCCAGCGCGCCGGCCGCCGACGCAAACCGTACCGCCTCCGGCGCGCTGCAGCCGCGGCAGAGCGCCACCGTCAACGCGGCAGCGAACGCATCGCCCGCCGCAGTCGCGTCGACCGCCTCGACCGGAAACGCCGGCACATGCCAGACCGTACCGTCCCGTTCGCCGGCCATCGCGCCACGCTCGCCGAGCGTCACCACCGCCAGCGCCGCCCCTGCCGCCAGCAATCGGCGCACCTGCTCCCGCGCGTCGTCCAGCGAGCGCGCCTCCACGCCGGTCAGCGCCAGCGCCTCGAACTCGTTCGGGCAGATCGCATCCACCCGCGCCAGTTCCGCCGGCAGCGGGGCCGTCGGCGCCGGCGCGGGATTCAACACGCAGCGCACTCCGTGGCGCCGGGCGAGCCGAGCGGCCACGACCGCCGCCGCCAGCGGAATTTCCAGCTGCAGCAACACGGCCGACGCCCCTCGGATCGCGGGCTCCGCTTTTGCGACGTCCCCCTCCGAAACCTCCGCGTTAGCTCCCGGAGCCACCACGATCTGGTTCTGGCCACCACGCTCGACCGCGATCAGCGCCACACCCGTCTTCGCCGTCGGGCTGACGCGGACCCCCTCGCTGTCGACGCCGGCCGCGCGAAGCGACTCGAGCAGCTCACGGCCGAACGCGTCCGCCCCCACACACCCGACGAACCGCACTTCGGCCCCCAGCCGAGCGGCGGCGACCGCCTGGTTCGCCCCCTTGCCGCCCGGCGCCTGCGCGAAGGCCGCACCCGCGACGGTCTCGCCGGGCCCCGGCAAACGCGGAACTGAAGCAATCAGGTCCATGTTCGCAGACCCCACCACGACGAGGCGCGGTCGCCGTCGTTCGCTCATTTCATCTCTCCGGGTGGCAGGCTCGCCGGCGGCTGGCTGGCCAGCAGCACCAGCGCCTCGGTCACCCGCGCAACCTGCTCCGGGCGCAGCACCAGGTACCGATGGCGACCGTCGGGCGAGGGCTCGAACCGCGTCAGCCCGTTGTCTTCCACCACCACCCGTCCGGGCTCCGACAACTCGAAGTAGCCGCGGTCCGGCCGCACCGCGTACAGCGCGGAGGTCAGATCCCACGTCGGCCGGTTGTGCGGCGGCGGCTGGTAGAGCACGTACGCTTCGGCGAGCGGATGATGCGCGACGTAGCGGTAGTCCCGCTCAATACTCGACGCCGGGTACGGCAACGCGATCCCGATCTCGAAACCGCTCCACACCACCGGCGTCGGCCATTGCGCGGCCACGATCTGTGCGGCCGGAATGTCCTTGACCACGTTGTACTCGTGATGCGACCGGCCATTGATCAACTGGAACGCGCCGGCCATGATCGACAGCAGGCGCGCCTTCCGCGCAACCAGCTCGAGGCCGGAAAGTGGCGAGATGTCGTCCGGCGGACTGGTGAGCAGCCGGGCCAGATTCGAGGAAAACCCGACCTGCACAAACACCACCGAGCCGTCCGGCTGGTCCCGCAGCAGCCGGCGGAGCAAGACCGTCGCCTCGGGGGCGGTCTCTCCCCGCACGTCGTGCGCGTACCGCAGCCGGCCGTTGTCGCGCACGTTCGCGAGCTGCAAAAACTTGCCGGGTGCCGGCTCCGCGCCGCCGCGGACGACCCCGATCGGAATTTCGCCGCGGCCATAGAACGTGTTCACCGCGTCCGCGAACGCCGCGGCGAGCGGATTGTCCTTCGTGATCGTGACCGCCAGCAGCCGGCATTCGCCGCGCGACTGCAGCGCGTGCAGCAGACCGAGCGCCAACACATCGTCCACGTCGTTGCCGATGTCGGTGTCCAACACCACCGGCACCGGATCGGCGCCGGCGGCTGCTGCGATCGCCAGCAGCGCCGCAACGGTTCGCGCATGTGGTTTCCTCATGGTGTTCTCTCCGCGACAGAGCGGCGGACGATCAGCCGGGTCGGCAGCCGGCACCCACCGGCGGCCGTCGCTCCCGCACGCCCCGCAATTCGATCGAGCAGCAAACGCGCAGCCCGGCGCCCGATTTCCGCAACCGGCTGCGCAATCACGCTCAGCGGCGGCTCAAGCAATGGGGCGTAGGGATGGTCATCGAACGCAAGCAGCGAAACCTGCTCCGGCACCTTCACGCCCCGCGACTTCAGCACCTGCAGCGCGCCCGCCGCCGCGACGCAGCTGAACGCGAAAATCGCGGTGACCTCCGGGTGATGCCGTAGAACCGCCCTCGCAGCCGCACGCCCCGCGGCCACGGTGAACGCGCCGCCCAGCCGCACCGGCTCCGGCGCTTCCCCGCGGCCCAGTCGCCGCCATGCGTCCCAAAAACCCGCCCAGCGCTCGAAGGTGGGCGAGGTTCCGCGCAGCCCCTCAATCACCGCCACATGCCGGTGCCCCGCCGCCCATAGATGCTCCGCCGCCAGCCGACCGCCGCCCACATTGTCCGCCGCGACCAGTGGCAACGGAGGGTGCCCCGCGACACGGTCCGCGGTCACCACCGGTAACCCTTGGTGGGCGGCGGCGACCAGATGCGCGCCATCGCGACCCACCGGACACACCAGCAGTCCGTCCACCCGGCGTTGCCGCAGCGTCTCCACCGCCTCCACTTCCGCGGCGGTGCGTTCGCGGCTGTCCGCGATCAGCACCACGTAGCCCGCCGCCCGCGCCACCGATTCCACCGCCGCCGCAATTTCGGCGAAAAACGGATTCGCGAGACTCGGCACGATCAGGCCAATGGTCTGGGTGCGACGCAGTCGCAGCGCGCGCGCCGCCGGATCCGGCACATACCTCAGCCGCCGGGCCGCCGCTCGCACCGCCCGTACCGTGCGCGCGCTGATCCGGTAACGCGGTCCGAGGCCATTCAGCGCGCGGGAAACCGTCGCGACGGTCACTCCAAGTTCGCGCGCAAGGTCCCGAAGCGTCACCCGTCTCTGCGCTCTCGTCCTCCCGCTCGCTGGCTTGTCCGTTGGCATGCGCAAACGTTTGTGCGAACCATAGGCGATTCGGACCGTCAGGTCAACCCCGGCAGTGAAACGTGAGCGTTCGCCGCCGGTGCACTTGCGGCCGCGCCGCAGCGTCCGCGAGCAGGGCCGGCCCAACCCACCTGACCGCGATGACCGATCCACATCAGCAAGACTGAGCACCTCCCGCGATCGCGCCGCACTCCCGTGGCCCCAGTTGCGGACGCCCCCGCACATCGAGCGGCGTCAACGTCCAACCGTTGGAACGATCCGCGTCGCCGCGTTCCAAGCATTGGAGGCGCCCGCCGCGCAGCCGCGCCGTCGCAACCTCCAGTGACCTCCCCACCACCGCGTCGCGGCCGTACAGTTCGGCGGATCTTTCAGCCGTCCACCCCACACCGCGTGCCGGTCCCTTCAGCTAGGCACCCCACCCCTGCCCGAACGGATTTTCGAGTCGTCTGCTGCAAGCTATCATGTCAACATACGATGTCGGAGATTTGGACCAGACCTGCCCGGCTCGTCGGCATTTGTGCGGCAGCGCTCAGTTCAGCCGCCGGCGTGATCCAGCCGCCAATCATCCCGTACGGCATGGGCGAAGGCGATTTCGGCACCAACGGCGTCGGCCAGACCCGCGGCGTGGTGCCGAACCCGCTGGCCGGCGATTTCCGGTGGGGATGGCAAGACCCCTACCCGGGGGGCACCCCGGCGGGCGGATGGTTCCCGGCACGGGGCCTGCCGGACGGGCGGGTGTTCCGCGATGAGTACAAGCGCTTCGTCTGGCGCGCGCTGGAGCGGGTCCCGGGTGTCTACGATTTCAGTCTGATCGAGCAGCATCTTCAGCAGGCGGCAAACGCCGGACGGCGCTTCGCGTTCCGCGTGATGATCCTCAGCGAGTACGAGGGCGACGTGGACAACGACGGACAGCCCGACGGTAAGCTCGGTGCGCCCAGCTACATCGAAAGCGCCGGCCTGGGACGGCGCATGCCCTCCACCAAGCCGGAGTGCGACGGCATCTTTGTGCCCCACTGGAACGATCCCGCCTTCCTCGCCCACGTCGAAGCGCTCGTGCGGGCGCTCGGCACGCGGTTCGACGGTGACCCCCGCTTGGCGTATGTGGACATTGGCATCTACGGTCATTGGGGCGAGTGGCACATGAGCGGCCTCGGCTTCGCGACTCTTCCTGCCGCGCTCAATGCGACGCCGGAAACGCGGGCCCGCCTTGTCGACATCTTCGCCGCGGCGTTTCCCACCACCCGCCTGCTCATGATCCCCGACACCGACGGCGATTTCCCCGATCGCAGCGGCACCGGATTCGTCTACGCGATGGAGCGACACCCCCGCATCGGCGTGCGGAAAGACAACCTCGGCAACATCTGGTTCGAGCAGGAGGTCGGCGACTGGTTCGCGAACATTCGTGATGCGTTCCACGAACGCTGGACGACCGCGCCGCTCGTCACCGAGTTCTTCGGTGGCGAGGACGATGCCGCGCTCGCGCGCGCGGAGTCACAGGTCATCCGCTACCACGTTTCGATGGTGGCCGCCAACCAATGGCTGGAGAGCACCCAACGCATCGAAATCGGAAAGGCCGCCGGTTTCCGATTCCAGCTGAACCGCGCGGAGTGGCCCGCGGTGGTGCCGGCCGGCCACCGTTTTCAAATCGTTTCGCGGTGGTCCAATGTCGGAGTCGCGCCGGCCTACGAGCGCTGGGCGCCGACCTGGGAACTCTACGACGCGAACAGCCAGCGGGTCTGGTCGGCGCGCTCGCGACTTGATCTTCGCCGTCTGCTGCCGACAACGATCGGCGCGGACGACGACGTCAACACCGAAGAGACGGAGGCGCAGGGCTCCAATGCGCCCGTCGTGGTCATTGACGAGCTCGCCGTTCCGTCAAACCTGCCGCCCGGCACCTACACGCTCCGCCTGCACGTTCCGCTGATCGCCACGGACGGTCAGCCGCATCCCTACCTGCCGCCCCTGGCGCTTGCGACGCAGGGCCGCGATGCGCAAGGGCGCTATCCCCTCGGCTCGCTGACGGTCTCCGCACCTGCGGTGTCCGCGCCGACGGTGTCGCTCACGCCGCCCTCCGTTGCGCCGCGTGTTGGCGTCCAGAGCCAGCTGTCGGCCAGCACCGAGCCGGCCGCCGTCACCCGTGTCGAGTTGCTCGTCAACGGCGAGGTCGTCTCGACCGACACTCTTGCGCCCTATGTCTTCTCGTGGACGCCCGCGACCGCCGGCGGCGCGGTCCTGGTCGCCCGCGCGACGGACGCCAACGGCAGCGTCAGCGTCTCCCCGCCGCTCGCGCTGGAAGTCGGCCCTTCGCCGAACCGTCCGCCCACGGCCACGCTCTCCACCCTACCGCCCACGCCTCCCTCCGCGCCGGCCACACTCACCGTCGTCGCCAGCGACCTCGCCGACCCCGACGGCGATGCGATTGTCCGCGTCGAGTTCTATCGCGGGCGGCAACGGCTGGGCCAGAGCACCGCCCCCCCACATCAACTCACCACGACGCTCGGCGCCGGCACTCACACGCTGATCGCGAAGGTCTTCGACGAGCACGGCGCGGTCGGGTGGGCGTTTCGCACCGTGGAGGTGGTCAACCCACCGAAAGGGCCGTACGGCGGAACGGCTCGCCAGATTACCCAGCGCATCGAGCTGGAGGACTACGACCTGGGCGGCGAGGGCATCAGCTGGTGGGACTCAACACCAGCGAACGAGGGCGGCGCCTATCGCAACGACAGCGTGGACATTCAGCCGACAAACGACGAGGGAGGGGGATTCCACATCGCGTGGGTCAATGAGGGCGAATGGCTGGAATTCACCGTGGACGTGCGCGAGAGCAACGAGTATCACCTCCGGCTGCGGCTGGCCTCACCCCCCAACGTGGCCAACCCAGTGGTCTCGGTTGCGGTGGACGGGCAGTCGGCGTGGCCCGCACAGGTGCTTCCGAAGACCGGCCGGTGGGACTGGGACTTTGAAAACTGGCAGACCTGGCAGAGTCCCCAGGCCGTCCGTCTGGCGAAGGGGCGTCATGTGCTGCGCATCACGTTTGGCGCAGGGATGGCGAACTACAACTGGATCAGCTTTATCGCCGCGCGGCCGCAAACCAGCGCGGAACGTTTCGCAGATTGGGCGTTCGACTTCGGCTTGCAGGACGAGCGCGCGCATCCCAGCGCGGATCCCGATCAGGACACTCTCCCCAACCTATTGGAGTACGCGTTCGGCACGCCGCCCAATCAAGCCGGTCCGTACCCGCCGCTGCGGTGTTCTGTCGCGGCCGACCGGTTGCGGCTTTCATTCACCCCCCACGAAATCGAAGGATTGAAGTACTGGGTGGAAGCCTCTCACGACCTCCGCACGTGGCTGCCCGGCGTGGACATCTCCGCGCTGTTGGTCCGGGGCCAGCCCCACACGTACGTAGACACCGCCGACCTGCGTGCTGTACCCCGCCGGTTCTTGCGTCTGCGGGTGGACATGTTGCCCTGAAGGTCATCCGACTGCCGCCGCTGCGCCGTGTCCGCGGCTCCCGGTCTCCTCCTGCCCCGCGATGCGCAAGAAGCGGCCGCAAGACAGGCCGGCCGGGGACGGAGCATATCCGCGTGCGCGTCGTCCTCTTTCAACGACACTCCGTGGGCGGCCATGGCGGGATTCCGAAAGTGCCGGGCAGCTCGGATGGGCTCATCCGCCCCGGCGGCAGCCGGAGCGTCGGGCTTTTCATTCCGCAGCGCCCAGGTCATTATGGTTTCATGAAAACTCCGGTTCGCCAAAGTCTGCTGCTGGCCGCCACACTCATCCTCGCCGCCCACGCCCAAGAGCGTTCGGTGGGCACTGGCCCATCGTTCAAGGGACCGATCGGCCTGCAGTTGTACAGTCTGCGGGACAGCTTCAAGCAGGACGTCGGCGCGACGTTGGATTTCGTGCGCGAACTCGGCTTCAAGTACGTCGAGCTCGCCGGCACGTACGGTCTTTCCGCGGAAGCGTTCCGGCAGATGCTCGACACGCGCGGGCTGGTCGCGGTCGCTGCGCATTACCCGATGGAGCGCTTTCTGAAAGACCCCGACAGTATTGCGCGCGAGGCGAAAGCGCTCGGGCTCACCTACGTGGGCGTCGCGTGGTACCCGCACAAGGCACCTCTCGATGAAGCGCAGGCGCGCAAAATGGCGGCCGACTTCAACGCCGCCGGCCGGGCGATGGCGGAACGCGGGCTCCGCTTCTTCTACCACAACCACGGCTACGAGTTTCATCCTTGGGGCAATCGCACTCTGATGGACCTCGTGATCGAGGAGACCGACCCGAAGCTCGTCACGTTTGAGATGGACGTGCTGTGGACCATCTTCCCGGGCCAGGATCCCGCCGCGTGGCTGCGACGCTACCCGGGGCGCTGGGAGCTGATGCACCTGAAGGATCTCAAAAAAGGCGTGCAAGGCGATCTCTCCGGAAAGACCGACGTGCGCAACGACGTCGCGCTCGGCACCGGACAGGTGGATTTCCCCGCGCTGCTGAAGGCCGCCGCCGAAACCGGTGTGAAGTGGTACTTCATCGAAGACGAGTCGCCGACGGTCCGCGAGCAGTTGCCGCAAAGCCTGCGATTCCTCGAAAACGTGAAGTGGTAGGCGCGGTCTCCGGCCATCGCGGCTCGGCCGCGCGAGGCACGATCGGCGCGGCGGGCGGTTAGCTCAGTCGGCCAGAGCGTCTGGTTTACACCCAGAAGGCCGCAGGTTCGAGCCCTGCACCGCCCACCAGGGTGGAACGGCGCAACGGTCTCCGCGACGGCGGGCAGCAGGGTGGAAGGACGCCCCGTAGGCCGCGACAGCGATCCCGACACCAATCGCGCGGGAGCACCGCCCTCTCCGCCCACGCGATCGCATCAGCGGGTTCGGCGCACCCGGTAGACGCGATTTGACTCCGCAGCGGCTATGGTGGCCGAACCCACTGTGCCGGTGGGGACCGACAGCCCGACGGTCTCAAACACGCCCGCGGAGAGGCTGTCCGCCACCTGCACCTCGTACATCAGAAACGGCGCGGAGGTCCACTGCAGGCGGTCGGCACCGACTGCGGTGATGACCAGGCGCGAGAGCGCGTTCGTCGGATCGGTGCCGGCAAGAAACTCTTCGAGGTTGCTGAAGCCGTCCCCATCGCGGTCGTCCTGCGCGCGGGATTTGTCGCTGGCTCTCGGATCGGCGTGACCGAAAAATGCGATCATCCACGCGTTCGGCAGGCCGTCCGAAGTCCCCATCGCGTCACGGGCAAAGGAAATCACTCGCACCGACACCGGCGCGGAGGCGTTTTGCCCGTCATGCAGTCGCACCACCGCCCGGTCGTAGTACGTGGCCCCGGCAGGATTGAGACGCGCGGCGTCGTACCAGCCGCCGGGCATGTAGCGCAGGATCCGACCGCTCAACGTGAATGTGCCGTTGATCGAGGTCGCCGCCACCAGCGCTGCACCCGGCACGTCTCCCTCGCGGTCAAGGCCGACCAGCTCCACCTCGTTGACGCCCGGCACCACCGGCGGCGACGGGAAGCCCGTGACGACGTCGAGAATCCGATCGAGCGTCCACGGCGGCGTGTCGTCGGGCGGATAGGCTTGGCGAATGTGCGCGACGTCGGTCGTGTAGAGCGACGCGCCGCGTCTGTCCGCGTGCGCACGATAGTACATCAGCGCTTCGCGAAGAGGCACCTCCGTCTCGTGGGGATTTTCGCTGGTGTGGCGCAGACCGAGCGCGTGGCCGATCTCGTGCGCGAGCACTTCTTCGAACGTGGCCGGGTCGCTCAGCGCCGCGTTGGTGTGCTGAAGCACAACGTAGCCGCGCACGATGAGGTCGAACTCCGCCCCCCGCACGCGACCGCCGAGGCCGCCGGTGGGAAACAACGTCGTGTCATAGCGGTAAGCGTAGCCGCCGATGCCGAGCGTCGTTCCGCCACCGATCCGGTTGTAGAGGTCATGCACCTGAATGCGAATGCGGCCATCGTCAACCACAATCTGGTCCGCCCCAACGCCGAACGAGACGACACCCTCGTTGGTGAACAGCAGCGACGTGGCGCCCGCCCACGCATCGAGCGCACGGTGGACTGCCTCGATCACCTGGTTGCTGGTCAACGCGGCGGGGCGTGCATCCATGTCCACGAGCACGCCGATCGGCTGGCCACGGTCGCCCGCCGTGAAGCGGCCCGGAGCGCCGGTGACCGGGTTGGTCGTCATGCCGTTCAGCGCGGCGAGCGCATCGGCCTCCCACGCGGACCAGTCGGCGGGCACGGCCAGCGGAGGAACCCGGAAGCCGAATCCCGCGCGGGTTGCACCGTCGACGCGCTGCGCGCTCAGGAGCCTCGCACGGCGGCCCGTACCGCGCCGGGCCGCAAAGACCCACTCGGCACCGGCTTTCGGCTGCGGCATGCAACCAATCCACTCACCTTGCCCGTCCAGCCGCCCGCCCGCGGTTTCAACAAGGATCCATCGGCCAAGACGTCCGTGCAGTGCCTGCTCCACGCGAACGGCCATGAGCGTCCGGATCCGGCCCTCCGTATCCCGTTCACACCGCCATCCCACGACACGGCCCCGCCACACCGCCTCCGCAGCGCCCGCCAGAGCTTCTCCGGCCCTCGTACTGTGAGGGCACAAGCCAGCCACTACTGCCCCAGCGGTCAGCACGGCAGCGAGGGTGAAACGGCTCATGGCCACCGCTTCAGATTCGCCGGACCGCGGGGATTGTCAAGAGAAGGAGCGATTCGTGCGCCGAACCGCAGCCCCTCTCATCCTTCGGCGTGGTGCCCGGCATCGCCCCCTTTCGCCCCTTTCGCGTAAGGTCGTCCTCGAGTCAGCCAGAGTGGCTGCCTTCATCCTCCCTGCCAGAGTCCGGGGTCAGACACACCCCGCGAAGAGCTCGACCACTGCAGAGCACAGGCACTCGCCCAGACACATATGTCCGAAATGTTGACAAATACTTGCGCGCTTTGGACAATCGCGCCATCGAACGCGGGAGATGGAGCAGATGAAACGGCTGGACGTCGAGCTGCCGAAGATCCGGGCGGAGATTGAGTCGGACCTGAGACCGGCGGTGTTGTGGCACCGCGCGTACGAGCAGGCCGCCATTGCGGAGCGTGGTCCCGAGATTGAGATCGCGATCGAACGGCCGGACGGCACCTGTTTTCACCATCGCATGCGAATTCTTCCGCACCGCGAGGACACCGCCGCGCTGAACGAGAAGGCGGTGGAGCGAACGCTGAAGTTTCTGCTCTGGATGAAGGGCGGCTCCCGAATCTACTTGGCCGGTTGCAATCCGCTTGCCGGCCGGCTGGCAGCCATCTACTCCGCCAGCGGTGCGCGTGCGTTCGACAACGACCTGATCGGACGCCGCGCATTTCTGGAGGACCTGCGCGTCATTGCGGCGGCGCCGGCAGACCTGCCCCCACCCCGAGAGCCCGTGGTCGCGCTCGGACGGCACTTCGACGGCTGCCGGATCGGCTTTGACCTGGGCGGCAGCGACCGCAAGTGCGCGGCGGTGGTGGACGGGCACGCGGTGCACACCGAAGAGGTGCCGTGGGATCCCTACTTTCAGAAGGATCCGAACTACCATCTGGAGGGCGTCCGGGATTCGCTGCGGCGGGCGGCGGCGCATCTGCCCCGGGTGGATGCGATCGGCGGCAGCGCGGCTGGCATCTACATCGGAAACGAGCCGCGAGTCGCGTCGCTGTTCCGCGGCGTCTCTCGCGAGGACTTCGACCGGGTGATCCGGCCGATGTTCCACACGTTGCGGCGCGAGTGGAACCACGTGCCGTTCGAGGTCGCGAACGATGGCGAAGTCACCGCGCTGGCCGGCTCGATTGCGCTGAACGACACCGCGGTGCTCGGCATCTCGCTGGGCACGAGCGTGGCGGCCGGCTGGTGCGATGAGGGCGGCCACATCACAACGTGGCTGAACGAGCTTGCGTTCGTACCGATTGACTACCGCGACGACGCGCCGGCGGATGAATGGAGCGGGGACGTCGGCTGCAGCGTGCAATACCTCTCGCAGCAGGGTGTCGCGCGGCTTGCCGCGCGCGCCGGCATCCAGTGGCCGCAACCCGATCTGAGCGCGGCGCAGAAGCTGGCGTTCGTTCAGGAGCGACTGGCCGCCGGTGATGGCCGAGCCGCGCGCGTCTTCGAGGCGGTCGGCGTCGCGTTCGGCTACGCACTGGCTCGATTCGCGGACTTCTACCCGGTGCGCAACGTGCTGGTGCTGGGCCGCGTCACGAGCGGTGCGGCCGGCTCGATCATCCTGGAGCAGGCGCAGCGCGTCCTCTCGGCGGAAGCACCGGCGCTCGCGGAGCGGCTCCGGCTCACCACGCCGGACGAGACGATGAAGCGGCACGGTCAGGCCGTCGTCGCGGCCAGCCTGCCGGCGCTGCGGCCCACCCACGCGCCCCCCCGCCGTTGAACCACGGCGGCCCAGGCGGCTTTTCCTCTGGGGGGATGTTTGCGTAGCTTACGCGCGGGACAACGCAGCGAGGAGTCTATGAACAACAGCCCACACATGTCGCTGGTGGTGCTCGCGGCGGGCGTCGGCAGCCGATACGGCGGGCTAAAGCAGCTGGACCCGGTAGGCCCCCACGGCGAGGTGATTTTGGACTATTCGGTGTTCGATGCGATTCGCGCCGGGTTCGACCGCGTCGTGTTCGTGATCCAGCACGCCTTCGAGGCCGCGTTTCGCGAGCGCGTTCTCTGCCGGTACGCGGGCCGCGTGCGGGCCGAGCTGGCGTTTCAGGAGCTGAACATGCTGCCGCCGGGGCTGACAATGCCACCCGACCGCCGCAAGCCGTGGGGGACCGCTCACGCGACACTCTGCGCGGAGACGGCGGTGGGCGGCGCGCCGTTCGCGGTGATCAATGCGGACGACTTCTACGGCCGGGGCGCATACCGGAAGCTCGCCGACTTCCTGCGCCTTGCGCCCCCGACCGACGGGTTGGAACGCTGTGCGCTGGTCGGTTACCGACTCCGCAACACGCTCTCTGAGCACGGCACCGTCGCCCGCGGCGTCTGCAGGG
The DNA here is from genome assembly GCA_026417735.1 of Kiritimatiellia bacterium. NCBI lineage: Bacteria > Pseudomonadati > Kiritimatiellota > Kiritimatiellia > Kiritimatiellia bacterium. The sequence goes on from JAOACR010000009.1 coordinate 148,750, forward strand.
TCGCGCCCGATCTGAAGCTGATCGAGGCCGAAGAGCTGACCGCGATCGCGCCGCATCCCGACGGCGGGGCGCTGAACACCTTCCCTGACGGCTCCACGCGGCGGCTCACCGGCGACGAGTTCGTCTCGATGAACATGTGGGGCTTCCGCCCCTCGATTTTTGCGCACCTGCGCGCGGGCTTTGAGCGCTTCGTGCGGGAGCGCGGCGCGGATCCCAAAGCGGAATGGTACATTCCCACCGCGGTGACCGAGCTGATCCGCGCCGGCCTGGCGGAGTGCACCGTGCTGCCGACCGATGAAACATGGTTCGGCGTCACCTACCGGGAGGACAAGCCGCGCGTCGAGGAAAACATCCGGCGGCGAATCGCCGCCGGAGAATATCCCTCGCCGCTGTGGGGCTGAACTCGAATGAGGCGCCGCCCCAGCGTTTCGCCGACCCGTCTGCGCGAGCTGGCCAGCGGCTTCCACATTTACGGCGACATCGTCTCGATCGAGCCCTATGGCAGCGGCCACATCAACGACACGTTCTGCGTGCGCGTTGATCAGGCTGGCACGCCGGTGCGCTACGTGCTGCAGCGGCTGAACACCGAGATCTTCCGAAATCCCGCCGCGGTGATGGACAACATTACCCGTGTCACCGCCCATCTCGCGGCCCAGCTGCAGCAGGAGGGCGCGCCCGAGGCGAGCCGCCGCACGCTGACGCTGGTGCCCGCTCGGAGGGGGGGCGTGTGGTGCGATGAGGCGGACGGGGCATGGCGCTGCTACCTTTTCATCGAACGGGCGCGCACATGGGACGAAGTCCAATCGCCCGCGCAGGCGGCCGCCGCAGCGCGCGCGTTCGCGGAATTTCAGCGCCGCCTCGCCGGACTGCCGCCGCCCCCGCTGGCGGAGACCATCCCCGGCTTTCACGACACGCCCCGCCGGTTCCGCGCGCTGCAGGCGGCGATCGCCGCCGACCCCCACAACCGCGCCGCGCGCGCCCGCGAGGAAATCGCGTTCGCGCTCGCACACGAAGCGATCGTGGACCGGCTGGAGCGCGCACGGGCGGACGGCCGACTCCCCGTGCGCGTCACCCACAACGACACAAAGCTGAATAACGTGATGCTGGACGAGACCACCGGCGAGGGCATCTGTGTGATCGATCTGGACACCGTCATGCCCGGTGTGGTCCTTTACGACTTCGGGGACATGTGCCGAACCGCAACCCGGCCGACGGCGGAAGACGAACGCGAGCTCGCGCGCGTCCGGATGCGTCGGGATATGTACGAGGCACTTGTCCGCGGTTACCTCGAGGGCGGTGCCGCGTTCCTCACCGCCGCGGAGGTCGAGCTGCTCGCGTTTTCCGCGCAGCTCATCACCTTCGAAATCGGCACCCGATTCCTCACCGACTTTCTGGAGGGCGACGTGTACTTCAAGACCCGCCGCCCGGAGCACAACCTCGATCGCTGCCGTGTGCAGTTCGCGATGGTGCGGTCGTTCGAGGAGAACGCTGAATGGATGCAGCGCGCAACGCTCGACGCCTGGGCGCGCGCGCAGGAGGGCCGGCCGTGAACCTGTCTGCGCTGGACGTGGCGATCATCGTTGCGTTTTTGGTCTCGGTGGTGGTGATCGGTTCGTTGGCCGCGCGCCGAGCGGGCCGCAGCACGGCGGATTTCTTCCTTTCCGGCCGCTCGATGCCATGGTGGCTGCTGGGGGTCTCCATGGTCGCCTGCACGTTCTCCTGCGACACGCCGAACCTGGTCACCGACATCGTCCGCACCGGCGGCGTCGCGGGGAACTGGGCGTGGTGGGCGTTTCTGCTGACCGGCATGCTGACCGTGTTCGTGTACGCCAAGCTGTGGCGGCGGTCCGCGCTGGACACCGATCTGGGGTTTTACGAGATCCGCTACAGCGGACGGCCCGCGGCGGTGCTGCGCGGGTTTCGAGCGCTGTATCTGGGCGTCTTGTTCAACGTGCTGGTGATGGCGACGGTCTCGCTGGCGGCGATCAAGATTGGCCAGGTGATGTTCGGACTGCGCCCGGCCGAGACGTTGTTCTGGGCGTCGGTCGGCGTCGCAATCTACGCGGTGCTCGGCGGTCTGACCGGTTCGATCTGGGCGGACTTCTACCAGTACTCCGTCGCGATGTTCGGCGCGATCGCGGCGGCGGTCTATGCGGTGGCATCGCCGAAGTTCGGTGTCGGCAGCCTGCGTGCGCTCGTCTCGCGGCCGGAGCTGGTGGGCAAGCTCTCCTTCCTGCCACCGCCGCCGGAAGGCGGCGACCTCAGCGGCTGGGTGGGGTTGTTCGTGCTGCCGCTGGCGATTCAGTGGTGGAACGTCTGGTACCCCGGTGCGGAGCCCGGTGGCGGTGGCTATGTGGCGCAACGAATGCTCTCCGCAAAAAACGAGCGGCACGCCGTCGGCGCGACGCTGCTGTTCAACGTGCTGCACTACGCGGTGCGACCCTGGCCCTGGATTCTGGTTGCGCTCGTCTCCCTGGTCGCGTTTGCACCGGACCCTCCCGAGGCCCGGGCGGCCGCGCGCCAGCGGCTGGCGTCGCCCGAACTGGCGACCGCGGTCGCCGCGATGGACGCCGGCCGCGCCACCGAGGTGCCCGACGCGGTGCGCGCGGAAATCCGACTGCTGCGCGCGCAGGCCGCGGGCGTCCGCCGGCTCGCGGAGGCGTTTCCGAACGTGCACGAACAGTTCCTGCGGCACGACATCGCCTACCCTGCGATGATCGCGCAGCTCCCCCCCGGCCTGCTCGGGCTGGTCGTCGCGTCGCTGATCGCCGCCTACATGTCCACGATCGCGACGCACCTGAACTGGGGCTCGTCCTACGTGGTGCAGGACTTCTACCGGCGGTTCGTGCGCCCCTCCGCAACCGAGCGCGAGCTGGTCGCGGCAGGCCGCATCGTGATGCTCGCGCTGCTGTTGCTGGCGGCGCGCGTTGCGCTCTGGATGACCAACGCAAAGGCGTCGTTCGACCTGTTGCTCGCGGTCGGCGCCGGCACCGGCCTCATCTACATCCTGCGCTGGTTCTGGTGGCGGCTGAACGCGTGGAGCGAAATCAGCGCGATGGTGATCTCGTTCGCGATCGCCGCGTTTTTCGCCTTCGGGGCGCCGCATCTCGGCATCGAAGAGTGGATGCGTGAGGCGGGTTGGCTACGCTGGATGGGCTACAGCGACTGGAAACTGGTCTTCGGGATCGCCGGCACCACCGCCGGTTGGCTCACGGTCACCCTGCTCACCCCTCCGGTCGATCGCGCGACCCTTCGCGCGTTCTACCGCCGCGTCCGACCTGGTGGACCGGGCTGGCAACGCGTCGTGGAGGAGGCCCGGCGCGACGGCGAGGAACTGGTGGATCCCGCCACCTGGGATGTACCACGCGGCATCCTTTGCATGACGCTCGGCTGTGCATTCGTATGGGCGGCGCTGTTTGCAATCGGCAGTGCGCTCTACGGCCGCGCCCTTCAGGCGGCCGCGCTTGGCGCCGTCTCGGCCGCCGCGCTGCTGCTGCTGATGAGCGCCGCGCGTCGGCTGCGCTTCGATTGAGCTGCGCTGCCCTCCTTGTTTGGCACCTCAGCAACGTTCCGCATCGATGCCGCTGGCTCGGCGGCACGAAGCAGCGCGCACAATAACGTCGCGCTGGCGCGCGTCATTAGCATTGAGGGGCACGACCGCGGCCGACGTTCGGGGCTGCGGACACGCCCCGCGGAAAGGAGTCTGATCATGAGTAGATCGAACGTTTGGCTGGCGACCGCGCTGGTGACGTTGCTGATCGGATCGCTGCCGACGGCCGCGCGCGAGCACGCCCGCGGGCCCGAGCGGCGGCGGGAACCCGATCGCCGTGAGCTGGCGGGGCGGCCCGCAATGCCGCCGTGGATGAACCCGGAGTGGCGGCGGCGCGCGATGGAACGCCTGCGCGCGGCACCGCCGGAGCGGCGCCGCGAGATGATTCGGCGGTTTCTCCAAATGCGAGCGCGGCGATTCGGAGGTCCGATCCGTGGACCGGGCTACGGAATGCGGCCGGGCGGACCTCCGATGGGTGCCGGGATGTGGCGTCGTCCGTACTGGGGGCCACCCTCGGGGCAGGTGGGCGGCATCCGTGGAAATGCGCCCCGGTGGCGCGGGCTCGGCGGCCGGCGATACGGGCCACAACCCGAGTGCCGAGGACCTTGTCCCCGTTGCCCGTGCCGCAGCGCACGCGACCAGGCCCGGGGCGAGCCTCCGCGTCGCCGACCCCAGCCACCCCCGCCGCCCGCCGCGGGGGCACCCCGGCCCGATCAGCCTCCGGCGCCGCCCGTCGCCGAGGAACTCGCGCGCCGGCAGCGTGAAATGGAACAGCGAATCGAGGCGCAGCGGCGCGAGTTGGAAAAAGCACGCGAGGAACTGCGCCGCCGCGAGCAGGAGCTGCGCGAACAAGCCGAGCGCTTGCATCGTGAACTTCGCGAGCGAGCGGGCGGTGAGCGGCGCGAGGCGGAACGCGGCCGCGAGGGACGGCGCCCGCAGGCTTGAGCGCACGCCGGCAGACACGCACACGTCGATAGAGGTGGCGGCATCCCCCACGGCGTTCTCAGGGAGCCGGGAGGTGATGTCGCCACCCCGTTTTGACCGCCTCCATCGACCTCGCCGGTGCGGCGGCCGCGGCCAGGGCCCCCAGCCACCCATCGGGCCGGCGGAGGGGGAGCTCAGGCGGCCACAACAAGTTGCCCACGCCCGGGCCGTCCGATCGGGATGGAACGGCCGCCCGCGCTTCCCGTTGCATTCGATCCAGCGCACACTATGCTGAACGTCGGAGATCCAAAAACAGCCGGGAGAACTACTGCGATGAAACGCCGTGATTTGCTGGCCCGTGCGGGTCTGGCCGCCGCCGCGCTCTCGTTCAGCCCTTCCGCCCAGAGCCAGGGCGTCGCCCCCCGAAAAGGACGCATCCGCCAGTGCGCCTGCCCGGGAGTCTTCGGCAAAACCACCTTCGAAGAAAAGTGCCGCCTCGCCAAACGCCTCGGTCTCTACGGGATCGACCTCGTTCGCCCGGGGCCGGACTGGGACACGCTGAAGTCCTACGGCCTCATCTGCAGCATGGTGCCTAGCCACAGCCTCACCCGCGGCCTGAACGCGAAGGCCAACCATGAAGAATGTTTGGCGGCCATCCGGCAGTCGATCGAAGCGGCGGCTGCCGCGGGGTTTCCGAACGTGATCTGCTTCTCCGGCAACCGAAACGGCATCAGCGACGAGGAGGGCTGGGAAAACTGCACGGTGGCGCTCAAACAGGTCGTCGGACTTGCCGAACAAAAGGGCATTACGCTCTGCATGGAGCTGTTGAACAGCAAACGCAATCACAAGGACTACCAGTGCGACCGCACCGCCTGGGGCGTGGAGCTCTGCAAACGCGTCGGGTCGCCGAACTTCAAGCTGCTCTACGACATCTACCACATGCAGATTATGGAGGGAGACATCATTGCGACGATCCGCGAGGCGCTGCCCTACATCGCCCACATCCACACCGCCGGCGTGCCGGGTCGGCACGAAATTGACGAAACGCAGGAGCTCTACTACCCCGCGATCATGCGCGCGATTGCGGAGGCCGGGTTCAAGGGCTTCGTCGCACACGAGTACACCCCCACTGGCGACCCGACCGCAGCGCTAGAGAAGGCGGTCCACATTTGCGACGTCTGAGATCGGTCGAAACCGAACGCCACTGGGCCCGCTCGGCGAGGTGTTCGCTCTGGCGCAACAAGTTCACCGAGAAGGGGTGCGACAGGCCGCGTTGAACTTTTTCGCCCCGTGGTGCGACGTCGCAAATGGGCTGGCTCCGTGGACGAGCCACGGAGTGCCCTGGGAGACCCCATCATGAAGATCCGTATCGGTGTTCTGATCGCGGCTCTCGGCGTGGCGGCGTGTGATCATCGCGTGCCGCTCTCGGACCAACCGTCAGGTGAGGCCGACCGACTGGTAATCGGCGCATGGGTACGGAGCGACGGCGGAGGCTCCGAACGGATGGTCGTCCTGCCGATGGGACGCCGCGAATGGCTGGTGGTGTGGGGCGCCGGTAGCGCCGAACCGTTGTATGCACGGGCGTGGCCGGTGCGGCTCTCCGACGCGACACTTGCGCAACTGGAGTGGCTGGGCAGCGGCGCGGGCAAGCCGCTGGAGGGCGACCGCCCCTTCCAGCTCGCCAGCTGGACGCTGACCGGCCGCACGCTCACCGTGCGTCTCATCAAGGCCGAGGTCGGCCGCGACGCGGCAACCAGCGCCGAACTGGCCGCCGCGCTGGAGGAAGCGCGCCGTCGCGGCGCATGGACGCGCGAACCGATGGTGTTCACGCGCACGGAGTAGACCGCAGATGACGAACGCCGGCCCGCCGATCGAGCCGGACGGAGCCGCAGAGACGGTCGCCACCTTGTACCGGGAGTGCCGCGCCGAACTCGAGCTTTTTTTCCGGCGACGCCACGCAGATACGGCGGCAGAAGACCTGGTACAGGAGACTTTCGCGCGCCTCGTCCGCAGCGCCCGCGCGCTGCTCGCCGCCCGCTCACCGCGCGCGTTCGTGTTCGGCATTGCTCGGCACGTGAGTCTGGACGCCTGGCGGCGGGCGGCAGTGCGCTCGGTGGTGGCCTTTGAGCCGGAGCCGCGCGCAGAGGTCGCGGCACCCGCGCCGGATGTCCGGCGCGCCGCGGCGCTGCGCGACGCGATCTCCACTCTGCCTCCCACCGACCAGGAGATCCTCGATCTGCGCTTTCAGCATGACCTCAGCTACGCTGAAATCGCCGAGGCGCTCCGCATTCCGCTCGGCACGGTGCGTTCCCGACTGCACCACGCGCTGCGGAGGTTGCGCGCAGTGTGGGACGAGCACACCGCCGCACCACCTGAAGGAAATGTGTAATGAAACCGGAATATCTGGACGCGCTGCTGATTGACCGGGCGCTCGGTGAGCTGCCCGCCGAGGTCGGGGAACTGCTGGAGGCGTATCTTGAGCACGAGCCCTCCGCGCGCGCGGCGGCCGACTCTTGGGAGCGCTTTGTCGCCGAGGCCGGCGCTGCGGTACGAGCCATCCCGCCGGCACCGGCTCGAACGGCGAGAGGAGCACGGCGGCTTGCTGCCTGCGCCGCGGCGGTGGCGCTCGCGATCGCGGCGCTTGCCGCCTGGGGACCATGGAAGCTCCGTGACAGGACTCCGGCCGTACGGGGCGCCGTGTGGGCCGCCTACGAAGTCTCCTATGATCCCGTCGCCGGTGGTTTCGCCATCGTTGAGCGGAGGAACGCGCCATGAACCGTCTCCTCCGAATCAGTTGCCTGGCGGCCGCCGCGCTGATGTCGGGCTGCATGGTGGAGGAACGGCTCGCCTGGGCGCCGGATGGCCAACGCGCCGCGGTGTGGGGACACGCCGGCCTCTTTCTGGCCGATCCCGATGCGCGGCTACACGGACCGATCGCGACCGCCGTCACGGCGGCCGTCTGGTTACCCGGCGGACACGATCTGGTCGCGCACCGCGAACATCGAGTGCGCAAGTGGGCGGAGGCTGCGTCGTTGCTGCCGGAAGTAGAGCGCCGTCGGATCGAAGCGTTCGCACCGGTGGTCGCGGCGGTGCTGTCCGGCGCGCTCGAGGTGTCCACCAACGGGCTAGACGGCCTCGACGAAGCGTTTGCGAAACCGCTCGGTCTCTCGGCCGATGCAACCGCGATCGCCCCCGCGCTGCTCTGCCTACGCGACCGCGACCCTGCGGGCTGGTCCAACCTCGTGCTGCGCGCCCGCAAGCCGGCAGAGCCGCCGCCCGACGACACGCTTGAGGTCATCGTCCACGAGCTTGCCCTGATCCCAACCGATCCACCGGGACCACCTCAGGTGCTCTACCGCACCTATCGTCCCATCTCCGCTATCCGCGCCTCACCGGTCAGCCGCGCGGTGGCCTTCCGGGCCGGCCGTGTTCTGTACGTGCTGGCGGTCGGCGAGAGGGCGCAAGAGCCAACCATAGTGGCGGAACGCGTGTCCGGTCGGTTCGATTGGGCGCCGGACGGCGCGTCGTTGACGTACGCGGTGCCGCTCGGCGAGGCGGACGAGGGCGGACTGCATCTTGCACACGTGCAGTCCACCACGCTGCAATCAGCAGAGGGGCGGCTGGTCGTCGGCGCGACCGTCGCGCATCTGCTGGCGGCGTTTCCGTTCCCTCCGCGGCTCCGCTACCTCGGCGATCGGCGATTGGTCTTTCCGGCGCTAGGGGCGGCGCTACCCCGCGCGGCGGGCGCCGGCGCAGAGGGTCAGCGTCCGGCGCTGTTCGTCGCACGCTGGGCGGAGGAGTCGCCCGACTCCCCACGGATCGAGCGGCTGGCCACCGATGGCCTGCCCGCCGATCTGCGCGATTTCGAGCCCTCCCCCGACGGGCGGCGGATCGCCGTGGTCGAAAGCGGTTCGGACGCGGTCGCGCTGCTGGAGGTCGCAACCGGTCGCATCAGGGTCCTTCAGCCGGCCGGCGGCGGCAGGACCCGCGCGTTGCCCGCCTGGCGAACTCCGGAAGAACTCTACTTCGCTGCGCTCCCGGCGGCCGGTCCGCCACCGGAGTGGCGGCGCTGGACGAGCGAGACCGTCACCTCGTGGTCGGTGGGCTGGCCGACGGGGCTTGTCGAGCGGCTCGTCGAACGCGAGACCCGCTAAGCGCACGCAAGCGGGTGGCGGTTGCGCTTGCGGTTCCGACGGCGCATGCCTACAGTCCCCACCCCATGTGCGGCGCCGCGACCAATCATGACGGCCGGCAACCGTTCCCAGCGATGCCGGATCCCATCGCCTGGCGAGACGGGGAGCTCTGGATCGAGGAGGTCCCTGCGGCCCGACTCGCGGCCGACCACGGCACGCCGCTTTATGTGTACAGCCGCCACTACATCGAGCAGCAGTACCGGCGGCTGCAGCAGGCGCTGGCCGAAGTCGAGCCACGGATTCACTTTGCGCTCAAGTCGAACGGAAATCTTGCGATCGTGCGAATTCTCGCGCGACTGGGCGCGGGGGCGGATATCGTCTCCGGCGGCGAGCTCGAACGGGCACGACGAGCCGGTGTGCCTCCCGCCGCAATTGTGTTTGCCGGCGTCGGCAAAACCGTCGCGGAAATCCGGGCCGCATTGTGCGCGGACATCGGCGGATTCACCGTCGAATCCGAGCCCGAACTGAAACGCATTTCCGACTGCGCCATCGCGCTCGGCCGCACCGCGCGCATCGCGATCCGGGTGAACCCGGACGTGGACCCCGATACACACGTCTACACCACCACCGGCCGGCGTGAAACAAAGTTCGGCGTAGACCTCGAACGCGCCGCCCGGGCGTTCGAGATCGCGGCCACGCTGCCGGGCCTAGAAATTGCCGGCCTCCACATGCACCTGGGCTCACCGCTCGCCGACGAGCGGCCCTATGCGGAAGCGCTGGACAAGGTCGCGCCGCTGTGCCGCCGGCTGGCCGCTCGCTTTTCCACTTTTCGCACGCTCGATCTCGGCGGGGGGTTTGGCATTCCTTACCGGCCTCGTCAGCCCGAGTTCCCGCTCGAAGCGTTCGCCGCGGCGATCGTTCCGAGGATCCGCTCGCTGGGGCTGAGTCTCGCGATTGAGCCGGGGAGGTTCCTCACCGGCAACGCGGGGGTGCTGCTCACGACGGTCCAGTACGTGAAAGACAATCCTCTGCGAAAATTCGTCATCGTGGACGCCGGCATGAACGACCTGATCCGCCCCCCACTCTACAGTGCCTGGCATGACATCCGGCCGGTGCGGCCGCGCGCCGGCCCCCGCATCCATGCGGACGTGGTGGGACCGGTGTGCGAATCGGGCGACTTCCTCGGCAAGGACCGCCACCTCCCCCCCATCGAAGAAGGCGATCTGCTCGCCGTGATGAGCGCGGGCGCCTACGGCATGACGATGGCGTCGAACTACAACGGCCGCGGACGCCCGGCCGAGGTGCTGGTGGATGGTGCGCGCACCGCGGTGATCCGCGAACGCGAAACGACAGAAGACCTTGTGCGCGGCGAGCGGATTCCGGACTGGCTCGCCGGCCCGCCCGGCTGAAGTTCCACGCGACGCTCCGCACCACAATCGCCGATCAGGCCGCTCAATCCCTTCGCCGGACTCCCACGCGCGCCTCACCGTCTTGCCGCCCACGCCCAGCTGTCCGGTTGGCCGCACCAGCCCTCTCTGTGCGAGTTTCAAGATGACGACGCTTCTGTTCAGCGGGGAACGAGGCGGGCGAGGTCTGCGGTGGCCGGCCTGGCTGCGGACTATCGCCGAACGGCGTGATGGTTCGCCGTAGCGGCTCGAGGGAGTGGACGTCCGGCTCGTTGCATCGCGGGGTGGAAGGGACCGCGCAACGCGGCCGCAGCCGTCAACGACCCAGCCGACACCGGTGAGTTACATGTCCCGCGCGCACCCTACCCACAGCGCCATCACGGAGCGAGCCGCAACGTCCCGGGGTGTCTCCCACGCCGGGGACGGTCCGCCGGTGAGCTCAGGGGAGACCGATCGTTTCAATTGGCATCCTGCGAATGATCGCCACCGCGGTACGTGCGCGCCGAGCAAGTTCGGGATAGTCGTCGCGGTAGGTGAAGGCAAAGCGCTCGAGCACGTCGGCGGCTTCTTCGTCACGTCCCTGCTGGTGCAGCGTCAGCCCCAGATTGTAAAGCGCGTGTAGCGCACTGACCTCCTCCAGCAGCGCGGCACGGTAGAGTTCCTCCGCCTCGCGGTACTGCCCCACGCGGTAGAGCGCGTTCGCCAGCAGCACCCGCACGGTGCCATTGGTCGACCGCGAGCGGGCAAGGAACTCGCGGTACAACGTGATCGCCTGCTGGTGGTCACCTGCAACGTAGCGTTCGCGCGCGAGGTTGAGCAGCGCCTCGCCAGTGGCGCCCGGCAGCGATGGCCGCCGTATCATATAGACGCCGCTGGCCACAAGGATCCCCACGCCGGCCAACGATGCGGCGCCGGCCAGCCACAGCCTCCGAGCCGACGGCACCGCCGACCGTGCCGGCAGTTGATCGCGTAGCGACGCAGCCAGCACCGCCGCCACCGCGCCTGCGACCTCCGTTGCCGCCCACGGTGCGGCGGCCGCTGCCGCCGCGCGCTCCCGCCACTCCGGCCCGAGCATCACCGTATGCTCGGTCAACGCCAGCCAGATCAACGCCTGCTGTCGGCACAGCACTGGAGGAGGCAACGGGTCCTCCGCCCACCGCTCCCAGGCCGGGAACGAGGCGGTGGCCGGATCCCACCAGCGGCCAAGCTCGTCCAACAGCCGCCGCCGCCGCGAGGAATCCAGCCGCGGACATAGCAGCGGCACAAACATTGAAAGAGTTCGACGCGCCACCGGTCGTCCCTCCGCCGACCGGTCGCGATATTCGCCGCTCTCCGGATCAATGTGGAGCTGATCGAGCCGCCGGGCGAGCTCTCTGGCCCGCGCGCCAAACCGCAGCCGCACCGCCCCGCCCGCATTCGAGCGCTCTGCCAGCGCCAGACACGCCTCAACCTCCGAGCGAAGCATCGCCGCCAGATCCACCGGCCACACCGCTGGACTCCACGTCTCGGCCAGCCAAGCATCCGCCGCAGAGGGCCACTGCGGTGCGGCGCCCTTCTCCAGCCCGAAGTACCGCCACGCCCACTCGACGTGACGCTCCGCCGCCGGCAACACCACCGCGGCATAATCAGAAGGAGGAAACTCGCCCGCGGCCAGATCCGCGGCTCGAACAAACAGCGGCCATGCCGGTCTGGGATCAGAGGCGTGCCCATCTTCCCGCACACGCCTCGGAAACGAGCCGTCTGGATGCTGCACTGCAGCCGCAGAAAGCACCAGCTCGCGCGCGATCTCCGGCGAACGCAGACGCCAGGCCGCACAGAGCAGCAGAAGATCGCAAAGATCAAAAACTGCCTCTCCCTGACTTCCGGCCGCCACCGACGCACACCACCGGCCCGGAAACACGCCCGACGGCTGGCGGAGTACCGACTCCAGCCGCGCCCACGCAGCTGCCAGAGCCTCGTCACTCATCACAATCGCTCGGTTCCGCGCACAGGGATTCAACGGAAGTATCACGCACGCCCCGCCCCGCTGACAAGAACGATCTCTCGCCACACAGCCACCGGTGCTCCGCCCCTCCCGCCGAGCCCCGCCTTGACCCCAGGTCGCTCCGCCTACCACCCCACGCCTCTGGATCACCAGGGAACGCTGACCGCAGGTCCCACACAATTCTCTCGCTCCGCACCCGCCTCGCCCAAGCGCAGATCCGGCCGCCCCCCTCCTGATGTCGCCCCTCTTCTGGCCGCCGTCAGCCGCCCCCTCGCCCCCCCAGCGATCGCGCCGCGCCCCACTCTCCCTCCCAGAACGCTGGCCTCATGCCAGCCAATGTATCGCGCAAACTCGTTGCGTGTTACGAGCCAAACATGCCGCAGAATGTGACTAATGAACACTTATTACGCCACGGCTGAGTCATAAAAGGCGCATGGCTTTCTGTTCAATGTTCGACTGTGAAGTTGTTGGGGGATCTCGGTTGACGTGAATCTTTCGTGCTTTACAATGCGCCCTTGCGTCCGCTAGCGCACTGGGATTGGCTCGGTGGGCGGCGGCGGGGAAGGCATCGTGATGACGGCGGAAATTGGGCAAACGGTTCGGCAGATTTGCGCGGCGTACCACAATGACGCGTCGCGGCTGATGGATATCGTCGAAGCCGTTCAGAGCCGGTTCGGTTGCGTCTCCAGCGCTGCGACCGATCTGATCGCGCAAGCACTGGGCATTCCACGGGTGGAGGTGCAGAGCACGGTGTCTTTCTACTCGTTCTTGTCGGAGCGGCCAAAAGGACGAGTGGTGATCCGTCTGTGCAGCGACCCGATTGACGAAATGTTCGGCATGCTGCCGGTCGCCAGGTCGTTCGAGGAGGCGCTGGGCATCCGCGTGGGCGAGACGACGCCGGATGGTGCAATCTCGCTGGAGTGGACACCGTGCATCGGGATGTCCGATCAGGCCCCCGCGGCTCTGATCAACGACGTGGTCGTCACGTATCTGTCCACCGACAAGGCGCGGGAGATTGTCGCGGAGCTCCGCCGCAGCGGCGATCCCCGCAAGCTCGTCCACCGGCTCGGCGACGGCCACAACGCACATCCGCTTGTGCGCTCGATGGTCCACAACAACATCCGTCGCAAAGGGCCGGTGGTGCTCGCAGACCTTCCACCCGGCGCGGCCCTGCGAAAGGCGCTGGCGATGAGCCCGGTGGAGGTCATTCGCGACATCAAGACCTCTCGTCTACGCGGGCGGGGCGGGGCGGGATTCCCCACCGGCATGAAGTGGGAGTTCACCCGCCAGGCCGAGGGCAACCGGAAGTTTGTGATCTGCAACGCCGACGAGGGCGAGCCGGGCACCTTCAAGGACCGCGTGATCCTCACCGAGTACGCGGACCTGATGTTTGAGGGAATGGCGATCGCCGGCTACGCGATCGGCGCCAAGGAGGGCATTCTGTATCTCCGCGGCGAGTATGCCTACCTCCGGCCGCTGCTGGAGCACATCCTGCAGGTGCGGCGCGACGCCGGTCTGCTCGGACGCGACATCTGCGGCAAACGCGGATTTGAGTTCGACATCCGCATCCAGCTCGGCGCCGGCGCCTACGTGTGTGGCGAGGAGACCTCGCTGCTCAGCTCCTGCGAAGGACGCCGTGGCGATCCGAAGAACCGCCCCCCCTTCCCCGCGCAGAAGGGTTATCTCGGCTGTCCGACCTCGGTGAACAACGTGGAAACGTTCTGCTGCGTCGCGCGAATACTCGACCGCGGCCCCGGCTGGTTCGCGGAGATCGGCTCGAAAGGCAGCCCGGGCACGAAACTGTTCAGCGTCAGCGGCGATTGCGCGGCGCCGGGCGTGTACGAATATCCCTTTGGCATCACGCTGGCAGAGCTGCTGCGCGACGTCGGTGCGGAAGATGTCCAAGCGGTGCAGGTGGGAGGGCCGTCGGGCCATCTCGTCGGCCCCGACAGTTTCCACCGCCGCCTCGAGTACGATGATCTGGCGACCGGCGGCTCGATCATGATCTTCAATTCCTCCCGCGACCTGGTCCATATTGTCCGAAAGTTCCTCGAATTCTTCGCGGACGAAAGCTGCGGCTACTGCACCCCTTGCCGGGTCGGCAACGTGCTACTGCTGCGCAAGATCGAGGAAATCCTGCACGGCCGTGGCACGCCGGACGATCTGCGTTACCTCGAGGAACTCTCCACCACCGTGAAGTTCGCCAGCCGCTGCGGACTCGGTCAGACCTCGCCGAATCCGGTGCTCTCGCTGTTGCGTAACTTCGCCGAGCCGATTCGGCGGCGCGTCGCGCCGCCCGCCGGTGAGCTGCTGCCGACCTTCGACATCCGCGCCGCGCTCGCCGACACCGAGAAACTCGTCGGCCGAACGTCGGTGATCTATGCGCCCTGAGGAGTCCACCATGAACCAGACGATCTCGTTCACGATCGACGGCCGCCCCCTCCGCGCGACGCCCGGCCAGACCATTCTGCAGGCCGCCGATGCGGCCGGCGTCTATATCCCGCGGCTGTGCGCACACCGGGACCTGCACCCGTTCGGCGCCTGCCGCGTCTGCACGGTGAAGGTGAACGGCCGGCCGCAGGCCGCCTGCACGATGCCGGTCGCGGAGGGGATGGTCATCGAGAACAACACCGAGGAGCTCACCGAGCACCGCCGCCGGCTGATTGAAATGCTCTTCGTCGAGGGCAACCACTTCTGCATGTTCTGCGAGAAAAGTGGCAACTGCGAACTGCAGGCGCTCGCCTACCGCTTCGGCATCACCGCGCCGCGCTACCCCTACCTCTTCCCTCAGCGCGACGTGGACGCCTCGCACCCGGACGTGCTGCTGGACCGTAACCGCTGTGTGCTGTGTGCGCGCTGTGTCCGCGCGTCGCAGCAGCTCGACGGCAAGAACGTCTTCCAGTTCGTCGGCCGCGGCGCCAAAAAGACGCTCTGGGTGAACGCGGAACGCGAGCTCGCCGACACTGACCTCGACGCGAACGACCGCGCGGTGGAAGTCTGCCCGGTGGGTTGCATCCTCCGCAAACGCCAGGGCTACACCGTGCCGATCGGACGGCGGCTGTACGACCATGAACCGATCGGCTCCGACATCGAGCGCGCCGGCGCCGCCGCCCGGAGCTGAGCCGGAAAGGAGATCGCCAATGCCCGCCAAACCCCGCATCGCCACCTGCTCGTTGGCCGGATGCTTCGGCTGCCACATGTCCATCCTCGACATCGATGAACGCATCCTGCAGCTCATCGAGCTGGTCGAGTTTGACAGGTCGCCGATCGACGACCTGAAGGAGTTCACCGGTCGCTGCGCGATCGGCCTGGTCGAGGGCGGTTGCTGCAACGAGGAGAACGTGCGTGTGCTGCAGGAGTTCCGCCGTCACTGCGACGTGCTCGTCTCCGTTGGCGAGTGCGCGATCTGCGGCGGCATCCCCGCGATGCGCAACAACATCCCGCTCCGCGAATGCCTCGACGAGGCCTATCGCAACGGCCCCACCGTGCACAACCCTTCCGGCGTGCTGCCGAACGATCCCGCACTGCCACTAGTACTCGACCGCGTCTACCCCTGCCACGAAGTCGTGAAGATTGACTACCACATCCAGGGCTGCCCGCCGCCGGCGGATGCGATCTGGCAGACGCTCGTCGCGCTGTTGAACCACCAGCCGGTCGAACTGCCCTACGAGGTGCTGAAGTACGACTGATCCGGAGACCCGCATGAGCACACCCGCCACGAAAACCATCGTGATCGAGCCGGTGACCCGCGTCGAAGGGCACGGCAAGGTAACCATCCAGCTCGACGAGCAGCGCCGCGTGCGCCAGGCCCGACTGCACATCGTCGAGTTCCGCGGCTTCGAACGATTCATCCAGGGCCGCCCCTTCTGGGAAATCCCGGTGCTGGTGCAGCGGCTGTGTGGCATCTGCCCGGTCAGCCACCACCTCGCCGCCGCGAAGGCGATGGACCTGATCGTCGGTGCCCGCAAGCTCACGCCGACCGCCGAAAAAATCCGCCGGCTGATGCACTACGGCCAGATGCTGCAGTCACACGCGCTGCACTTCTTCCACCTTTGTTCGCCGGACTTCCTCTTCGGCTTCGACGCAGACCCCGCGGTGCGCAATATCATCGGCGTCGCGAAAAAGTTCCCTGAGCTCGCCGTTCAGGGCGTGATGCTGCGCAAATACGGCCAGGAGGTGATCCGGGCGACCGCCGGCAAAAAAATCCACGGCACCGGCGCGATCCCCGGTGGTGTGAACAAGAACCTCTCCATCGCGGAGCGCGACGCGCTGCTGAGGGACCTCGACCAGGTGCTGGCCTGGTCCGAAAAGGCGGTGACGATCGCTCGCGACATTACGCTGAAACACCTCGAGGAGCTCGCCGCGTTCGGCTCGTTCGAGTCGAACCACCTCTCGCTCGTGCGCGCGGACGGCGCGATGGACTTCTACCACGGCAACCTTTGCGCGATCGACGCGAAAGGGCGTCCGATCTTCGACCAGGTGGACTATCAGCGCTATCTCGACTACATCGCCGAGGAGGTGCGCCCCTGGTCCTACATGAAGTTCCCCTTCATCCGCTCGCTCGGCCCCGAAGCCGGCTGGTACCGCGTCGGCCCGCTCGCACGCGTCAACCTCTGCCGATTCATCCCCACGCCGAAGGCGGAGACGGCTCGCCGGGAGTTCTTCGAGGCCACCGGTGGCCGGCCGAACAACATGACGATGGCGTACCACTGGGCCCGGATGATCGAGCTGCTGCATGCCGCCGAAGTGATCCGCGACCTGCTGCACGATTCCGACCTCCAGGGCACGGACCTGATCGTGCGCGGCGAGCGGCAGACCGAGGCGGTCGGGCTGATCGAGGCGCCCCGCGGCACGCTGTTCCATCACTACGTCGTCAACGAGCGCGATCAGGTCGTCCGCTGCAACCTGATCGTTTCGACCACCAACAACAACACCCCGATGAACCGCGCGGTCGAGCGCGTCGCGGAAACCTACCTCAATGGCGTCGAAATCACCGAGGGGCTCTTGAACCGCATCGAGGTTGCGATCCGCGCGTACGACCCGTGCCTGTCTTGCGCGACCCATGCGCTCGGGCAGATGCCCCTGGTCGTGGAAGTCCTCGGGCCGGACGGCGCAGTGCTCGCGCGTCGGAGCCGGGCGGCGACCTGAGGTGTTGATCGACCCATGCGCCGGCGGGTCCTGGTGATCGGTTACGGCAATCCCGGCCGCCTCGACGATGGTCTCGGGCCGGCTTGCGCGGAGGCGTTGCGCGCACGCGCAATCCCCGGCGTCACCGTCGAGAGCAACTACCAGCTCGTCGTGGAAGACGCCGCGGCCGCCGCCGGTCACGACGCTGTCGTCTTTGTCGACGCGACGGTCGACGGCCCGGAGCCGTTCGCCTGGCGGCCCACCTCTCCCCATGCCGCCACCGGCCTCGGCAGCCACACGTTGGATCCCGGCGCGGTGCTGGAGCTGACCCGCTCGGTCTTCCACGCACACCCCGAGGGCTGGATCCTCGCGATCCGCGGCTACGAGTTCGACCGGTTCGGTGAACGGCTCTCCCCCCGCGCCCGAGAGAACCTTGACGCCGCGATCGAGTTCCTCGACTCTTGGCTGCGCGCGGGCGCCGCCCCCGCGCCCGATAAGCCGCATTCGGAGGTCGTGACGGACGAGAAGGAGACGCGATGAAAGACGGCAAGTTCGTGATCTTGTACGTGGACGATGACCAGGACTATCTCGACACGGTCCGCGCGATTCTCGAGTCCGCCGGCTATCTGATGGTCGAGGCCCACTCCGCGGAGGAGGGCATCAAGGTCTACAAGGCGCACCGGCCGGACCTGATTCTGTTAGACCTCATGATGGAAGAGGTCGACTCCGGCACCGGCATGATCAAGGAGCTGCGGCTGCTGAACAACACTGCGCCGGTGTATCTGCTCAGCTCCGCGGGCGACCAGCTCAACATGGTCACCAGCTACGCCGATCTCGGCCTTGCGGGCATCTTCCAGAAGCCGGTCGACCCCAAGGTGCTGCTGCACACCATCGGCGAGCGTCTACGCCGCCCGTCGGGCTGAACGGGAAGGCCGTTGGATGGCCACGCCTCTGCGGGCAATGGTGATCGCCGCGCTGGCGCTCGGCGGCTCACCCACGCCAGGAGGGGCGGACGACGCCCGCGAGGCGTTCCGCCGCGAGTTCCTCACGTGGCGGTTCGGGATGTTCATCCACTTCGACATCGCGACGTTCAATGAGCGCGAATGGTCGAACGGCTATGAGGATCCCACGAGCTTTGCGCCGACGAATCTCGACTGCGGGCAGTGGGCGGACGCGGCCCGGACGGCCGGCATGCGGTATGCGGTACTGACGGTGAAGCACACCGGCGGGTGGTGTCTCTGGCCGACCGCGCTCACGCGCAGTCACGGCGCAACGGCGCTCCGCAACTTTCGCGACGGCCGCGGCGACCTCGTCCGCGAGTTCGTAGAGGCGTTCCGAGCCCGTGGTTTGAAGGTCGGCTTCTACTATTGTTTCCCCGGCAACTACACCGGTCGCTGCGGGAACCCCCCACTGGCGGCGGGCCAGAGGGATCTCTGCGGGCTGCCTCCCGAGGCCGCGGGCGACTTCCTAGGCTTCATCCGCGCTCAACTGACCGAGCTGCTCACCGGCTACGGCCCCGTGGATCTGCTGTGGATTGACCAGTACCGAAACCGCTACACCGGCGCGCAGTGGCCTGAGCTGTTGGCGCACATTCGCCGTTTGCAACCGGGGTGCGTGGTGGTGGCGAACAACGCGCGCAACTTCGCCGACAGCGACATCCACAGCTACGAGTATCCCTGGGCCCGGCACGCGGATCCGGCGCACGCGCTTCCGCCGCCGACCAACACGGCCGCGGCGGAGGTGTCGGACAAGCTTGGCCCCGGCTGGTTCTGGAGTTCGCGGGAGACCGCGCAGACGATTCAGACGCCGGAGCAGGTGGTGGAGATGGTGCGCCTTTGCAATTCCCGCCGAGCGAACTACCTGCTGAATGTTGCGCCCGATCGCACCGGTCGGATCCCGGAGTACTCCGTGCAGTGTTTGCGACGCATCGGAGAGCTGTTGCGGGATTCCCCGCGCTGATTGGCGGCCTCGCACGCAGTTGACTTCCCCGGTTTGCTCTGCGAGATTGGACGCCTGTTCGGGCGGCGGGTGCGCGGTTGCGGCCCGTCGCCCGGGTGCGCCGGCGTGGGGGTATAGCTCAGTTGGGAGAGCGCTTGAATGGCATTCAAGAGGTCAGGGGTTCGACTCCCCTTACCTCCACCACCGCCCACCCGCTCGACTAGCGTCCCCACAGGGAGGTCACTATGGATCGGTTGCGAACCGCAGGCGCAATCCTTGCCGTTGTCCACCGGATCGCCGCGGGGGCGGGGGAGCCGTTGGTGGTGCATCTGTGGCCTGACCGGCCACCGGGCATGACCGGCGCGCCACCGGTCGAAACGGAACAGCCGGCGAAACAGGACGGCATTCGCCGGATCACGAACATCTATCCGCCGCGCATCGAGATGTACCGGGCCGAGCACCCCACCGGCGCCGCTATTCTGGTCTGCCCGGGCGGCGGATACAATATCCTGGCCATCTCGCACGAGGGCACCGACGTGGCCCGGTGGTTGAACAGCCTTGGTATTACCGCCGCGCTGCTCTACTACCGCGTGCCGAACCAGCGCGACGGCGCGTTCCAGGACGCCCAGCGCGCCCTCAGCCTGCTGCGTGCCCGAGCAGTGGAATGGGGTCTGCAGACCAATCGCCTCGGGGTGCTCGGCTTCTCCGCCGGCGGACATCTCGCCGCAAAGCTGGCGAGCCACGCCGGGCCACGCACCTACGAGCGCGTGGACGATGCCGACGACCTCTCGTGCCGCCCCGACCTCGCCGTGTTGGTGTACCCGGCCTATCTGCTGGCCACCAACACCGCCGGCACTGCGGAGCTCGCTTTGCCCGCCGGCGCACACTGCCCCCCGGCCTTTCTTGTCCACGCCGCGGACGATCACATTTCTGCGGAGAATAGCGTCGCCTGGTTCCTGGCGCTGCGCCGGGCCGGCGTGCCGGCCGAGCTGCACGTTTACGCGAAGGGCGGCCACGGCTTCGGCATGAAGCGCGACCCGCCCGCGCCGGTGCGTACCTGGCCGGACCGCTGCGCCGACTGGCTGCGCGAACAGGGTTGGGCGCGAGACGGCGAGTGATGATCTGGACGCCACATCTCCGGGCGGTGCGCCTCGGCGCTGGGCCGGAAGCGCCGTGTGCGCGATGACACCCCGGCAACGGTTGCTGACCACGTTGCGCGGTGAACGTGCGGACCGCGTGCCGGTGTCCCCCTTCGTGCAGGAGGAGTATCTCTCGTGGTACTGGCCCGACCGTCCGACGGTGGACCGCGTCGTGGACGCAACCGAGCTGGCCGAAGAACTGGACTTCGATCTCATCGCGAAGCCGCGCGCGCTGGAGCCGCCGCATTTCCTCCGTCGAAGCCGGCCGGGCTGGGAGGTGGTGCAGACCGAATCGGTCGAGGGCGGCCTGCAGGTGCGCCGGCTCGAAATCCGCGCACCGGACCGCACGCTCTGCCGGGAGGACTCGCGCCCGCTTGCGGGCGCCGCGACGGCCGGGCTGAGCTGGACGCCACAGCGCCCGCTGCTGGCCGACCGCGATGACATTGAATGGTTCGCCGACCACCGCCCGGCGCTCGATGAAAGCGACCGCGAGGAGATGCGGCAGGTGATCGCGCAGTGGCGGCGGGTGCTGGGCGAGCGCGGGGTGCTGGCGCCCTGGGGATTCGCGGGCGTGTTCAACGTCGCCGCAGAACTGATTGGCATGGACCGGCTCTACGTGTTGCCGTATGAAGATGAGTCGCTCTACCGGCGGTTGATGGAGTCGCTCAGCGCGGCCGAATGCGAGTACAACGCCGCGCTCGCTGCGGCCGGCGCCGATGCGATCGGGCTGCAGGGTCACATCGCGGGCGGCGCGTCGGTAGGGCCGGAGTTTTTCCGCGATTTCGTTCTGCCGTACGAGCGGCGGGTGATCGAGGCGATCCACGCGGCCGGCGCGTTCACGGTGTATCACAACTGCGGCTTCGCGCGCTCGCTCTACGAGAACTACCTTGAGCTCGGGATGACCGTCTGGGAAACGGTGGCGCCGCCCCCCCGGGGTGACAACTCGCTCGCCGAGGCGAAGGCGCGGCTGGGCGAGCGAATCATACTGCTCGGCAATCTCGACCAGGTCGATTTTCTCAAACGCGCATCGCCGGCGGAGGTCGCCGCGCAGACGCGCGAGATTGTCCGCACCGGCAAACCCGGCGGCCGCTACATCTTCTCCACCTCCGACTTTCTCGAGCGCGGGACGCCGAGAGAGAACGTCGTCGCGATGATCGAGGCGGCGAAAGCGGAGGGGCGGTACTGAGCCGCGCGCGACTTATTCGGGGCGCAGCTCCTCGGCCTCCACCGGTGCGGCGGGCCCGGCCGGCGCCGGTAGCGTCGCGGCGAGGTTCTGTAACCACACCACAAGATCCTGCCGGAGGTCGGGACGCCGGAGCGCAAACAGGATATTCGTGCGGAGGAAGTCCAACCGGTTGCCGATGTCGTAGCGGGCACCGTTGAACCGCAACCCGTAGATCGGCTGTTCCTGTGCCATGCGCCGTAACGCGTCGGTGAGCTGAATCTCGTTGTTCTTCCCCGGCGGCGTCCGCTCCAGATGCACGAACACGTCCGGCGTCAGCACGTATCGGCCCGCAATCGCGAGGTTCGAGGGGGCGCGGTCCGGATCGGGTTTTTCAACCAGATCACCGATCCGAAACAGTCCCGGCTCGATTTCCTCGCCCGCAATCACCCCGTAGCGGTGGACCTTCGCAATCGGAACCTCTTCGAGCGCAACCACCGAGCGGCCGAACCGTTCGAACAGCCGGAGCATCTCGCCCATCACCGGCAACTCGGACTCGATGAGCGTGTCGCCGAGCAGCACCGCGAACGGTTCGTCCTCCACGTGGTCGCGCGCGTAGGTGATCGCGTCGCCCAGCCCCTTCAGCTCGCGTTGCCAGACGAAATGGAGCCGCGCGATGGTGGAGATGCGCCGGATCGCCTCCAGCTCCGCCTCGCGACCCCGCGCCGCCAGCGCTTCCTCCAGCTCAAAATTGCGGTCGAAGTGCTCCTCGATCGCCCGCTTCCCCTTGCCGATGATCATCAGCACATCGCGCAGACCGGCCGCGGCCGCCTCCTCGACGACGTACTGGATCACCGGCTTGTCCACGATCGGCAGCATCTCCTTGGGCTGCGACTTCGACGCGGGCAAGAAGCGCGTGCCGAGGCCGGCGGCGGGGATCACAGCTTTACGAACCATGCGAGGCCTCCGAGGGCTGGACGTAGCAGGGCCGGATCACACGGCAGCCCAGGCGGGCCAGCTCCTCCTCCAGCCGCAGGAACATCGCGTCGCCGTCGTACGTGCCGACGATCGCGCCGCCGGATCCGGTGAACTTCGCGCTCGCGCCGACGCTACGCGCGGCCTCGACCATCCGGATGTTCCCTCGGCTGATCTTGTAGATCGAGCGGCGGAGGTCAAAGTTCGCGTTCAGCAGCGGGCCGATCTCCGCGCCCCGCCCGGCGAGCAACAGCTCCCGGACCCGCAGCGCGAGGTCCGCCCAGGTGCGCATCGCCGCATGCACCTGCGGGTCACCCGCCTCCCACCGCGCGCGGATGTTGTTGTGAAACACCTCGGTGCCTTCCGCGAGGTCGCGCCGGTACGCAATGTACAGCGGCGGCAGCAGCTTCAGGTCGAGCCGCTCGTAGTGGCCATAGCCCTGCCGCTCCATCAGCTGCCGGTCGAAATCCATGTACACCAGCCCGTCGTACACCTGCGCGACGCGGTCCTGCAGGCCGGCCGGAATGCCGAGTTCAGCGGTCTCGACCGACAGCACCAGGTTCGCGAACACCGGCAATGCAATCTGAACGCCGTAGAACGCGCACAGCGCGCGCATGCACGCGGTGATGATCGCGCTGGAGCCGGCCAGCCCCACTTGCTGCGGGATGTCCGAATGGTACTCCACCGTAAAATTGCGCGGCGGCAGCTCGATCCCTTGCGCCGAGCAATGGTCGTAAAACCGCTTGATCGTTGCCTTCAGCAGCCGGACTCCGCCGTAGTAGCCATGTCGCCGCACGTCCTCGGCCAGCGCGGAAATCGAGTCGAAGATCGATAGGTCCCGGTCCGCCGGCAGAATCTGCAGCCGCGGCGACTCGTACAGTGTGACGGTCGCCCGAAAGTTCGAAAAGGTAAACGAAATCGTCCGGCCGAAATAGCCGTCCGAAGGGTTGCCAATCAACCCGGCGCGCGGATAGGCATGGGCTTGAATCAACACGCGGTACGAGCTGCCAATGCGCAAATGCTACCACCCCGCGCCTCCCTCGCCAATGTCGGCCGTTCCGCCGCCCGCCCCGAGTACCGGTGCGACTTGCACGCGCCACAGGGCACCGCAAGATCATGCGGCGATGAGCGCGATGCTGCCGCCATCGATCGAACCGGAACTGATCGCCCGGTGCCCCACTTTTGCGAGCGGTTCGCTGCGGTGCGTCGTGGAGACCGCCGCACATCCGGGCGCGTTTGCAGACGAGCTGGCCGCCGCCGTCGCCGACGCGGCAGCGACGCCGCTGGAGGCGATCGCGCAGCACCCGATCATCTCCGCCACGCGGGAGCTCTACCGCCGTTGCGGCAAGGATCCGAGCCGCTATCGACCCGCCGCCGAGCAGCTCCGGCGCCGCGCAGTCCGCGGCGCGGGGCCACACCCCGTTCACCCGCTCGTGGACATCGTGAACTGGCTATCGCTGCGGACCGGTTTTTCGATCAGCGGCGTGGACGCCGCGGCGCTGCGCGGCCAGCTCCGCTGGGGCATTGGTCGCGCCGGAGAACCCTACGAGGCGATCGGCCGAGGCCCGCTCAACATTGCCGGGCTCCCGGTGCTGCGAGACGACCTCGGACCATTCGCGTCGCCGACGAGCGATTCGGTCCGCGCACGCATTCGCGAGGACACACGGGACGTTCTGATCGTTCTTTGCGCGCCCGCCGGCCGCGAGGGCCTTGCCGGAGCGCTCCAGATGGCCCGGGTGGCGCTGGTCACCGTGCTCGCCGCGCGGCAGATCGAACTACATATCGTCGAGGCGGCGACCGGCGGGTCCGCCACGACCGAGCGAAATTTGGAAAACCATTCCCGATCCGCAACAGAAAAACTTCAGTAGCAGCGCTCCCCGGGCAACAGCCGGCCGCCGGGACCCGCGCGCCGATCGCTGCCGACCGTCACGCTACGGGCAGTTGCGTCAAACACGCGCGGCGACCATTTCAGCGGCGCGGCGTTCGAGCCTCCGCGGCGAGAGCGGCGGCCACTCGGCTGGCTGCAGGCTCGGATCGGTGCGCGCGCGGCGCGCCATCGAAGCGATCGCCTTGCCGGCGGCCGCCGACGCCGCACGCGGGTTGCGCGCCCGCCCCCGATTCGCCCGCAGACTCGGGGTGATCCCGTCGCCACAACCCCGAAACTCACCTGCATGCGTCCGGCGCCCCAGCGCTCATTCGAACAACACCTCCCACGGCCCATCGCCGTTCCCATCCTCGACGGTCAAGCCAGCTTCGGAAATATTAGAGAGCACCAGCCGTCCAACATGAGGTCTTCGATCTCGCTTCGCAACGCCAAGTTACTGAACCCGATCCTCTGGCATGCTTCATCAAGGAGTGATTCAATCGCGTTCACATCCCCTTCCATCTCTGGCGTCACGTACTTGTTCGCGATGTCTTAGCTGGCGGCCATGAGGACACGCTTGCCAGTCGGCGCTGTGATTGTTTACCTGAACGTGCGCATGTTAGTTTCTCCCGAATATCCGGCCCTAGATACGGAGATTTTGGCAATGGTCCCGCTGTTCTTTTCCTTCGCCATAACCATTTTCATCTTCGGCGGGTTTCCGAACAGCTGGAGGTGGCGGGTAACGGCTTCGCGCCCCAGGTGGTCGCCACAGTACTCTTGATACCACTTGTCGCGGTAAGTCTTACCATAAAACGATCGAACCAACGGCTCACCACGCCTCCGACTGCAAACAAACAGCGGGTCCACGCCGCGCCGATACCACGCCGGACCCTCAAAGTGCCGCCACTGGGCCTTTTCGTGGAATACCCGCTTTGGGGCTTTCAGCACGCGATTCATGCCTTCGACACCGTCAACCGCAGGAACATAGAGCGTGATCACGCGCGTTCTCGAATTATAGGTGTCGAGAGTTGCGCCTGATTTGCGCATCACTCTTACCGAAACTTTGTCGTCCTCATCTCGTTGAGCACGTCTTCGGGGAGCAAGGAGAGCATGTTGGTGACATAGCCGGCAACCGCCCGCGACGGATACGGACCGCGGGTGTACGGCGACCGGATCGACGCTCTCATTTGCGTGGCGGTACTTCCGTGATCCTTTCTGAGATCGCGAAGAACTCCGGCAATTTCCTTGCGCGTCCAGGCATTTCGCTTGTCCAATCCGCGCGCGGAGATGGTCGCTTTCCAAGTGTCGCCGCCACCGAGGAGAGGGCGCGCCACCGGCGCGACCGGCGCTGTGATCGGGCCGCCGCCCAGCCATTCAAACGGGCTGCGGCTGTCATCGAGCTTGATGTCCTTTGCCGTTCGCTCGGACTGCGCCCAGACGGTCGCGCCGTAATGCTCGCGCAGGCTCGCCAGCGGCATCCTCAGGTCTGCCGGATGCCAACGGTAGGCCTTTGCCGGGTCATCGCCGCGCTCGGTCGCCCGCTCCGCCGGTGTCCGCACGTCCACTGGATGTCCGTCGCCCAGATCGAGGGTCCGGTTCCGCGGATCGGTCATGCACTGCTCGACCGCCGGCGTGGGCGTCCATCCGCGCGGATCGCCCGGTTTGTACCCTCGCGTCTCCTCGAACTCCTCCGGGGTGATTGGCACCAGCTGGCAGCGGCAGTTGTACTCCCAGGGCATATCGTGATCCTTCCAGAACGGATGGTCCGCCGGCAGGATCAACCCGTTGGCGCGACCTCATCACTGACGGCGATATGGCAGCACGCGCGGAAATGCAGCCCTGATCTGCGCCTGAGCGGGCCGCCTTATGGGGGGAAGGAGGCGAGCTGGGCCGCCGGTCGGCGTGTTGCCAGGTGCACGAACTCGACGAGATCGCGGATTCGGGCGGGATCGGTTTCCTTTGGCACGCCATGGCCGAGGTTGAAGATGTGCCCCGGGCGGTTGCCTGCGCGCCGGAGAACCTCGCGGGCGGCGGCAAACATCGCACGGCGCGGGCCCAACAGCTGCCGTGGGTCCAGATTCCCCTGCACTGCGAACCCGCCGCCGAGCTGCTGCCAGGCTTCGTCCAGGGGAATGTCCTCGCCCACCGAAATCACCTCCGCGCCGGCGCTCCGCATCGCGGAAAGCAGATGAGATGAGCGGCCGGCGAAGAGAATGGCCGGCACCGTCGTTGGCCGGCAGGCGGCGCGCAGTGCGCGGGCAGCCGCGGGCAGCGCCCAGCGGCGGTACGCGCCGGGATCCAAGACAGCGGCCCAGGTGTCGAACAGTTGCACCGCCGAAGCGCCGGCGCGGATCTGCGCCGCGAGCAACCCTCCGGCGAGCTCTGCGAGCACACGGAGCCATCGCGCCCACGTGCGGGGATGCTCAGCGGCAAAGCGGAGCGCGGGCCCCGCGCCACGTGAACCACCGCCACCCAGCGCATACACCGCCAGCGTAAACGGTGCGCCCGCAAAACCGATCAGCGGCACCCTCCCCTTCAGCACACGGCGTAAGTTGCGCAGCGCCCCAAGGGTCGGCTCGATCGCGGCCAGCCCCTCGTCGAGCCGATCGGCGGCGCGCCGCACATCGGCCGGTTCGCAGATCGGCCGCTCGAATACCGGCCCACGCCCCTCAACAAACCGCAGACCCAGGCCGAGGCCGTCGAGCGGCAGCAGGATGTCTGAAAACACGATCGCGGCGTCCACGCCGAACGCCTCCAACGGCTGCAGCGTGATCGCGGCGGCCTGGTCGGGGTCCCGCAGCAGTTCGAGCATTGAGTGGCGGGCCCGCAGCCGGCGATACTCCGGCATGTACCGGCCAGCCTGGCGCATGAACCACACCGGTGTGCAATCGGTCGGTTGACGCCGACACGCCGCCAGAAACCGCGGTTCCCGAACGGCCGCCGTCCGCAGGGTCGCCGTCATCGCTTGGGCGCACGCTCGCCGCGCGGCTCGTCCACCGCGAGCATTTCCAGCGCCCGGCGCCATACCGGCAACGTGGATTCGAGCACCTCGTCGGTGTGCGCGGTGGAGAGAAACGCGACCTCAAACGCAGAAGGCGGAAGATACACCCCGCCGGCCAACAACGTGTGAAACAGCGGGCGGAACCGTTCTGCCTGTTCGGCGGGGATCTCTTCGAAACATCGCGGCGCGCGCTCACCAAAGAACATCGAAAAGAGGCTGCCGCGGACGACGAACTCGACGGCGGCACCTGCCGCGGCAGCCAGATCCCGCAGCTCCGCCACATAGGCGGCGGTGCGCCGTGCAAGGTCAGGCCATGGGCGCTCGGCCTTCAGACACCGCAGCGTCGCCAGCCCCGCCGCCACCGAGATCGGATTGCCGCTCAGCGTACCGGCCTGATAGACAGGTCCGTCCGGTGCCAGCAGGTCCATCAGCGCCGCGCGGCCGCCCACCGCGCCGACGGGTAGTCCTCCGCCGATGATTTTCCCGAGGCAGATGAGGTCGGGCCGGATGGCGCCCGGCTCGAGCGTCTGCACGCTGCCCCAGCCGAACCGAAAACCCGTGATCACCTCGTCCCAGATCAAAAGCGCGCCCACCGCCGCGGCGCGGTCCGCGACTGCGCGAAGAAAGCCCGGCTCCGGCGGAATCAGACCGGCGTTCGCTGGTATCGGCTCCAGAACGATCGCGGCGAGTTCCCGGCCGTGCTCCGTGAGCACGCGGTCCACATCCTCGATGTGATTGAACCGCGCGATCAGCGTCTGCTGGGCCCAGGCGCGCGGGACGCCGGCGGAGGAGGCCTCTGCGAGTCCCGCGACGCCGCTGCCCGCGCGTACGAGCAGCCCGTCCGCATGGCCGTGGTAGGCACCGCTGAACTTCAGAATCCGGTCGCGGCCGGTCGCACCGCGCGCGATCCGCAACGCGGTCATGCACGCCTCGGTGCCGGAGTTGACAAGGCGAACGCGATCCACCGAGGGAATCGCCGAGACGATCTCCTCCGCCAGCTCCACTTCCGCCTCCGTGGTCACCGCGAAGCTGGTGCCGCGCGCGGCGGCCTCGGCAACCGCGGCAACAACCTCGGGCCGTGCGTGGCCGAGGATCAGTGGGCCGAACGACATGCAGAAATCCACCAGCCGGCGCCCGTCCACCGTGTGCAGATGCGCTCCCTCTGCACGGCGTGCGAAAATCGGCGTACCGCCCACTGCGCGGAAGGCACGAACGGGGCTGTTCACGCCACCCGGCAGCACGGCCCGGGCGCGCTCGGCGAGCGGGGCGGTCACGGCTGCCTCCGGCGACGCGCGGCGAGACGGCGCAGGCGTGTCGGCCGACGGCCCGGGGTGCCCTCTGTCCCCCGGGGAGGAGAGGAGCTCATCCACTCGATCAACGCCGGTGCCAGATAGCTGACCACCGCAGCGGCGCCGGCGCGGTGAAAGGCGGTGATCGTTTCCAGCGTCGCCGCGCGCAGGTCCATCGCGCCCGCCGCAGCCGCGTGCCAGAGCATCGCGAACTCTCCAGAGACCTGGTAGGCGAGCACCGGCACCGGCACGCTCTCGCGCACCTCCCGCACCAAGTCTAGACACGGCAGACCCGGTTTCACGATCAGCGCGTCGGCGCCCTCCTCCACGTCGCGCCGGGCCGCCCGCAACGCCAGACGCCGTGCGGCGGGCGGCAGCTGGTAGGCGCGCCGGTCGCCAAATGCGGGCGCCGAACGCGCGGCTTCGCGAAACGGCCCATAGAACACCGAGGCGAACTTCACCGCATAGCTCAGGATCGCGCAGGATGGCCGACCGGCCTCCCGCAGCGCGGCGCGGATCGCGGCGACCCGGTTGTCCATCATGTCCGAGGGCGCCACCACATGCGCGCCGGCAGCGGCGTAGGCGGCAGCGATGCGCGCGAGCCGGGCGATCGTCGCGTCGTTGTCCACGGTGCCGTCGGGGCGCAGCAACCCGCAATGGCCGTGGTCGGTCCATGCGCAGAGGCACACGTCGGCGATGAGCAGCAGTTCCGGATAGGCGGCCCGCAGGCTCGCCAACGCGCGCACCACCGGCGAGCGGTCCGAATCGGCGCGGGATCCGGTCGCGTCCTTGCCGTCCCGCGGGACGCCAAACAGCAGCACCGCCCGCAGGCCCGCGGCAACCGGCTTGTCCAACGCCTCGTGCAGCCGCCCGACGCCCCACCGAAACTGGCCGGGCATCGCCTCGATGGGTTCCCGCGCGCCCGGCTTGTCGGTCACAAACAGCGGCCACACGAGCCGGTTCGGAGCCGGGCCACCATCCGCCTGCCAGACGCGCAGAATCTCATGCGAATAGCCCGGATGCAGTTCCACTCGGCTCATTCGATCATTTCTCCGTCCAGCCCGGCCTCGCGCAGCGCCCGCAGTGTCGTTGGCCCGATCGCGAGCCGCCGGCGGCCCACCAGCCGCTCGCCGGGATAATACCGCACCCACGCCGCCACCGTGCTCGGACTCGTGAAGACGACGCCCGCGAACGGTCGCGACGGCAGCGGGCCGGGATAGTGGTCCCGCGTGTAATAGAACACCGCTGCGCGCAGCTCGATGCCACGCCCGGACATGGCTCGGCGGCGTTCGTCAATCGGAGAACGGTCGGAAGCCGGATAAAAGCAGCAACGCGCGGCCCCCTCAGGAATTTCTCGCAGCAGCGAGCCGACACCGCCAAAGTCGTGTGCGGTCGCATCCGGGGGGAACCCCAGCCGCTCCGCAGCGTCACCCGCGGCCGGTCCCACCGCATAGATGCGGGGGCGGCGAGTCTGGCGAACAGCGCCGGCCCAGTGCGTCCAGGCGTGCACGAACGCGCGCGCCGCAAAGGCGGACGCAAACACGAGCGCGTCGCAGCCGGCCCAGTGCCGCTCCAGCTCCGCAAGACGCTCTTCCAATGGCCGTGGCTCGAGCTGGATCATGGGCCAAGGGACCAGGGGTCCCAACCGGCTGAAGTGGTCCGGATGGGTACCGGTAAAGAGCAGGGCGTCGGCCGGCCAGTCCGCGGGGGCCGAGGGCAGCTCGGTCGGTGCATCGAAGAGATCGCGGCGGAAATCGAGCGGTCGGATCGCGGCAATGAGATCGGTCTCCTCCGAGCGGGCGACCACCGCCAGGTGTCCCTGCAGCGGCGCTGCATCGCCCGGCAGGTAACCGTGGATCCGGCCGGCCAGCCCCAGCCGGATCAGCGCGCAGGCGGCGACCACGATTGCGTCGTAATCGCCGCGGTCCAGCGCGGCGAGTCGCTGCTCAATGTTGCCCCGAATCGGTCGTGTCTGCGCCGCCGGCAACAGAGCGCGGACCGCCGCATCGCGCCGCGGCGTGCTGGAGCCGACCACCCGCACGCCGTGCGGCCACGCGACTCCATCGCGAAGCACCAGCGCGTCGCGGGGGTCGAGCCCCGGCAGCAACGCGGCGACGGTCAGTCCCTCTGGCGGCCGCCGCGGGAGGTCTTTCGCGGAGTGAACCGCCAGATCGGCGCCGTGTTCGAGGAGCAATTGGTCGAGGTCGCGCGTAAAAAAATCGTCCGGCAGCGACGGGTCGGACAACGGCGTCGTGCGGTCACGATCGCCCGGCGTCTCGGCGAACACCAGCTCAAACTCGGTGCCGGCCGGCAGGACGCGGCGCAGTGCGGCCACCGCTTCGTCCACCTGTGCGCGCGAAAGCGGGCTCGGTCGCGCGGCGATCCTCAGCGCGCGGCGGCCCATTCGCGCGCCCCCATCGCAATGACCCGAGCGGCAATCTCCGCGCGGCGCCGTCGCTCCTCCAGATTGGTCTGCGCCATCGCTTCGATCTCGCGCAAGGGCACCACCCTCACCTCTTCCAACCCGGCAACATCCGCGGCGCAGTCCGGCGGCGCACCCAGATCTACAATCAGCAGGGGCCGGCCGGCGCCGGCGAGATGCCGGGCATACAGGACGGGGTGGGGCGCGGCGGTCGCGCAGACGATTCCACGCACGCCGTCTAGGAGCGAACTCAACGAGTCCAGTCCGCCCGCAAAGCCACCGCACTGCGCGGCGACCCGCAACGCGTTCTCCGGGCAGCGCCCCGCAACGCGGATCGCGACCGCCCCCTGCCGCGCCAGCCGCCGGGCAACCGAGGTCGCCAGCGACCCCGATCCGATCACGCCGATCGGTTCCGACACCGACACTTCGTCCAGCAGCCGGCGGACCGCGAGCGTCGCCAGCGAAGTCATGGACTCATCAATCCGGCTCTCGCGCCGCGCGCGGCGGGCCAGAGCCAGCGCATCCTGGAAGATTCGATCAAGCTCCGTGGCATCCGCGCCGCCCTGTTCACGAAACCGGCGGTAGGCCTCTCGTACCTGCCCGAGGATTTCCAGCTCGCCGAGAAGGCGGCTTTCCAGGCCGGCCGCGATGCGGGCGAGCCGTTCGAACGCCTCCACCCCCGCCCAACGGCGTCCGGGCACCGCCAGCTCCGCAGGTTCAGTGGCGCCATACCACTCGAGGCGCTGGCATGTGTTCAGCACCAGCGCCCTGCCCGCAAGCCGTTCCTCCAGCTCCGCCGCAATTACTGCACGCCGGCACGGCTCCGTAATGTCCACCGACCCGGCCTGCAGCACACAGCGGCGAGGCTCCCCGGCGGCTCGAATCGCCTTGCCGCCGTGAACGAGACCTGCCCGACTCGAAATCACAACTCCTCAGCGTATGCGCGGGCCTCGAGGCTGACAAGCACCGGTCGCAACACCTCGCTGCCCCGCCTATTCCTTGGTCCTGTCAGTCCCGCAGCCCACGCCGCCCGCCCCGAGCCACAGTCCGACTCTGAAGGCGTAGCTTTCGACTACGCGACGAGGGTTCGCGAATTCTGTCGGGCGCACTGTCCTGCTGTCCAACCCTTGGGCCTTTGGGGCGCCCCTCTCTCCCATTCTTGGACGGAGCCAACCCGTTGGGATCCCAGCTCAGCACGTGCGGCCACCCCCCTTCGCACACGGCCAAAACCCTCGGCCTGCGCACCGGCTCGCCAGGGCTCACCCTTTGCACCTGCTCCGCAGTCGCACGCGTTGCGATCCCGCACGTCCACGGGCACGACAACCAGCAGTCTAGCCGCCGGAGGGCTTGGAGTGAGCGCCGCGGCGCATCCCGCACACGGCGCGCTAGCCGGCGCCACCTCACCCACTCCCGCAGCGCGCTCTCGTTCGGCCCCGGGGCCGAAGAAGGAGACGGCTCAGTACTTCACGCTGCAACCGTACGGCTTTGTCTGCGGCACCGAAACAGCCTTGCCGGCTTTCGCCTCCGCAATCGCCTGTTTGACGTAGTTGGTCGCCCCCGCTATGTCAGAGGGATCAGCGGAGGCCTTGCTGTCAATCGCGCCGGCGTAGATCACGTTGCCGTCCGGCCCGATCACGAACATGTGCGGTGTGGTTTTCGCACCGTACGCCCGGCCGAGCTCGCCGCTCTCGTCGATCACCCGGGCGGTCGCAGCACTTTTCTCTTCCGCGGCGCGCCGGTCCCATTCCGCGGCGGTCATGTGGCCCTGTTTGCCAGGCGCCGCGGAGTTGACGCTGATCCACACGACGCCTTCCGCCGTGAGCTCCCGCTGCAGTGCTTGCATCGCACCGCCGCTGTACCACTTCTTCACAAACGGGCACTGGGGATTGGTCCACTCGAGCACAACGTACTTGCCCTTGAAGTCCGCCAGCGAGTGGGTCTTGCCGGACGTGTCCTTCACTGTGAAGTCCGGTGCTTTCTGTCCGGGCACCGCCTCTGCGGCCGCCCCGAGCGCAAACGTAACGGTGAGTGCGATCACACCACGACTGACTGCCTTCATGTTGCGGTCCTCCTTACTTGTCCTTCACGGTATCCCGGCCGCCGCGGATTTCAAGCTCCAGCCCCCCACCTTCCTCCAGCAACAGCACCGCGGCCCAAACTGGGGGCACCGAAAAACCGGCCGCACGGGGCAGGTCTGCGAACCATTCACCGATTCCGCCGCGCACCCACCGCGGAGTTGCCGCAGCCGGCAGGAACGCCCCTTCGTAGGGGAGTACCAGAGCCGGCGTGCCGGCCCGCAAGCCGCGCAGATGCACCCGAATCTGGTCGCCGGTCGTCTCGAAGACTGCAGCGACATCTGGCCATCGGCGGGGTAAACGCTCGCGAGCCTCCCGCAGCTCGGCCGCCCCGGCGGGCGCCTCTATCGCCGACGGCCCCGCGGGAATCTCTTGTTCTGCCTCTGCGGAGCCGGGGATGCAGACATCGCGGCACTGCAACCAGTGGACGCGCACCCGTAACCGAGCCACCCGCCCCGAGGGCCAGTCCGAGGGAGGCTGAATCCGTACCGGTATCCTCACCGTGCCTTCGTATCCGAACGATGCGAGCCCACCGTCCGTAAACCGTTTCGGCACCGGCCATTCGGGGGCCCCCGCCTGAAAGCCGGTGGGCAGCTCCCAGACCAGCTCGGTTGCAAGACCCGAGTCGCCGGGGTTGCGCCAGTAGATATGCCAGCCTTCCGGAACCTCGAGGCGAACGGCCACATCGAACGGCCGCCCCGGCGCGAACCGCGAAACCGCCAGCACCAGGCTGACCCGGACGGTCGGTGCGGTCTCTTCCGCCGCCCCCACAGTCGCGGCCAGCGCCAGCGCCGCGAGCACCATGCCGCTACAGAATCGACACCGCGTCCACATCGAACACGCCCTCCACGCCCGACGGCCACGGATGTTCCCGGATCCATCGTCGGAGCAGCTCGAGAACCTCCAGCACCTTCGTTGTCCGCATCAGAATCTGATACCGGTACCGGCCGCGGACCTTCGCGATCGGCGCGGGAGCCGGATCGGGCACTACCGCCCGCGCGCCGAGCTGCGCCCGCAATGAGGCCGCTGCGTCGGCCGCGGCGGCCGCCACCGCCACTTCCGACTCGCCCCGCAACAGCAGCAAAATCACGTGCGCAAACGGCGGGTAGCCGAGCTCCCGGCGAAAAGCCAGCTCCTGGTCGTAGAACGTTGCCCAGTCGAGGCGCCGGGCGGCCTGTACCGCCGCGTGAAACGGCGTGTAGGTCTGCACCACGACCTCCCCCGCCACATCGCCCCTCCCCGCCCGCCCGGCGACTTGGATCAGCAACTGGAAGGTTCGCTCGCCCGCGCGGAAATCCGGCAGATGCAGCGCAAGGTCGGCCTGAACGACGCCGACGAGCGTCACGTTCGGGAAGTCCAGCCCCTTGGCGATCATCTGGGTCCCGATCAGCACGTCGAGCCGACCGAGCCGAAACTCACCCAGCACGCGCCGGTAATCGTCCTTGCGC
Organism: Kiritimatiellia bacterium; assembly: GCA_026417735.1. Lineage (NCBI taxonomy): Bacteria > Pseudomonadati > Kiritimatiellota > Kiritimatiellia > Kiritimatiellia bacterium. The sequence continues at coordinate 183,187 of JAOACR010000009.1, forward strand.
GCCATCGTGTCAGAATCCATCCGCGCGACTCGTGCGCGCGGAAACAGACGCTTCAGGATTTCTTCGACCCGCTCGGTCCCTACGCCCGCGTGACGGATCGCCGGGTCCCCGCAGTCCTTCGCCGGGCAGCGCTCCGGCACCGGCCCGGCCGCACCGCACAGGTGGCATACCAGCTGCGCGCGCACCTTGTGAAACACCATCGCGACGCTGCAGGCTTCACAACGGACCACATGGCCGCAGCGCGGACAGATCAGGCTCGACGCATAGCCTCGCCGGTTCAGAAACAGAATCGTTTGCTCGCCTTTCGCGAGGCGGTCTTCGATCCGCTCGATCAGTATCTTCGAAAACACCGCGGCCCGGCCGGTCCGCGCCGACTCCGCGCGCATGTCGACGATGCGGATTGCCGGCATCTGCCGGTGGTCCACCCGGTGTGGCATTTCAACGAGCGCGTACTTGCCGATCGCGGCGTTCCGCCAGGACTCCAGCGAGGGCGTTGCGGAGCCCAGCACCACCGCGCATCCCTCGAGATGGCCGCGCATGACCGCGACGTCCCGCGCGTGATACCGGGGCGTTTCGTCCTGCTTGTAGGTCGGCTCGTGCTCCTCGTCCACGACGATCAACCCCAGGTTGCGCACCGGCGCGAACAGCGCAGAACGCGCGCCGACGACGATCCGAGCGCGCCCCTCGTAAACGCGATACCACTCATCGAATCGTTCGCCATCGGAGAGATGGCTGTGGAGCACTGCGATGGTGTCGCCGAAGCGGGCGCGGAATCGCTCCACCGTTTGCGGCGTGAGCGAGATTTCCGGCACCAGCACGATCGCGCCGCGGTCGTTTCGCAGCGCGTGGTCCATCGCCTGCAGATACACCTCGGTCTTGCCGCTGCCCGTGACGCCGAACAGCAGCACCACGGGCGGCCGGCGGGTGTCGATCGCGCGCCGGATCGTCTCGAGCGCGGCGACCTGTTGCGGCATCAGCGGGAGCGGTGCGGTGCGCACGGTGCGGTCCTCGTGCGCCGGCGCGCGGCGGCGGGTAGCGGTCTCCACGCGCACCCAGCCGGCGGCCGCCAGCGCCCGCACCGCGGCGGCCGCGCCCTGTATTGCGCGCGCCAGGTTCGCGAGCCACTGCTCCCCGTGCGCGCTCCGCAGCGCGCTTAGCACCGCGAACTGCCGGGGCGCGCGCCGCTGCAGCCGCGCCTCCTGCTCGGGCGGCGGCCAGTGCTCCAGCACCACCCGGCGCCGCGCCAGCTCCCGCGCTCCACCGTGCCGCACCGGCGCCGGCAAAACGGTGTGAACCGCCGCCTCCAACGGCGCCAGGTAGTAATCGGCCATCCACCGCGCCAGCCGCATCACCGGTTCGCGGATCAGCGCCTGGCGGCCCGCAATCTGCAGAATGGGCTTCAGATCGGTCCGGTCCGAGTGATCCGTGATCTCGACGATGTAGCCAGGACGGCGCGAGCGGCCGAACGGCACCACCACCGGCGTGCCCGGCACCGCCAGCGGCGCCAGCTCGTCCGGAATCGTGTAGTCGAACACGCGGTTCAGCGGCAGTCGCACCACAACTTTCGCGATCCGCGGCATGGGGCCATCATAGGCGCGCGCCTCCCCGAAGTGAATCGGCCGCCCCCCCCGGTCGGCGCGCTTGATCCCGACGCCGCTCACCGGCATACTGCAGCGCCGGTTCGCGCGGCGGCCGCGGTGCGCCGCCCGGCGGAGAGATCTCAGATGTACACGGCGTCCGATCTGCGTAAAGGCCTCAAAATCGAGCTCGACGGCGTGCCGTACGAGGTCGTCGAGTTCAACTTTGTGAAGCCCGGCAAGGGCCAGGCGATGTACAAGTGTCGCATCAAAAACCTGATCACCCGGACCACCCAAGACCGCACCTTCCGCGAGGTGGACCAGATCGGCAAGCCGGACCTCGAGGAACGGGTGGTACAGTACTCGTACGAGGACGGGCACCACTACGTCTTCACCGACCCGCGCACTTACGAGGAGTTCCACCTGAGCGCGGACACCCTGGGTGACGCGCGCTACTTTTTGAGCGACAATGTCGAGGTGAGCCTGCTGCTGCACAACGGCCGGGTGATCGGCGTTGAGTTCGTGAAGCCGTTTGTGGAAAAAGAAATCGTGGAGACCGAGCCCGGTGTGCGCGGCGACACCGCGACGAACGTGACAAAGCCGGCGAAGATCGACACCGGCTATGAGCTGCGCGTGCCGCTGTTCATTGATGTGGGCGACTGGGTCCGCATCGACACGCGCACCGGCGAGTACGTCGAACGCGTGAGTCGGCGCTAACGGCTGCCGCCGCGCAATGACCGGCGCCGCCCACGGTTTCTGGCTCTGCTTTGTGCCTCTCTTCGCGGCGCTGAACCCGATCTCCGTGGTCCCGCTGTTCGCCGGCATGGTGGAGGGGCTGTCCGAGGAACGACGCCGGCGGATCGTTGTGCAGTCGCTGGCCACCGCCTCGGCGGTGTCGCTGGCATTTCTGTTCGGGGGCAAGGCGTTGTTCCGGTTGCTCGGCGTCACCGTCGCGGACTTCATGGTCGCAGGCGGGCTGCTGCTCTTCCTCATATCGTTGCGCGATCTGACCCAGCGCGAGACTCATCCCTCCGCCCGCGGTGACGAGGCGCTCGGCGCGGTGCCGATCGGAGTACCGCTCATCGTCGGCCCCGCGACGCTCACGACGCTGCTCCTGCTGAACGACCAGCACGGCCCCGTGGCGACCATTGCCGCGTTGCTGGTGAACCTCGCACTGGTCGGGCTCATCCTGCACTCGGCGGCGCGGATTCAGCGATGGCTAGGTAAGGCCGGCACACGCGCGCTCGCGAAGGTGTCCGCGCTGCTGCTGGCCGCAATTGCGGTGAAGATCGCGCGCCGCGGCCTTCAGCAAATACTGGCCGCGCCAGACCTTTGAGGCCCGCATGACTGCACCGCCCGCCGACCATCCGCTCGCGGTGCGTCATCGCGTGCTGCGCGCGTTGCGAACTTTTTTTGATGCGCGCGGCTTCACTGAGGTCCAGACGCCCGTCCGTATCCTGGCGCCGGCGCTGGAGCCGCACATCTACGCGGTCCCCTCCGGCGCCGCATGGCTGCGAACCTCACCGGAACTGCACATGAAACGCCTGCTGGCCGCCGGCTGGCCGGCGATCTACCAGATCGGCCCGTGCTTCCGCGCGGGCGAACGGGGAACACTGCATCACCCCGAATTTACGATGCTGGAATGGTACCGAGCGGAGGCAGACGCGGAACGAATCCTCGCCGACGTCGGCGAGCTGCTGCCGCTCCTTGCCGGTCTGGCGACGCCCGCCGCGCGCCACCGCCGTCCCGACGCGATCGCCGCGCTTGACAAACCGGTCCGCCGCATCACGGTCGCGGAGGCCTTCCGGCAAACCGCCGGATGGGACCCGCTCCACGAAACGGACATGGACCGCTTCGACCGTGACTTGGTGGACCGCGTCGAGCCGTCGCTGCCACGCGACGCGCCGGTGGTACTGACCGGCTACCCCCCCGCCGCCGCCGGTTTCGCCAGGGTTCGGCCCGGCCCGCCCGCCGTCGCGGAGCGTTGGGAACTGTACGTGGGCGGGATCGAGCTGGTGAACGCGGCGACCGAGCTGACCGACCCGGTGGAGTACCGACGGCGGTATGACGTCCGGGCCGCGCTGCGTGCCGCCCGTGGTGAATCGGTCTATCCGCCGGACGAGGCATTCCTCGCCGCGGCCGGCGCGCTGCCACCCTGCGCGGGCGCGGCGATGGGCGTGGACCGGCTCGTGATGCTGCTGGCCGGCTGCGAAACGGTTTGGGAGACGCTGGCCACGCCCGAGGAAATTCGGGATCCGCCGTCCCTCCGCTGGGAGTGAGGGACGCTAGCGGGTCCAGACCGATCGGCCATGCTTGGAAATCATGGCCGCCAGCGCTAGATTGGGGACGTGAAAGCAGCACTGCCTCCCTCGCCGAAGTTCGGATTCACGCTCGTCGAGCTGCTGGTGGTCAGCAGCATCATCGTGATCCTCGCCGCGCTGACAGTGCCGCTGGTCGGCCGCGGCCTGGCCAGTGCCCACCGAATGCGTTGCTCGTCCAATCTCAGCCAGCTGGTGCGCGGGGTGTTCCTCTACGCGGATCACAATCCCCGAAATCCGCGGCAGTTCTTCCCGCCGTTTCCGACCGTCGCCCAGGACAGTGACTGGGTGCGGGCGCTGACAAATTTTGTCGCGGACGCCAGCATGGGCGAGGTACTCACCTGCCCTGGGCGGAAACTGAATCGGGCATCGCTGTGCTACTCCGGCCATCCTCGCCTGCTCGGCACCAGCCGAGGGTATCGCGCCAGCGACGTTCCACGCACCTCATCGGTGCTGCTGATCGGTGAAGGGCCTCAGGGCAGCGGCGGCGCGGACGCACCAAAACTCTACACCGCCTTCGATGCCGCCGCGGGCTCCGCAGAATCACAGGCCGAAACCCCGCTGCCGGCGCCCGGCGCCGACGGCGCCGGCGGCACGGTGGCCTGGCGGCACCGCGCGGAGGGACAGGCGGCCGCGAATTTCGCGTTCGTCGACACCCACGTCGAAACGATCCCCACCAACACGTTGCGCTACAAGCACGTCGCAATCGGCTACTGACCGCGACCGCCTCAGACGGTGACGCCGCCGCCGAGCCCGCGCAGCCACCGGCGGACATCCTCGATGGCCAGCACAAGGCACGGCAACACCAGCAGCGAGACCGCCGTGGAGAACAAAATCCCGAAGCCCAGTGACAGCGCCATCGGAATCATGAAGCGGGCCTGCAGCGATCGCTCGACGATCAGCGGCGCGAGCCCGAAGAACGTCGTCAGTGAGGTCAGCAACACCGGCCGCAACCGGCGGACCGGCGCCAACCGCATGGCCTCCTCCAAGGGGGCGCCCTCCGCGATGAAGCGGTTGGCGGCATCGCAGAGCAGAATCCCGTCGTTGATCACCACCCCCGACAGCGCCATCATCCCCATCACGCTAACGAAACTCAGCTGGTACCCCATCAGCAGGTGGCCGACAATCGCGCCGAGCAGCCCGAAGGGTATCGAGCACATGATCACCACCGCCTGCCGGTAGCTGCGGAACGGCACCGCGAGCATGCCGAACAGCGCCAGCAGCACGATCGCAAAGCCCGGCAGCGCCGCGCCGAACGCCTCGCGCTGCTCCCGCTGTTCACCCTCGAACGAATACAGTAGCGTCGGGTGTTCCCGCTGAAGCTGCGCAAGCACGCCCTCTCGCAGCACCCGGAGCACCTGCTCGGCGTCGGTGACGTCGGTCAGAATGTCCGCGGTGACGTGCATCACGCGTCGCCCGTCCAGCCGCAGAATCCGCTCGTACGCACGCGAACGGGTGACGGTGGCCGCCTCGCCCAGCGGAATTTCCGCGCCGGAGGGGGTGCGCAACATCAACGTTTCGATGGAGTGTTCACGGCGCCGCTCCTCCAGCGGCAGCCGAACATAGATGCGCAGCTCGTCGCGGCCGCGGGGTTGCCGCCGGGCCTCCGCGCCAAAAAAGGCGTGCCGCACCTGTCGCGCGAGCTCCGCCGCCGTGAGGCCGGCCGCGCGGCCGGCCGCCGTCAGCCGCAAATCCAGCTGCGGTTTGCCGCGTTCAATGCCGTCGTCAATCTCGACCACGCCGCGCAGCCGTCCGAGCTCCGCCGCAACGCGCCGGCACGCCTCCTCGATCACCTCCGGCTCCGAATGGCTGATCGCCACGTCCACCGGCCGGCTCTGCGCAGGCCCCAGCGTGAACCGAAACGTGAGCGACTCAACACCCGGCACCTCGCCGACCCGCCGTCGCCATCCCTCGGTGAACGCCTGCGCGCCGAACGGCCGCTCGTCGCCCGGCACCAGCGCAACGGTCACCGTCGCCTCGTGCCCCACCGACCCGCGCTGCGCCGGTATCGCCCCGCCGCGGCTTTCTCCACTGCCGCCAATCGCGGTGAGAATGCCCCGCAAGTACCGTGAACCGCCGCGCGCCTCGATTTCCTCCCGCGCCGCCGTCAACAGCCGGTCCGCGACCGCCCGCGTCGCCTCCACTGGCGACCCGTACGGCAGGACCACCCGCGCACTGACTATGTCGCCCTCCACCTTCGGGAAGAAGATGAACGGCATCCGTCCGCCGCCGACCCATCCGATCCCCAGCAGCAGCGCGGCGAGACTCACCGACAACACCAGATACCGGTGTCGCAAACAGCCAGCCACCAGCGCGGAAAAGCTCGTTTCCGCGAACCGTTCCAGCCGTCGTCCCACTTGCTCCTGCGGCCACTCAATCCAGCGCCAGATCCGCCCCCGACCCCCCGGCCGGCTGTGCGCCAGGTGCGCCGGCAGAATGAACAGCGACTCCGCCAACGACACCAGAAACACCACCGTGACGATCACCGGGATGTTCCGCCACAGCTGGCCAAGATACCCGGGGATCATCCACAACGGCAGAAACGCGATGATGTTGGTCAGCACCGAAAACACCACCGGCGCCGCGACCAGCTTCGTGCCCTCGATCGCCGCCTCCAGCGGCGGACGGCCGCGCGAACGCTCGTAGTAGACCGACTCGCCGATCACCGTCGCGTCGTCGACGACGATTCCCAGCGTCATGATGAACGCGAAGAGCGAAATCATGTTGATCGAGATGTCCGTCGCCGGCAGCAACAGCAGGCAGCCCAGTAACGAGGTCGGAATGCCGAGCATCACCCAGAACGCCAGGCGCACCTCCAGAAAGAGACCGAGAGTCACCATCACCAGCACCAGCCCCTGCAGACCGTTTTGCAACAGCAGCCGGGTGCGGTCGCGGTACAGCTCGGACCGGTCGTTCCAGATCGCAACGCCGATGGTGGGCGGCAGCCGCTTCCGAAGTCCCTCGACGAATCGATAGACCGCCTTCGCCACCTCGGTGGGACTTTCGCGTCCGACGCTGTACACCGTCAGCCGAGCGGCGGGATGGCCATTGAACAGAAACGATTCATCGGTTTCGGCGAACCCGTCGCGCACCTCCGCGATCTCCCCCAGCCGCACCGTGGAGCCGTCCGGCCGGCTGATCACGGGCACATCCAGAAGTTCCCGCCCCCAGTCTCGCCGCTCATTGGTCCGGAGCAGAATCTCGCCGGTGGGAGTCTTCACGCCCCCCCCACCGATCTCCACCACCGCCCGACTGATTTCGTCCGCAATCCGGCCCGGCGTCAGCCCCAACGCCCGCAGCCGGCTCTCCGGCACCTCGACGCTGATTTCCACCGGCCGGATCCCCGTCAGCGTCACCTGGGTGATGCCCGGGGTCGCTTCGATCTCCTCCTGCACTCGCCGAGCGACATCGCGCAGCACCGTCTCGTCCACGTCGCCATAGAGCAGAATCGAGATCACCTCACGACGGTTGATCAGCAAACTGACCACCGGCCGCTCCGCGTCCTCCGGAAACGTGACGATCCGGTCCACCGCGCTTTTCACGTCCGCGAGCACGCGGTCCGGGTTCGCGCCCAGCAGGATTTCCGCATCCACCGTGCCCACACCCTCCGCCGCAGTCGAGGTGACACGCCGAATGCCGTCCAGCCCGCGGATCGCCTGTTCCACCGCCAGCACGATCCCCTGCTCCACCTCCGCCGGCGACGCGCCGGGGTAGACCACCGAGACCCGGACCGTATCCAGCTCGATGAGCGGGAAGACCTCCTTGCGGATGCGGGGAAACATCAGCAGTCCCCCCACCATGAACAGCAACATCAGCAGGTTCGCGGCGACGGGGTTTCGCGCCATCCACGCGATCGCTCCCCGCGCAGAAGCCTCGCCAACCGGTTCGTTCATCTGCGGCCGCGCGGGGCGGCGGACACTGGCAGGCGGTGTGTGATCACCTGGTTCGATCACCGGCGGCGGTCACTGCGCGCGGCAGTGGAGCCAACGGTCGGATTCGAACCGACGACCGGCGCATTACGAATGCGCTGCTCTGCCAGCTGAGCTACGTTGGCGGGCCGCAGCTTGCACATCGTAGACCCCGCTCGTTCAAAGTCAAGAATTCAAGGTCCGACTCTCGTAGCTCGCCGCACACCGGTCAACAGCGGCGCGCGCTGATGGACAGCCCATGGGTCGTATGGGTACAACGGTGTGGAGCCCGGGCAATCCCGGCCGCCTCCGCCGCATGAACGTGGACAACACGATCACGCCCCAGACGCTCCGGCCCCGGTGGGTGCGGTTCTGGGAGCGCTCCGCCCAGACGCTCCGTGCCCTTTCCGCCCGCTGGCGACCGGAGGACGGCGCGCCGGTGTTCACCGTCCGAGGCCGGTACACCACCCGCGGCTGGACGGACTGGACCCGCGGTTTTCAGCATGGCTCCGCGCTGATCCAATTCGACGCGACGGGCGAGCGCGAGTTTCTCGAACTGGGGCGCGCCGGCACCTGGCGGGACATGCCGCCGCATGTCGTGCACTTCGGCGTGCACGATCACGGCTTCAACTGCGTCAGCACGTACGGTCACCTCTGGAGGCTGATGAACGCCGGTCGGATTCCGGAGGACCCCGCGGAGCGGCGCCACCTCGAGCTGGCGCTGAAGGTCTCCGGCTGTGTGCAGGCCCGCCGATGGACCGAGCTGGGCAACGGCGAAGGCTTCGTGTATTCGTTCAACGGTCCGCATTCGCTCTTCGCCGACACGATTCGCTCGATGCGTTCGCTCGCCCTCGCACATCGGCTGGGCGCGGACCTGATCGGCGAACAGGACCTGCACACGTCGCTGCTGCTGCGACTGGCCGCTCACCTGCGTGCCACCGCTCGCTATGCGGTCTTCTACGGCGAGGGGCGCGATATTTACGACACCGAACCTGGTCGCGTCGCGCACGAGAGCCTGTTCAACCCGCTGAACGGTTCCTACCGCTGCCCGGCCACCCAGCAGGGCTATTCGCCCTTCAGCACCTGGACGCGCGGTCTGGCGTGGGTGCTGCTCGGCTTCGCGGAACAGCTCGAATTTCTCAACTCCCTATCGGCAGCCGATCGCGAGGCGATCGGCGCGACGGACCTCGCCGCTCGGTGTCTGCGCGCCGCCCGCGCAACCGCCGACTTCTACCTGCGCAACACCTCAGCGGACGGCATTCCCCCGTGGGACACCGGTGCGCCGCGGCTGGCGGAGCTGGGCGACTGGCGCGCACGGCCCGCGGACCCCTACAACGACCTGGAGCCGTTCGACAGCTCTGCGGCAGCGATCGCGGCGCAGGGGCTGCTGCGCCTGGCCCGGTGGCTGCGCCGTGCGGGCGAGTATGCGCCCGCACAACGCTACGAGGCCGCCGCCTGGACGGTGCTGCGCACGCTGCTCTCCCCGCCATGGCTGTCCGACGCTCCGGACCACGAAGGGCTGCTACTGCACGCGGTCTACCACCGCCCAAACGGCTGGGACTGGATTCCTCCCGGCCGCCACATTCCCTGCGGCGAGGCCTGCCTCTGGGGTGACTACCACCTGCGGGAGGTGGTGCTGCTCGCGCAGCACGTCGCGGACGGCCGACCTGCCTGGACGTTCTTCGGCGCGGAGGAGGCGCACGAATCATGATCGTTGTCGACCTTCGGGAGATTGCCGGCCGCACATATCCGGCACGGCGGCGAACGCAAAATCTGGTTGGTGGTGCCTCACCGATTCAGTCCCCTCACTTCGCGATGGGCCACGTCACGCTGGAACCGAACGGCGGCCAGGTGCCCTGGCACAACCAGCCGCAGGAGGAAGTCTACTTCGTGATTGAAGGCCGGGGCGAGATGTGCCTGGGCCCGGAACGCCGGGAGCTGGTCAGCGGCCAGGCGGTGTGGATCCCGCCGGGCGTCTTTCACCAGATCACGAACATCGGCGACAGCCCACTGCGACTGATCTACGTCTATGCGCCCGGCGGCGATGTCGCCCACTGGCGCCAGGAGCTGGACGGCACGCTACCGCGCGCCGGCATCGAGGCGCCGCCACTGCCGGCCGGCGCTCGCCCGCAGTGGCCGTCCCGGGAGAGCGGCGGTTCATGAACAACCAGAACACCATCGAACTGGGTGTGATCGTCAACGGCGTGACCGGTCGGATGGGTACCCACCAGCATCTGCGCCGCTCACTGATCGCAATTCAGCGCCAGGGGGGAGTACCCCTCCCCGACGGCCGGCGCGTGACCCTTCGCCTGTTGCTGGTGGGTCGCAGTCCGGAAAAGCTCGCGGCGCTCGCGACGGAAGCCGGCGAGGAAACCCAATGGACCACCGACCTCGACTCGGCGCTCGCGGATCGGCGCTATTCAGTGTACTTCGACGCGCAGACCACCGACCGCCGCGCGGCGGCGCTGCGGCGCGCCATTTCGGCCCACAAGCACGTGTACGCGGAAAAGCCGGTCGCGATGACCACGACGGAGGCGATCGAGCTGTGGCGGGCCGCGGAGACGGCCGGCCTGTGCAACGGCGTCGTGCAGGACAAACTGTGGTTGCCCGGGCTGCGCAAAATGCGCCGCCTCGTCGACAGCGGCTATTTCGGCCGATTGCTCTCCGTCCGCGGTGAGTTTGGCTACTGGGTGTTCGACGGCCATGACGTCCCCCCGCAGCGGCCCTCCTGGAACTACCGCCGCGAAGACGGGGGCGGCATCATCCTCGACATGTTTGCCCACTGGCGGTACGTGCTGGATCGCATTTTTGCGCCAGTCCGCGCGGTATGTTGTCTCGGCGCAACGCATCTGCCGGAGCGTTGGGACGAGCGCGGTCAGCGCTACGCGTGCACTGCGGAGGATGCGGCCTACGCGATGTTCGAGCTCGACGGAGGGGTGATCGCGACGATCAACGCCTCCTGGTGTGTGCGCGTCCGTCGCGACGATTTGCTCACACTGCAGGCGGACGGCACCGCCGGCAGCGCGGTCGCTGGGCTGCGGCGCTGCTGGATTCAGCCCGCCGCCGGCACGCCCCGCCCGGTCTGGAACCCCGACGTCGATCAGCCCCTAAACTTTTTTGACTCGTGGCTGGAAGTGCCGGACCAGGAAACCTACGACAACGCGTTCAAGGCGCAGTGGGAGGCATTTCTCGCCCACGTGGTGACCGGCTCACCATTTCCGTGGACGCTATTGGAAGGCGCGAAGGGCGTCCAGCTCGCCGAGCTCGCCCACCGTTCCTGGCGCGAGCGGCGATGGATCGACGTTCCGAAGCTCGGCGCTGAGGAGCCAGCACAATGAATGCCGATGCGGCGCGGCGGGTGGCGCTGGTCACCGGCGGCCGTCGCGGGATCGGACTGGGGATCGCCCGGGCGCTGGCGGCGGAGGGGTTCGACCTCGCCGTCTGCGGTGTGAGCGCCGATCCGGGTGAGGGCCTCGCCGCGTTGGCCGGTCCCGGCACCGAAGTCTTCTACGTTCGCTGCGACGTGGCGACGGCGGCTGACCGCGCACGGCTGCTCGACGCGGTTCGCGAACGGTTTGGCCGGCTGCATGTGCTGGTCAACAACGCCGGCATCGCCCCGGCGGTGCGCGCCGATCTGCTGGAGATGACCGAAAGCTCGTTCGAACACGTGCTGCGCACGAACCTCCAGGGACCGTTTTTCCTCACGCAGGCGGTTGCGCGCTGGATGCTGGCCCAGTGCGGGGAGGACCCGAGCTGGTGCGGCTGCATCGTGAACGTCACTTCGATCTCCGCCACCGCCGCCTCGGTACGCCGGGGGGAGTACTGTATCTCGAAGGCCGGTGCGGCGATGGCGTCGAAACTCTGGGCCGCGCGGCTGGCGGAACACGGAATCCCCGTCTACGAAGTGCGCCCCGGCATCATCCGAACCGATATGACCGCGCCGGTTCGCGAGCTCTACGACCGGCGCATTGCGGAGGGGCTGGTGCCGCAGCGGCGCTGGGGAGAGCCGGAGGACGTCGGACGGGCGGTCGCGATGTTGGCACGGGGTGATCTCGGCTTTTCCACCGGTGCGGTGATCTACGTGGATGGCGGGTTTTCGATCGAGCGGCTCTGACGAGCGCGCACTCCGTCCTCAAGTGTGGGGTGCCTCTTGCCCCTCTGCAGCCGCACCACCGCGTCGCAGGCGTCGCACCGCCAGCATCAGTGCGCCGCCCGCCGCCAGCAGCGTCACGAGACCGGGCTCGGGCACGAGCGCGATCTGGTTCGCGCCACCGTAGTTGTAGTCCAACCACATGCCGGGCGGCATCTTCTTGATTTGCGAAAACTGCCCCACCAGATGGCCGTAGGTTGCCAACACGTACACCGGCGCCGTCAGAGGATACGTCGGTGCGAACGAGAACGTCGCGCCCGTGAGATCGAGTGTCTGCCCCACGTTCAGCAGATCGGCATCGGCATGCCGCAACTCGATCTCGAGCGTGCCGGCCAGCGTCACGTTGCCGTCCACCGTCAGCGTTCCAACCGAACGGCCCGGCGCCAGCACGCCGGCGGCCTGCACGTCCACATCGCCCCGGATCCGGCCTTCCCCGCTCAAAGTCGCGCTCAGACCGCCCAGCGGCTCCACCCGCACCCGCCCGAACGGCCCGGACTCCGTATTGATACGCAGGGTACCCTGCTCAACGACCGTGTCGCCGAAGTAGTTCAGTTCGCCGGTCAGCGTCAGCCGTCCGACCCCGCCCTTCCGCAAACCACCCCCTCCGTTGATCCAGTTCGTCATCGTCACATCGTCGCTGCGGACAACCGCGAGGGTCCCTTCATTGATGATGCCGCCCGCATACGAGCCGGCCGTCCCGCCCATGCCCAGCTGGACCGTCCCCTCCTGAATGGTCAGCGTGCCTGGGTTATCCTGATCGGAGGTCAGAATCAGCGTTCCCTCGCCGACCTTCGACACCACGCCGCTGCCGGTGAAGCGCCCGCCGAACATGCCCCCCCGCACCACCAACATACCGCTGCTGCCGGCCCCGATCTGCACTACGCCACCGAGCGGCCCGCCCCCGGTGAGCTGCCCGACGTATGCGGCGTTTTCGATCAGCAACCGTGCGCCGGTCGCATTCGCGAGCGCGACCGCTCCCCATTGGGGCAGCGACATCTGGTCCACCACCAGCGTGCCCCCCTGAATGGTCGTGCCTCCCGTGTACAGATTGTTCCCTCGCAGCGCCAGTTGTCCCGAGCCGCTCTTAACCACCGCGCCGCCACCGGTGATGGCCCCCCCAAAGCTATCGAGCCCGTCGGTCGCGATCGTGAGGGTGCCATTGCCGAGCAACACGGCGCCCCCCGCCCCGTTCAACGATCCCACCGTCACGGAATGGCCGTTCAGATCGAGCCTCGCGTCGGGAGGGTCCCCGAGCGTCACCGCGCCGCCGGCCGGCAACGCGGCGGCGGAGCCGAGCCGCAGCGTACCCTCCTGCACAATCGTTCCGCCGGCGTACGCGTTGTTGCCGGCGAGGGTCAACGTGCCGGGGCCGCTCTTCACGAGGCCGCCCGCCCCGGAGATCGCGCCGGTGTAACTGCCGCTCTGCACCGTCAGCGTGCCCGCACGCAGCACAATGTTCCCTCCCGCCTGTCCCCCGCCGGTCAGTGAGCCAATCGTCAGCGACTGTCCGTTGAGATCAAGCGTGGTGCCGGCGCTGTTCGCAAGCGTCACCGCGCCGCCGGCCGGCAACGCGGCGGACGATGCAAGCTGCAGCGTGCCTCCCTGAATCGTCGTACCGCCTTCGTAGACATTATTCCCGCCCAGTACGAGCGTCCCCCCACCGCTCTTCACCACGGCGCCCGCGCCGGAAATCGCACCGGAGAAGCTGCCGCCCTGGACCGTCAGCGTGCCGGCGCCCAGCGTGATGTGGCCGCCAAGGGCCCCGCCGCCAGTGAGCCATCCAATCATCGCCGAGTGGCCGTTGAGATTGAGCGTGACACCCGGCACGTTCGCGATGCTCACGCTGCCGTTCGCCGGCAACGCGGAGGAGGAATCGACGTTCAGTGTGCCGCCGCTGATCGTCGTTCCGCCGGCGTAGGAATTGCTGCCGGAGAGAGTGAGCGCGCCGGACCCCGTCTTCGTAACCGAGCCGGCGCCCGAAATTGGGCCCGCAAACGAGCCGCTCTGAACCGTGAGCGCTCCGCTGCCGAGCGCAATACCGGCACTGGTCCCTCCGCCCGTGAGCGAACTCACCGTCGCGGTGTAACCGTTGAGATCCAGCAACGTGCCCGCCAGCGGCGACAGGGACACTGTCGCACCACTGGGCAGCGCGCCGTTCGCCCCGAGCCGTAGCGTGCCGGATCCGACAAACAGTGGCCCGGAAAACACGTTCGTGCCGCTCAGCACGACGGTGCCCATCCCCGTCACCGTCAGCGCACCTGCGCCGGACATCTGACCCGCAAACGTCACTACACCGCCCGCCGACCACAGCAGCGTTGGACGGTTGACCGTAACGGCACCGGAAAACGTGGAGCTGCCCGTCGCGTGGTTGGCGCCGAGCACGGCGATCGCGCCGTAGTTCTGCACGGTAATGCTTTTCGAGATCGTTACATTGTTCGCATCGGTCAGCAGAAGCATCCGTGCCTGCGCCGCGGTGCCCGTGTCGCCCAGCACGACCGGCGCGGGGCTGGCGCCGAGGCCGCCGCTGTGCGCGACCAGCAGTGTGCCCTGACGCACCCCGAAAGCGTCGGTCACATCACTGGCCGCATTTAGTCGCACGGCACCAGTGTCGGGAGCAGTGGGATCGAAGCTGCTGATCACCGGCGCGTTCGACCCGGTCACCCCCCCAGCCAGCGCCAGCAGCGCGCCGGCGCCGGTGGCGATCACTTGCCGGCCGTTGAGCAGGTTCACTGCCGGGTAGAGCGTGATCGTGCCGGCCCCACTCAACGCGCGCGCTTCAATGGCCAGAGACTGATAGTGCGAGATTGAATTGAACCTCAGCGGGTCCTGCACGTAGACGACCCAGCCGGCGTGGTTGAAGCGAAGCTGCCCCAGGCCGTTCACCATATTGGCATTTTGGATCGGCATGCCGTTGGTGCTCGGATGATTGAAAATCGCCCGCTCGTCCGGATCGTCCGGCATGTAGGACGCACCGCCAACCCAGTTGGCCACTGAGTTCCAGTTGCCGTTGCCCTGAGCGGCGGGACGCACCCACACAAAGTCGCCCTGCGCTCAGGCGAGGCGAACCGCTCCCGCCACCACGCCGATCCATGCCCCACCCCACTGGCTCATCACCTTGACCTCCCACAACGATGATGAAGTGGCGACCTCAGCGGCCTGTTAGCAAAGGGGCGGCCGTCTGTCAACCTCGTTTGCTCAACCCAATCCTGAGATCGGCTTCGCGTCGACCGCCGCAAAACACCGCAACTAGGGACCCACCCACGCCTGCACGGTGGCGATGCTGCCGTGATAGAAAAAACGACCCCAGCCCACCGTCATCACCGTCAGGCCGTACAACGCGTGTTCAAGAGCCGAAGCCCACGCCGACCTGGTCGTCAGATAAGTGCGCGCAAACAACCAGCCCCCGAAGAAACTCAGCAGCGGTGCCCAGACATTGAGAAACACCAGGTGCATCAGCGCAAACGCGAACGCGGCGGCGAGCACGGCGAGTTCCGGCCGCCGGAACAGCAGCGCATAGCGGTGCAGGAAGAAAACGCGATAGACGAGGGTCTGCGGCACCACGGAGAGCCAGGGATAAAACCCCACCACCAGCGCCCAAACAAATGGCCGGTCTCGCGGCAGACGAAAGAGCAGCCGGGGCTCCACCACCGCCAGCATGCCGGTGAGCACCACGCTGGCCGCAAGCCACCTCAACAGTCGCCGTCGCCAACCACCGTCGCGGAGACGCCGAACCACCCAGACCGACCGGTCAAACGACGGATCGCGCCACAGCCCGAGACCCAACCCGATGGCGCCCAGCCACAGCCACGGCAGCACCGCCCGGCCGGGACGCACCAACGCCAGTGCCAGCGGCGGCCCGATGCAAAACACCGCCATCTCCAGCGCTCGGAGCACTCTGCGTCCACCGTCTGCTTGCGCCAGTTCCTTCACCATGGGGGTCGCGTCAATCGGCACGCATTGTGAAAACTGTACCAGCGCTCGGACCGTGGTGCGACGGCCCGCTTCCGTTGCGCTGGGTGCGGCGCCGTCTTCGGAACGCGAGGAGCGTCCTGATCGCGGTGGTCACCACTGTCGGCCGCAACGAGATCGAGCCGCCGGCCCGGCATCCGGACCTGTTGCGCCGAAACCTCACGGCGCGGGTGTCCGTTCGAAATCAACGCCGGGCGGAAGAGATCAGCTCGCCGGAACTTTCGTGGTACGTGCATCCCCCTTATTTTTCGCGCGCCGGGCTGAGGGCGGAGTGGTCTTCCACGCGCCCGTCGGTGGCGCGACGACGCCACCGTCAGGCTACCCGCGCTGTGAGTTGCGCGAAGTGGACCGGCACAAACCGGCTTGCCGCATGGGACGCCCGGGGCACGCCGAGACGACAGCCCGAGGTCGTCGCCGCGGCGAGGCGATTGCCGCGTGTTCCTTTCCCTGCCGTCATGCGCACGTCCAGAACGCGGACGACGACGTGCCGATAATCCGGCTCGAAGTTGAGGGGCTGCTCATCGAACGAGACGGCCAGCCGGCCGTCGCGCTCGATCGCGGCGACGCGCGCCGGGACCTCGCTGAGTATTGCGCATGGAGGCTGGCGGGGTTCGCTCCACGTCGGGTACGACGGCATGCTCCGACTCGACCGGCCCCTCGCTGCAACAGGCGCCTCGGCAGACCAACTCGGCCTGCGGCGACCGGCCGGACGAAATGGCAGAGGTCGTTCTGTGCCGGCTGGAGCTCCGTTCCTCCCGCCATTTCGATAACCGGCCTCTTTCGGTTGTGCGGTCCGCTCGACACCACAAGAGGCGTCCGCCACGCGTACACGGCTGGGGTTCCGCGCGGTCCGGAAGGGATGTTTAGGGCGCCGCGCGCCGTTCACCGGTCAGGTACTCGACCAGACGCGCGATGTACCCGTTGGCGCGTGCGGGCGCGTTCGGATCGGTAAGCGGCAGCGCGGCGATGCTCGCGCGCAATGGGCCGGTCACCGCCTCGCCACACGCGCTGAGCGCGTTCAACGCTTCGATGGCGGCGTACACGCCCGCCTGCCGCGGCGACATCAACTCCGCGAGCACCGCGATCGCGGCGGGTCGGTCCGATCCTTCGCCGAACCGTGCCAGCGCCTCCGCCGCAGCGATGCGGACGCTTGGCGACTCATCCGCCAGCGCCCCACGCAACGCATCGCGGCCCACCCGTACAGCCGCGCGGCCGCGAATGCAGAACCCGACGGCCGCCCAGTACCGCACCCCGCTGTCCGCATCGGCGAGCAACTCCGCAAGGCGCGGCACCGAGCCCTCATCGCGGCAGGCCGCCAACTCGGCGGCGTCAAAGATGCGCTCCAGCGGGTACAGCACGGGATCGCGCGCGAAGTCGCCGATCGTCTTGCCGGAGGCCGCCGCGCGCCGGTGGACCTCCGCCTCGGGCAGGTAGCCGACGTCGCGCACCTCCATCACGTGACGCCGCAACGCGCCTCGCAGGGTCTGCAGCACGTGGCGGTGCGCGGCAGAGTCGGCGAGGTTCACCGTCTCGTGCGGGTCGACCTCTAGGTCATACAGCTCCTCGCAGGGCTTGGGTTCCCAGAAGCGGCGCTGCGCGGGCGATTCCAGCCGGCCGGCATCGTACAGCTGTTTCCAGATCCGCGTGGTCGGGGTTTGAAACATGTAATCAAGGTATTCGCCGTAGATGCGATGCGGGTGATAGTGGCGGAGGTAAACGTGGCGGGAAGTACGGACGGCGCGCACCATGTCGATGCGCTCGTCCATCCGGCCGCGCAGTCCGAAGAGACACTCTGTTGGCTCGGCGGTGTGGGGCCCGAGAAACGCACGGCCCTGCATCCAGTCCGGCGGACGGACACCCGCGAGGCTGAGCACCGTCGGCGCCAGGTCTACAAAGCTCACCAGCCGCTTCACCTCGTCCCCCGGACGGTGATTCGGTGGCGCCAGGTGCCAAAACTTCTCGGGGATGTAGACGACCAGTCCCACCCGTAGGCCGCTGTCGTAGGGCCAGCGTTTGCAGCGAGGCAGTCCGGGGCCGTGATCGCCGTAGACCATCACGATCGTCTCGTCCCCGAGCCCTTCCGCCTCCAGCTCGCGCAGATGCTCGCCGACCTTTGCGTCGAAGTCGGTGATGTTATCGTAGTACTGCGCCCAGTCCTGCCGCACCTCGAGGGTGTTCGGGTGGTAGGGCGGCACCGGCGCGCGCTCCACGTCGTGACGCCACGTGTGCGGCCGCCGTCGCACCGCGCTCTCGTGGGTCATCGTATAGTTGAACACCGCGAAAAATGGCTGGCCGGCCGCACGGTTGCGATAGTGCGCCCGCGCGGAGGAGTCATCCCACACCCGGCCGGGCTTCGAGAGGTTATAGTCCTCCTTGCTGTTGTTGCTGCAGTAGTAGCCCGCCTCGCGCAGCAGTTGCGGGTACATGCGCAGCCAAGGGGGCGGTGCGACCTCGCTGCGCATGTGTTCGGCACCTAGCGCAGAAGGATACATGCCGGCGATGATGGCTGTGCGCGCCGGCGCGCAGACCGGCGCGGTCGCCCAAACCGTGCGGTAGCGCAGCCCGCGCGCGGCCAGCGCATCGATATTGGGGGTCCGCGCGTAGGCATCCCCGTAGCAGCCCCAGTGCGGCCCAATATCTTCCGCAGTGATCCAGAGCATGTTGGGCCGCGGCGTCGAGGCAACGGCCCATCCGGCCAGCAACACGAAGAACCCCAACCCGCATTTGCTCATCTCAGACCACCTATCCGACCGCGTCGGCCGCGGCGTCACAGTGCACCGCACAGTGTACTCGTGGTGCCCCCCACAAATACAGCCGTACGGCCCCCACCTCTTCGAGCTCCGGCGGTGTTGACCACCGTCTGTTGCCGAGACCGGGCTCCGGCGAACCTGCACACCCTGTGATACAGTTGCGACATGCGCGGTTCCCGGCGTTGGCCGATCGCGTTGACGATCGGCGGTACCGACAGCAGCGGCGGTGCGGGCGTGACGGCGGACGTCGGCGTGTTTGCGCTGGCGGGTCTGCACGGCGCGGTTGCGCTCACATGTGTGACCGCTCAGCGCCCCGGCAAAGTCACCGCGGTCCAGCCGCTTCCGGTCCGGCTCATCCGTGCGCAGCTCGACGCGGTCGCCGCGACGGGACCCGTCGCGGTCGTCAAAACCGGCATGCTGTTCGCGGAGCGCATCATCGAGGCCGTCGCGCTCGCGGTTCGGCAGCATCGCTGGCAGCGCCTCGTGGTGGACCCCGTGATGGTCGCCGCGGGAGGTGACCCGCTGCTGCAACCCCGCGCGGTGCGCGCCATGCGCGAACGGATCGTCCCGCTGGCGACGATCATCACTCCAAACCTCTACGAGGCCGCGTTGCTTCTGGAGCGGCCGATCGGCCCGAACGACGACCTTGTGCTGGCCGCCCGAGAGCTCGCCCGCCGCTTTCGCACCGCTGTGCTGCTGAAGGGGGGACACCGGGGCGGTATGCAAATCGAAAACGCGTACGCGGACGGCCACACCGCCTGGCGGCTCATCACTCGCCGTGCACATGGCGTCTCGGACCACGGCGCCGGATGTCTAGTGGCGGCGCTCGTCACCGCACATCTTGCGCACGGGCGGTCCCCCTCACAGGCCGCACGGGCAGCGATTCGAGGGGCCGCCGCCGCGTTCAATGCCGCCCGCCGCGTGGGCCACTGGCGGCTGGCCGATCCCGCGCTCGCATGGCGTCGCTGACACCGTCTGCAGCACCGGCCCCGCGACGTCCCCTCGTTGGCGTCGCGCTGATGTGGACCGCCGGTCTGGGTCTTGCACACCTCTGGCCGCAGATCCCGCCCCCCGCGGCGATGGTCACCGCCGGCATAGCGGCCCTGTTGGCAGCGGCGCTTGCCCGACGCGGGCGCGGCGCGGTGTGTCTCGTTCACGTGGCCGTGCTCAGCACCGCGATCTCGCACGGGCTGCTCGCCCGGCCGGAGCACCGGCCGGACACGCTTGCCGCGCGGCTGCTACGGCCGGCGCAATTCGTCGAGCTCACCCTGCGGTTGGACTCGCCGCCGGTTCGGCTGCCCGGCGAGGGATCCGGCCCGTCTCGCTGGCGGTGCTGGGGCATCGTCGAAGCCATCCGGTCCACCGAGTCGGGCTGGCAGTCTGCTTCCGGTCGCGTAGAGGTGTGGATGGCCACCGAGCCCACAGGCCCGCAACCCGCCTATGGCGATCGCTGGCGGGTGGGAGCGGTCGCGCGGCGGGGCGAGGACGGACGGCTGCGGCTTTCCGTGCGGGGGCCGGCAGATCTGCTGGCGCGAAACGCGGGCTCGCGATGGCGCGCCTGGTGCTACGCGCAGCGCGAACGCGCACGTGCCGCGCTGCGCCGTGGAATCGAAGATTGGACCGGGCCGGCCGAGATCATCCCCGCGATGGTGCTCGGCTATCGTGAAGAAGTGCTGCCCGAGCTGCGCGAGAGGTTTCTGCGCACCGGAACCGCCCACATTTTTGCGATCAGTGGGCTGCACGTGGGCATCTTCTCGGTGGTGCTCGCCGCCGCATTGCGAACGGTTGGCTGCCCGCGCCGATGGTGGGGCGTGGCCCTGATCCCGATGCTGGCCGTGTACACGGTCGCGACCGGCGCGTCGGTCAGTGCGCTGCGCGCGTTTGCGATCGCGGCAGTCTGGTGGCTGGCCCCCGTGCTGCGCCGCCGCCCTGACCTGCCCTCAGCACTGGCCGCCGCCGCGCTCGCGATCCTCGGACCGGCACCATCGCAGATCGCGGAACCAGGATTTTGGTATTCGTTCCTCGTGGTCGCCGGACTGGCGGCGCTGACGCCTCCCCTCGAAACAGCCGCCCGGACGTTGCTGGGTACCGCGGCCGACGACGCGTTGGTGGACTCCGCCACCCCACACTGGCGTTCCGCCCTTCGGGCCGTTGGCGGGTGGCTCGGCCGGCTCGCCGCCGCCTCCTGCGCGGCGTGGATCGCCTCTGCACCGCTCACCGCGCACACCGGCAACCAAATCTCGCCCGCCTCGCTGCCGGGCAACCTGATCGTGATTCCCGCGTCGTTTCTGATCGTGCTGACCGGCTGCATCTCGCTGGTCGCGGGGCTCGCGTCCGAAGCGCTCGCGGTGACGTTCAATCACGCGAACGCGGCGATCTGCGCGGGACTTGTGCGTGCAGTGGATACGCTGTTCGAACTGCCCGGCAGTTACATGGCGGTCACCTCGCCGCCGTTGTGGGCGGTGCTGCTGATCTACGCGGCGATTACAGGACTCCAAGTGTTCGAAGGGCGTGTCCGCCTCGCGCTGGTGGGTGCGGCCGCCGCCATTGCGGTCGCCGGAGCGACCCGCTACCTCACCGACGATCGCGCGCGCATTGCATTTGCGCCGGCGGACCTGGCTCCGGCCATCCTGCTGAACGTTCCCGGCGAGCGCGGAGACTGGTTGATCGGGCCGGGCCCCGCGTGGACCGCAGAACGGCTGATCCGGTGGTTGCGGTCCTGCGGCGTGGACCGGCTTGACGCGATCGTGCTCCCCGCGCTCGATGCGGACCATGCGGGCGCCGCGCCAGCCGTGCTGGAGCGCATCCCAACGCGCCGGATTCTGCTGCCCACCGGTCGATCCCCCTCGCCCGTTGCCCGCCAGCTTCTGGAACGATGGGCGCGCGAGGGACGTGAACTGGTTCCGCTGGCCGCCGGCGACACGGGCGAGTGCCCGGGCGGTATCGTGTGGGACGTCTGGCATCCCCCGCCTGGCGTCTCCTACCCCCGAACAGCGGACGGAGCACTGTGGCTGCGCGTGGCCCGTGGCGGGCGCGCGGTCCTCCTGGCGGGGCGCGCGACACCGGCGCAAATCAGCAGCCTCACCCGTATTCCCGTTGACCCCGCCGCATCGGTTGTCGTCCTCGAACGCGTTGCGACAAAGGAGGATCAAGCGTGGCTTCACACCTTGGGCGCCCGCACCCTCGTCGAGCACCGCAATGACGCAAGCCGCCCCTTCCCCCCCCACGGCGAGCTGCCGCTCCCCCCGTGAATCGGCCGGTTTCCTCGCCCCCCCCGCTACGGCGTATCCGACGCGATCTTTGACCAGCGCTTCTGAAACTCTGGATCCCCGCGAAGCCGGTCCATCTCGGGGCGATTCAACCACGCGATCGCGGTCCTTGCGTCCACCATCGCGACTGCCCGATCCAGCGCCTGCAGCGCGGTGCCGTTCTGCCCCAGTCGGGCGCGTGCCTCCGCGAGGTAAAACCAGACCGGCGCAGACGGCGAACGACTCGCGAGATCCTCAAGCCGTGCCACGGCCTCCGCATGCCGCCCTGTTCTCAGCAGCGCAACCGAACACATGAGTGCGGCTTCGAAATCGTCGGGATCCCGTTGCAGCACCGTGGAGAGTGCTTCCACTGCGCGCGCCATCTCACCCCGCCGGTAGGCGAGCACCGCCAGATTTCGCGCCGCAAAGCGGTGTGTCGAATCCACCGCCAACGCCCGCTCGAACGCCGCCTGCGCCTCCTCATAACGGTCCCGCCCCGCTTCGGCGACGCCGAGATTGTTCCAGATGCCCGCCGCGTTCGGGCGGCGCTCCGCCAGCCAGCCGAACGTGGCCGCCGCGCCGGCGTAATCGCGCTCCCGTAGCTGGCAGAGCCCCAGTTGCTCCCGGATACGAACGGACTCCGGAAAAATCTTTGAGGCCTCTTCGTACGCCGTCAATGCCCCTGCCCATTCCTGCTCCGCGGCCGCACGCTCCGCCCGTCGCAACCATATCGCCGTCTGCAAGATCGCCGCCGGCGTCACCGACGTGATGTCCGTCGGCGGCTCGAGTGGTGAGGGCTCGGCCGCCGCATCCTCAAGCTCGTCAAAGTGGAGTCGGCCCGACGCGTCCAACTCGATCGGCGATACAAACGAAATCTTCGGCGCGCGCTTCTCCCCTCCGGCCCCTAACTCGCCCCGCCGCCGGAACCGCGTGATCTGTTCGTGTTGATACCATGCAATGCCAACTAGGATCCCAATCAGCACGGTGATAGAAAAGATGACGAACACCGCCGACCATCGCTCGGCGGGCGTTGCGATGTCCCACCAAATCCGAAACGGCCGACGCGGCGGCGGAATCTCCCCCCCACCGGCCGCCTGGCCCGACGCCGTGTAGATTCCTTTCGTGTTCGGAGACATCGGTCCCTTGCTGCCGGCCCAGAGTATACTGCTGATGGTGCCGTCGCACAAATCGGCGGCTCTCCCGCACGCTCGCCGCTGTTGCAGCCGTACCGCCCGCCGGCCCCGCCGCGCCACCAGCTCGCGAACCGCGTCCAAACCTTGGAAGCGTTTCGCCGGCACTCCTCCAAGCGTTGGAACCGGTAACCCCGTGTCCGGCCTCCGTTTGCGCTCAGCGGGCTGAGGCAGCTCTCGCGGCGCCCCTGCCCCGCGGGTCGGCCGCGCCGTCGCGGAACTGGAAACAGTCCCCTTTTGCCGATAGACTCACCCCGGAATGACCGGGCGAGCCATACGGGTCGGGCCGGTGATGGTTGGCGGAACTGCTCCGCTGGCGCTGATTGCCGGCCCGTGTGTTATTGAGAGCCGTGATCACTGCCTACGGGTGGCCCGGCGGCTGGCCGCCTGGGCCCGGGCGGCTGGAGTTCCGCTGATCTTCAAGGCCTCCTACGACAAGGCCAACCGCACCTCTGTGCATTCGTATCGCGGTCCCGGCCTGCGAAAAGGTCTCGAAATCCTCGCCGAGGTGAAGCAGCAGCTGGGGTTGCCGATCCTGACAGATGTGCACGCGGTGGAGGAGGTCGGCCCGGTTGCGGAGGTGGTTGACGTTCTGCAGATCCCCGCGTTCTTGTGCCGACAGACCGATCTGGTGGTTGCGGCGGCGCGCTCCGGCCGCGCAGTGAACGTGAAAAAGGGCCAGTTCCTTTCGCCGCAGGAGATCCGGCACGTGGTGGAGAAGATCGAGTGGGCGGGAAATCACCGGATTCTGCTCACCGAGCGCGGGACCACGTTCGGCTATCAGAATCTGGTGGTGGACTTCCGCAGCCTCGTATGGATGGCGCAGACCGGATACCCCGTGGTGTTCGACGCGACGCACAGCGTGCAGCGGCCCGGCGGTGCGGGGGACCGGTCGGGCGGTGACGCAGCGCTGGCGCCCGCGCTCGCGCGCGCGGCGGTGGCGGTGGGGTGTGCCGCGGTCTTCCTCGAAACGCACCCTCAGCCGGCGCGCGCGCTCTCGGACGGCGCGAACTCGATTCCCCTGCGCCTGCTGCCGAAGATCTGGCGCGAGCTGAGCGCGATTGCGGCGGCGCGGCGCAACGCAGGGAGGCGGCGGTGAGCACGCGCCAACCCTCCCGTTGGCCGGCTCTGGCGGTTGCGCTGGCCACGATGGGCGCGCTCGCGCAGCTGCAGCCGGGCGGCAGCGCGACCGCGTTCCGCGTTCCGGACTACGACGAAGAGGGCCGGTTGCGCTCGCAGCTCTCCGGCGAGCGGGTCACGATGCTGACGCCCGACATCCTCGAGGTCGAACAGCTGCAAGTGGAAATGTTTCGCGACGGCGTGGTGGAAACCCGGATCAGCTCGCCGCACTGCCTGTACAACCGGCGAGCACACGTCGCGATGTCCACCGCAGCAGTGCGGATTGTGCGGGGAGACGTGATGATCACCGGTGCCGATTACCGCTACGAGCCCCGCCGGCAGCGGTTCCTGATCCAGACCAACGCGCGCGTCGTGATTCGGGACGTGCGCAAGCTCGCGCTGCCCGGCGCGCGGCCGGCGGCCGGTGCGGGGGATCCCGCGCGATGAGACGCCTTCTGACGATGTGGTGCGCCGCGCTCGCCGCACTGGGGATGCTGGCCAAAGGTGAAGCGGTCACCTCCGCGCCGGCCGGCCGGGTCGCGGCTGCGGAGGGGACGCCCACGCTGGCGAATCCCACCGCCGATGTGCCGGAGTTCGGCGAGCTGACCGTGATCACCTCGGACCGGCTCCTGTATGACGGACGCCGGCAGCTGATCGAGCTCTCCGGCTCGGTGGTGGTCAGCGATCCGCAGGTGAAAATGAAGGCGGACCACGTCCGCATTGATCTGGCCGGCACCAACGAGGTGCGGCTGGTCACCGCGACCGGGCGCGTCGTCATCAGCCAGGCGGACAAGCACGCCTGGGCAGGCCGCGCGACCTACGAGGTGGCGGAGGGGCGGTTCGTGCTCGAGGACAATCCGCGCATACTCCGCGGGCGCGACATGATGACCGCGGATCGCATCGTGTTCTGGCGCGACCAGGACCGCCTGGAGTGCTATCCGAACGCGCGGTTGATCCTGCAACCCGACCCGAAACGTGGCGATCTGCTGAAAGGGGTGCGCTGAGTGACGGCGGACGGCGTACTGGTGCAGACCGAAGGGTTGGTGAAGGAGTACCGCGGCCGCCGCGTCGTGGACGGCGTGGACATCTCCGTGCGCGCCGGCGAAATCGTCGGGCTGCTCGGGCCGAACGGCGCGGGCAAGACCACGACGTTCTACATGATCATCGGGTTGATCGCGCCGACCGCCGGCCGGGTTTGGTTTGAGGGCCGCGACGTGACGCGGATGGCGATGTACCGCCGGGCGCGGATGGGGATGGGATATCTGGCACAGGAGCCGTCGGTGTTCCGACATCTGACGGTCGCGGAGAACGTGATGGCGATTCTCGAAACGCTGCCGATGTCCGCGCGGGAGCGGCAGCTGCGGCTGGAGCATCTGCTCGGCGACCTGAAGATCAGCCATCTCGCGTCGCAGCGAGCCTACACGCTCAGCGGGGGGGAGCGCCGACGGTTGGAAATCACCCGCGCGCTGGTGACGAACCCGTCGCTGATGTTGTTGGATGAGCCGTTCAGCGGGGTGGATCCGCTGGCGGTGTACGACGTGCAGCAGATCATCATGGATCTGAAGCGGCGCGGGCTGGGGATCCTGATCACCGACCACAACGTCCGGGAAACGCTCGCCGTGGTGGATCGGGCCTATCTGATCTGCGAGGGGCGCGTGCTACGGGAGGGAACCAGCGAGTTTCTGATCCACGATCCGGTGAGCCGGGAGCTGTATTTGGGGCCGAAGTTCAGCATGTGAGGCAGAACAACGGGGGCCGGCCGGCGAGGCGCGGGCCCCGAAAGGAGAACACGGGATGAGAATTCACATCACCGGCCGTCATGTCGAGGTGACCGAGGCGCTGCGGGAGCACGTGGAGCACCGGATTCGTTCGCGGCTGGCGGAGTTCCCCCGTCTGCAGGACGCACACGTGGTACTGATGGTGGAGAAACACCGCCACATCGCGGAGGTGGTGGTGCACGTGCCGCACCACGGCCCCGTCGAGTCGCGGCAGGAATCGGCGGACATGTACGCCTCGATCGACGCGGCCGTGGATCACGTGGCGGTGCAAGTGCGCAAGTGGTTTGAGCGCCGCCAGGCGCACAAGGGTCATGCGACCATGGCCGACATCGCTCGACGGGGCGAGCGGGGAGCGGAGGACTCCACGCCGTGACGATGACGGTACGCCAGTTTGTGGAGGGCGGTCGGCGCACGCTCGAGCTGGAAGTGTTCGACGGCGAGGACCACCTCGACCGGGTGGTGCCGGAACCGGCGATCAACCGCCCCGGGCTGGCGCTGGCGGGTTTCCTGCGATATTTCGCCCACCGCCGCATTCAGGTGATCGGACTGGCGGAGCTGACGTATCTCAAGGGCCTGGCGCCGGAGGAACGGCTGCGCCGGCTGACCGATTTTTT
The DNA here is from genome assembly GCA_026417735.1 of Kiritimatiellia bacterium. Classification (NCBI taxonomy): domain Bacteria; kingdom Pseudomonadati; phylum Kiritimatiellota; class Kiritimatiellia; species Kiritimatiellia bacterium. Next base: position 209,808 of record JAOACR010000009.1, read on the forward strand.
CCAGGCAGAGGTGCCCTGCGTTGTCTTTGCGCGCAGCATCCGACCGCCCCCCGAGGTGCGCGAGCTGGCGGCGCAGCACCGTGTGCCGCTGCTGCGCAGCCATCTGATCACCGGCCGGTTCGTGCAGTTGGCGGCGGTGGTGATCGAGGACCTCACCGCCCCCCGCATGCGCTACCAGGGCACGATGGTGGACATCATGGGCATCGGCGTGATCATCGAAGGGCCCCCGGGCGTCGGCAAGAGTGAGACCGCTCTGAGCCTCATCGCGCGCGGCCACAGCCTGGTCGCCGACGACATGGTGGACCTGCGGCGGCTGGGCGTCGGCGAGATTCTCGGCACCGCACCCGACCTGACACGCTATCACATGGAAATCCGCGGCCTGGGCCTGATCCACGTGCCGAGTCTGTACGGATTGGCCTCGGTGCGACGCGAAAAACGCGTGGACATGATCGTGCGGCTCGAACGCGTGCTGGACGGCACGGAGGAGGAACGCACCGGCCTGGAACAGAAAACCCGCGATGTGCTTGGCGTCGAAATTCCGTATTATCGTATTCCGGTGGTCGCCGGGCGCGACATCAGCCTGGTCGTCGAGGCGGCGGCGCTGAACTTCCGGCTCCGGCAGCTCGGCCATGACGCCGCAAAGGAACTGGATGAACGGATCATGGCGCGCCTGACGCGCGAGAGGATTCGCAGCAGTGACTGACACTCCGAGCTCACCGCAGGATTCGGTGTCCCGCGAGGTGGTGGTTCGCAACCGCTACGGCATCCACGCGCGGCCCGCCGCGCTGCTGGCGAAAACCGCCTCCGCGTACGCGGCCGACATCTACCTGGCAAAGGATGGCGCGGAGGTCTCCGCAAAAAGCGTGATGGGTGTGCTCACGCTGGAGGGCTGCCCCGGCTCGAAAATCCGCATCTCCGCCCGCGGCCCGGATGCGGCGGAGGCGGTGGACGCGCTCGCAAAGTTGTTCGAACTGAAGTTCTTCGAAGACCGGGAGCCGGAGGGCGGCGGGACGGATGGCAGAGTCGGCGGGTGAAGTGGAGCTGCACGGCGTTGGCGTTTCGCCCGGCGTCGTGATCGGCCCGGCGTTTTTGCTGACGCCGGCCGACGTGCACGTTGTCGAGCGAGCGATCAGCGCCGACGAGGTGCCCCGCGAAATCGTCCGCCTCGAGGAGGCGCTGATCACGACCCGCGGCCAGCTGCGCGACATCCAGCGCCGCGTCGAACGGGCGCTCGACCGCCACAGCGCCAGCATTTTCGACGCGCATCTGCTGGTGGTGGACGATCGAGCGTTCATCGAGGAGGTCATCCGGGGTGTGCAGAGCCGGCACGTGAACGTGGAGGCCGTGCTCCACGAGGTCGCACAACGCTACGCGGACACCCTCTCGCAAATGGACGACGAGTACCTCCGCGAACGGGCCGCGGACGTGCGCGACGTCGCGCGCCGGATCTTGATGAACCTCGCCGGCCACCCTCTCTCCGATCTGAGCGGGCTGACCGAGCCTTGCGTGATCGTCGCGCCGGATCTGTCCCCCTCGGACACGGCGACCATGAGCCGCGAGCGGGTGCTGGCGCTGATCACCGACCTGGGCAGTCCCACCTCGCACACCGCGATCATGGCGCGCGCATTTGAGATTCCGGCGGTGGTGGGACTGCGCAACGCCAGCCAGCGCATTTCGAACGGCGATGCGTTGTTGGTCGATGGACAGGTCGGGCGGGTGATCGTACGCCCGTCTGCCGCCACGCGGGAGCGGTATAGCCGCATCGCGCGGGCACGGGAAACTGTGCGGGACCGTCTCGAAACACTCCGCGACCTGCCCGCGCGGACGCGGGACGGCTACGAGGTGGTGCTCTCCGCCAACATCGAGCTGCCACGCGACGTGGATGCAGCGCTTCGGCACGGCGCCCGCGGCATCGGACTGTTCCGCAGCGAGTTTCTCTATCTGTCGCGCCCGACCCTTCCCGACGAGTTCGAGCAGGCCCGCGCCTACGAAGAGGTCGCTCGGCGCGTGGCGCCCGCGCCAGTGATCATCCGCACGCTCGACATCGGCGGAGACAAGTTCGCCTCATCCATTCAGATGCCGAACGAGGTGAACCCCTACCTTGGCTGGCGGGCGATTCGCTTCTGCCTGGCACAACCCGAGCTGTTCCGTACCCAGCTGCGCGGGATTCTCCGGGCCAGCGCCGCCGGCAACGTGAAGATCATGTACCCGATGATCAGCAACGTGGAGGAGGTGATCCAGGCGAATGCGCTGCTCGAACAGGCCAAACAGGAACTGGCAGCGGATGGCGTCGAGTTCGACCGTGACATCGAGGTCGGTATCATGATCGAAGTGCCGTCCGCCGCGCTCGTCGCCGCACAGCTGGCTGCCCGCGTGCGGTTCTTCAGCATCGGCACCAACGACCTGATCCAGTACACGCTGGCGGTGGACCGCGTGAACGCGCAGGTCACCTACCTCTATGAACCCACTCACCCGGCGATACTCCGGCTGCTACAGCAAACCATCGAGGCCGCCCGGGCCACCGGCATCTGGACCGGCGTCTGCGGCGAAATGGGCGGACAGGCCACGCTCGCGCCGCTGCTGGTCGGGCTGGGCGTGGACGAACTCAGCATGAGCCCCGCGGTGATCCCCCTGGTAAAGGCGGTCATCCGCAGCGTCTCGTATTCCGAGTGCGAGTCGCTCGCCGCCCGCGCGCTGGAGCTGGAGCGCGGCTCCGATGTTCTGGCGCTCTGCCGCACGTTGACAGAGCAACGCTGCCCGGAGATAGTGGAGTACTTGGGCTGACGCCCGACCGGCACAGGGCCGGCCGGCGAAGTCGGCGGGGATCAACGCACATGGACCAACGGTTGCGGCGTTTCGTGTTTACCTCTGAATCGGTTACAGAAGGTCATCCCGACAAGGTCTGCGATGGCATATCAGACGTGGTGCTCGATGCCTGCCTGCGGGAGGACCCCTTCAGCCGGGTCGCCTGCGAGGCCCTCGTGAAAACCCGCCTGATCGTGATCGCCGGCGAAATCACCACCTCCGCCCAGGTTCCGTTTGTGGAGATTGCGCGCAAGAAGGTCGAAGCGATCGGTTACACCGACCCTTCCATCGGTTTCGACGCCAGCAGCTGCGCGGTGCTCGTTGCGCTGGAGAAACAGTCGCCGGACATTGCGCAGGGTGTGGACGCCCGTCGCGCGAAGGGCAAGGCCGGCGGCAAAGAACAGGGTGCCGGCGACCAGGGCATGATGTTCGGCTTTGCCTGCGACGAGACCCCGGAGCTGATGCCCGCACCCATCATGTACGCCCACCACCTCGCCCGCCGCCTGACCCAAGCCCGCCGCACCCGTGCGCTCAAGTTCCTTCGGCCGGACGGGAAGACCCAGGTGACGGTGCGCTACGAAGAGGGGCGGCCGGTCGCCATTGATACGGTCGTGGTGTCGTGCCAGCACACACCGGACGTTTCGCTGCGCGAAATTCGCGAGGGCATTCTCGAAGAAGTGATCCGGCCCTCCCTGCCTGCGGAGATGCTGCGCAGGAACACTCGCTACTTCATCAATCCGACCGGCCGGTTCGTTGTAGGCGGCCCTCAGGGAGACTGCGGGGTCACCGGCCGCAAGATCATCGTGGACACATACGGCGGCATGGGCCGTCACGGAGGAGGCGCGTTCTCCGGCAAGGACCCCTCCAAGGTGGATCGCAGCGCGGCGTATATGGCGCGGTACATCGCGAAGAACATCGTCGCGGCAAAGCTGGCTGCCCGCTGCGAGGTGCAACTGGCGTATGTGATCGGCTATCCCGATCCGGTTTCGATTCACGTGGAGACGTTCGGTACCGCCCGCGTGCCCGAAGAGCGGCTCGAAGAGGGGATTCGCCGTGTCTTCCGGCTGAAACCGGCCGAAATCATTGAGGACTTGCAGCTGCGGCGACCGATTTACGAGCGGACGTCCGCCTACGGCCATTTCGGCCGCTGTTCCCCCGAAGATCTCGAGACGTTCACATGGGAGCGCACCGACCGCGCCGAGGCGATTCGCGCGGCGGTCTGATTGCTCCATGCGCGGTCCGCCCCGACTTGTGAGGCGATGCACGCCGGGGCAACATGAGGGGCGGGCGCGGGTGGTCGCGTCCTGCGAGGGACGATTGGGTTGATCTTCCGGCTCGTCATCCTGAACGGCCCCCGCCAGGGGGAGCGGATCACCGTTCCGTTGGAGCCGTTGCTGGTCGGCCGGGCGCCGGAGTGCAGCCTTCGACTGGACGACCCCGAGGTCGCCGAACGGCACGCGGTCATCGAGCACTTTCAGGGCGGTCTGCTGATCCACGATCTCGGTTCGATGAACCGTATCTTGGTCAACAAAAGGGAAACCGCCCGATCCATCCTGAAACACGGCGACGAAATCGAGCTGGGGCGCACGCGCCTGCTGGTGCAGGCGTTCGTGCAGGCGGAGGTGAAGGGCCGACCGGCGGAACTCATTGACGAGGCGCCGGTCGGCCGCGGTATGCGGGTGGCGCTGGTCCTGATCGTGGTCGTACTCGCGGTGCTGGCGGTCGGCCGGGCGGTTGTGCGCAGGCCCTCGCCGAGGTTCCCCGCAGAGCCCTCCTCTTTGGCGGCGACCTCCGCCGTGCCGGCGATCGCGATCGAACTGCCGCCACCCAGCCCCGCGCCACCCGCCACACCAGTGATCGTGGTCACCAGTGCCGCACCGGACGAGGCAACGGTGGAGGAGATTCGGCGGTTGCGCGCGGAGCTCGCACTGCTGCAGAGTTCGTTCCGGGCGATGGCGACGCAGGCGGCCGCGACCGCCGGCAGCACTCGCCCCTCCACGTCACCTCCACCCGCGGCGGCCGCCACCGCCGCGCCGCCGACGCGCGCAGAGCTGAGCGCGCGCACCCTTGCCCGCGCCAGGGCGGAAGCCGCCGCCGGTCGCTGGGAGGCGGCCGACCGTCTGCTGGCCGAGCTGCAGCGGGAGGACCCCGACCTGCTGGCCGCGTACGAGCTGCGTGCGACCTGGCTCGAACAACGTGGGCAAATCGAAGCGGCACTTGCGCAGTGGGCGCAATTGTATCAGCGTGCGGCGGATCGTCCCGAGGCCGCACGCGCAGCGGAAGAATGGGCGCGGCTCTCGCTGGAACAGCGCCGTGCCGGTACCGCGCGCGCCGGCCGCGTGACCGTTGCGGAGCTCACCATCCAGCGGTTTCCCGACTCTCAGGACTACGACGACATGCGCCTGGTGCGCATCGTGCTGCGCAGCTCGGGCACACAGCCGCCCCCGCCCGCCTCGCTGCGTGTCGAGGTGGTGATGTTCGATGAGTCCGCCGATGGCCGCACGGTGGCGCTCACCCGCGCGATGCCCGCGCAGGTTCGCGCGTGGGTCGGCGAGGCCTGGTCCGCGGAGGGCACGCTCAATGCGAGCGCGGCCTACGTCGTGCCCGCCGGCTTCCGCCGCCAGTCCGCGACCCGCTTCCACGGTTGCATCGTGCGCGTGTACTGCGACGATCGTCTTGAAGACGAGATTGCACGCCCCATGGACCTGCTGATCCGCGCCTCCGCCGGCGTCCGGGCTAGCCTATGAGCGAGGATGACCGTCCCCCCATCTCCGCCTGCGTGATCTGTTTCAATGAGGAACGAAAAATCCGCCGTTGTCTCGAGAGTGTGCGGTGGTGCGCGGAGACCGTGGTGCTCGACAGCTTCAGCACCGACCGCACGGTTGAAATCGCCCGCGAGTACACGAACCGCGTGCACCAGCACGAATGGCTCGGCTACGTCGGCCAGCGCAACCTCGTGCGGAGTCTCGCGACGCAACCCTGGCTGCTGTTCCTCGACTCCGACGAAGAGGTCTCCCCCGGCCTGCGCGACGAAGTGATCGAGGAGTTCCGCCGTGGGCCCGCCCCGCACGTCGGCTACGAGTTTCCCCGGATGGTGCAGTACCTCGGGCGCTGGATCCGCCATGGGGAGTGGTACCCGGACATCAAGCTGCGGCTGTTCCACCGCGACTATGGGCGGTCGGAAGGGATCGAGCCGCACGATCGTGTCGTCGTAACCGGCCCGGTGAAGCGTTTGCGGAATCCCCTCTACCACTATACGTACGACGACATCGAGGACCACGTCGCAACGCTGAACCGGTTTTCGACGATCACCGCGCAACAAAAGTTTGTTGCGGGCGACCGTTTCCACTGGCACGACTTACTACTGCGCCCGCCGCTGCGCTTCATCAAGGGATACATTTTGCGCGCCGGCTTTCTCGACGGCACCCACGGCCTGCTCATTGCTCTGCTGGCCGCGATGGGCGCCGCGCTGAAGTACGCAAAGCTCTGGGAACTGCATCGGCAGGCGCGCCTCCAAGGCCGGGCAGCTCCACCCGCCCCCTCGTGACGCGGGCGGTTCTGACGCTGAACCCAGTGCGACGGCACACACGGCGACCTGCCGAGGCCCCCTTTCGGAGCACACAGGAGGCAGACTGCGGCGAAAGTTCCGTGATCGCCCGCGGCGGCTGGTGAGCGACGCCCCCCTACCTCCCTCTCCCAGGCGCTCAGGCGCGGCGGCGGAACGACGCCCAGCGGGCCGCAGCCTCCGCCCACGGCGTGCCGTCGCCCGGGTCGAACGTTCGCATCTCACAGGACCGCCGAACCGCCTCGCGAATTTCCTCAAGCGAACCGATCTCGCCGCTTGCGCGGATCTGAACCAGCAGATTGCCCAGTGCGGTCGCTTCCACCGGGCCGGCCCGCACCTGGCGCTGACAGGCATCCGCAGTGAACTGGTTGAGCAGATCGTTTTGCGAGCCACCACCGACGATGTGGATCACTTCGATGCGGTTGCCGGCGAGTTCCTCCAGATGGCCCAGCACCTGCCGGTACTTCAGCGCGAGGCTCTCATACGCGCAGCGCACCAGTTCGCCGTCGCTCTTCGGCACCGGCTGGCCGGTGTCCTGACAGAACGACTGAATGGCACGGGGCATGTCCGGCGGATTCAGGAAGCGCGGATCATCCGGGTCCACCAGCGAGCGCAGCGGTGGCGCTTCCGCGGCCAATCGCACGAGCTCCGCATAGGTATAGGAACGGCCCGCCGCCTCGAACGACCGGCGGCACTGCTGCACCAGCCACAGCCCCATGATGTTCTTCAGCAACCGCACCGTGCCGTCCACCCCGCCCTCGTTGGTCATGTTCAGCTCGAGCGCGCGGTCCGTGAGCACCGGCCGCCGCATTTCAACGCCCATCAGCGACCAGGTGCCCGAGCTGAGGTACGCCCAGTCCGTACGGCCGGTACGGTCCGAAGGCACGCCGGCCACCGCGCTGGCGGTATCATGCGTGGGCGGGGCGACCACGCGTACTGTCGGCGGCAGGCCCGCACGCTCGGCGACGAGCCGACGCAGCGGTCCCAGATCGGTGCCGGGCTGCACCATTGCGGGAAAGATATGGGTCGGAATTCCGAACTTCTTCAGCAGGCCGCGCGCCCAGGCGCGGCGGACCGGATTCACGCACTGGGAGGTGGAGGCATCGGTGAACTCGACAACCTTCGAGCCGCACAGCAGCCAGTGGAAAAGATCCGGCATCATCAGCAGTGTGCCGGCGTGCTCCAGCAGGTCGGGGTGGCTGCGCCGCATCGCCAGCAGCTGGTAGAGCGTGTTGATCTGCATGAACTGGATGCCGGTCTGCCGGAAGATTTCCGCGCGCGGCACCATCCGGAACGCGCGCGCGAGCATGCCGTCGGTGCGGGCGTCCCGGTAGTGCCACGGCTGCGCAAGCAGCTCGCCGCGGCGACTCAGCAGCGCGAAGTCCACTCCCCAGGTGTCGGTACCGACCGAGACGATCTGCGGCCCGTGTTCCCGCGCCGCGGCGGCCAGGCCGTTCTGAATCTCCGCCCAAAGCCGCACGACGTCCCACCGCATCGAGTCGGCCCACCAGACCGGTCCGTTCTGGAATCGGTGGACCTCCTGGAGCCGCAGGGTGCGCCCGTTCCAGAGGCCGGCCATGACACGCCCGCTCTCCGCGCCCAGATCCACTGCCAGATACACCTTTGTGCTCATCGCGCGTCCTCCCGGCTGTTTGTTCAGTTCCGCACACCGGCAGCGGGCGAAGGGGCCTCGGGGCGGGCTGGCACCACGGACTGCTTCACGTGCCCGCTCAAACCGGCGGCGACGACCGACGCGAACAACAGCACCAGGCCGCCCGCCAGACGGGAGCGCGTGCGAGAACTTGTGCCCTTCCACTCGCCGAGCACGATGCCCAGCAGCGTGCTGAACCCGATCGCGCTGGCCATCAGCACCGCCCAACCGATGTACGCGCGCGGTCCCATCGCCGGCTCACCGGTCTTGAAACAGATGAACTGCGAACACCAGATTGCCCCCGCCAACGCCGCCAGCAGATAGTTCGCCGCCAGCGGCGCAGACGCCCGGTGATAGTCGCCCAGCGTCCGGTTCCTGACATTCAGATGCAGGCACCACAGCGCATTGACCACAAAGCCACCCAGCAGCACCACGACCAGCACCGGCATCCCTGCCCATGCCGCCGCAGTGACCGGTTCGGTCTCCCGCGCGAGCTTCTCGATGGTGCGGCCGCCCTGCAAACCAAAACTCATCGCGGAGCTCATCACGCCCGAAAACACCGCGACCAGCAGCCCCTTCCGGAAGTTGTACTCCGCGACCGCCTTTTTCTTTTCCTCCTCCGGCAGTTCCCGTTCCTTCGACATGCCGGCCATTCCCACCAGCGCGATGCCGGCCAGCGACAGCATGACACCCAGCAGCGACAGGTTCGCCGCCGGAGTGCCCGCCAGGTCCGCCGCACGCCCCTCCAGGATCGGCGGAATCAACGTGCCGGTCGCCGAACACAGGCCGCACCCGATCGCCAGCCCCAGCCCAACGCCCAGATAGCGGATCATCAGTCCCCATGTCAGCCCTCCGATCCCCCATGCCGCACCGTACAGGAAGCAGCGCACGATTTCGCGCGCCGGTGCCGCGCGGAGCACCGCGACCACGTTGGGCGAAGTGGTCCACGCCAGCAGCCAGGGCACCAACACCAGCCCCGCCACCGCATACACCAACCAGTAGCTTTCCCACGCCCACTCGCGAATTTTCTTGAAGGGCAGGTAAAACACCGCCCCCGCCAGCCCGCCCAGCGTGAAGAGCAACACTCCCAGCATCGGATTGGTCGCGTGCGTGCTCATCGCCCGTCCCCTCCAGTTCTTCAGCGCCGCTTCGAGAGCACATCGGCCTCATAGCGGCGGACTTCGGCCAGCCATGCGTCGCCGACGGGGACATCCTGCGTCATGCAATAGTAATCCCACACCGCGCCGAAGGGCAGCGTCTTGAGCTCCTCCATCAGCGCGAGGCGGCCGGTGTAATCGCCCGCCAGTTCCATGTCGCGCAGGCGGCGATACGGCTCAAGCAGCGCGTACAGCAGCGCACGGGCCATGTTGCGCGTACCGATCACCCACGCCGCCACCCGGTTGATGCTCGCATCAAAGTAGTCCAGCCCGATGTGCGTCCGGTCGAGGAAATCGCCGCGCACCAGCTCCTGCGCGATCGCAATCAGATCGTCGTTCAGAATCACCACGTGGTCGCTGTCCCAGCGCACGCCCCGGCTCACGTGCAGCAGGATCTCCGGCACAAAGCGCAACACCGCAGAAATTTTGTCCGCAATGGTCTCGGTCGGATGGTAATGCCCCGCATCGAGGGTCAGCACGATTTGATGCTTCACCGCATAGCCGAGATAGAACTCGTGCGAGCCGACGGTCATGCTCTCGCATCCGATTCCAAAAAGCTTGCCCTCAACCGCGTCCCGGTTCCAGCGGCGATCCACCTTCGCGGCGAGAATCTGATCGAGCGACTCCTCCAGCCGCGCGCGGAAACCCGCGCGATCGGCCGGCGTGTCCTTCATGCCATCCGGCACCCAGATGTTCGTGACGACCGGATTGTTCAACGCCCGCCCCATCGCGGCGCCGATCCGACGGCAAGCGACGCAGTGGGCGATCCAGAACTGCCGGATCGCTCGATCGGGATGCGACAGCGTGAAACCATCCGCCGCTTTCGGATGCGAGAAGCAGGTCGGATTGAAATCGAGGCCGATCCGCAGTCGCTTCGCCCAGTCCACCCACCCTTGGAAGTGCTCGGGACCGATTTGGTCGCGATCCACCTTCCGACCGCCAAACTCTCCGTAGAACGCATGGATGTTGAACCGGTGCGGGCCGGGAATCAGTGAGAATGCCTTTTCCGCATCCGCGCGAAGCTCGTCCGGCGTGCGCGCCTTGCCCGGATAGTTGCCGGTCGCCGCCAGCCCTCCCCCCAGCGTCCCGTCGAAATGCTCAAACCCCCCCACATCGTCGCCCTGCCAGCAGTGCAGCGAAATCGGCACGTTCGCGAGTCGCCGGACCGCCGCATCCGTATCCACGCCCAGCTCGGCGTAACGCTCCTTCGCCATCCGGTACGCCCGCTCGACCGTTCTGTTCGTCATCACAACCCCCATTGTTCTGTAGGACAGACCCTCAGCGCGTCGAACGCAACCGAACCACGCGGCAATGGTGTCGAAACCGTCCGGAAAACGCAACGTGGTCGGTGCCCGGTCGGTCCCGTTCAGCGGACGGCGACTCGCCAACACCACAGCCGTGGCGAGCCACCAGTGAGAAGATCGCGGTCATTCTGCACCACCAGCAGTCGCCCGCGCGAAAACGCCGGCGGGCTCCACGTCTGCCGCGCGAAGAACGGCGACACGTGGCCCAGCAGTTCGACGCGCTCGCGCGAGAGACGCAACCAGAGCAGATGCCCCAGCTCACCGAGGCAGATCATTCGCCCCCCCGCCTCCGCCAACCAGCCGCGCATCACGCCAACGGTCACCGGCCGTCGCCCGTCCGCCAGCGGCACCTGCTCGACCCAGCGCAGGCGGTCGCGCCAGAGCGTCGCACCGGTCTCGAGATCCAGACACAACAGCGCGTTGTCACCGGGGCCGTGTCCGACGATCAGAAATGCGCAGCCGTCGCGCGCAAGTGGTTGCATGATGTGGACCCCAGTTTCGCGGTTCGTCCATACCGGCGTCAGACGGCCGTCCACCCCAACGCGCAGCATCACCGTGCCACGGCCATAGCATTCCGAAATCAAGACGCGGTCAGCGACGACCAGCGGCGGCGCCGCATTCACGGACTCATGGGGACGGCCGCGCCAAGGGAAGCGATCCAGCTCCCGGCCGTCCGCCGGATCGAGCACGAGCAGTCCACCATTGGGCGGTCGGCTCTCACCCCCGGTAAACACAAACAGCCGGCGCCGGCCGTGCACGGTCGCCGCAACCGGCGCCGCGTATCCGGCGGACCAGCCATGGCCCGAGGCCCACACCTCGCGCCCGCTCGCCGGATCGAGCGCGATCACACAGGGGCCGCCTTCCGGTGCGCCCACCACGACCACCAGTTTGCCTCCCTCCAGCAGTGGCGTGGCGCCCATCCCGAAAAAATTTTGTCGCAGCCGGTACTCCGCCGCCAGGTCACGCGTCCAAAGGAGCCGCCCGTCAGCCGCGCTCAGCACGTCCAGCCGCGCGTCGGCACCCAGCATGAATACACGCCCGTCGCCGACGACCGGACTGCAGCGCGGTCCGCCGTTGTAGTTGTAGCGGTCCACATAGGCGGTTGGCCGGCTGAACCGCCAGAGCCGCCGGCCGCTTTCCAGCTCGAGGCAGTCCACGATCGCCTCGTCGCCCAGCCGGTGGCCCAGGAAAACGCGGCCGTCGGCGACGACCGGCGCCGCATAGCCCTCGCCCTTCGGGTACGTCCACTCAACCGGCAGCCCTCCGGCCGGCGGGCGCTCCGGCCAACCGGTTTCCCGCGTGGTCATGTCCAGATGCGGGCCCAGGAGGTGGGGCCAGTCTGAGACAACCGCCGGGGCCTCCGGCACCGTGGCGGCCGCGCCGGCCAGCAGCAGCATGGCGAGGGGCGCGGCGACGTCAGCGCACCGTTTCGCACACCAGGCCGACATCCACGTACTGGCCGCCACCGGTCTGCCGGCAGGTGACGGCGATCGTGAGCGGTCCGGCGTCCAGCGTGCGCACCAGGTCAGGCGCCAGCGGTACCAGTTCATAGCTGGTCAGAAAGCCGCTCTGTCGGAACGCGAGGCGGCCATTCAGGTAGACCTCGACGTCTTCATCGTGGTGGATGCGCAGCCACACGCGGCTGTTGCGCAGATCCGGAATGGTGACGCGTCGGCGCAGCCAGATGCGCTCGGTGTTCCATTCCGTGCCGACCGCGGCGCCGGGCGTGCCGGGCGTGCCGAAGCCGCCCGGCGCCTCTCCCCAGGCCGAGTCGTCAAAGTCCGGACGGCTCCACTCCGGCGGCGGGGCCCTCAGCGAGTACCGCCACAGCTGCGGCGAGTCGTCCGACGTCGGCACGATCGCGCGTAACGCGGGCGGCGGCGGGATCGGTGCGTACTGATCGGCCTTGGTGCGGTCGCGCGCAGCCCATTTGCGCCAGATGTCGTCGTGGTAGAGGACCGGCAGAAACACCGCGCCGACGACGGGGCGGGCGGTGAAGCCGCGTTTGCGGGCAGTGGAGGTGAAGTACCAGTCGGTCATCGGGGAGCGATCCGGCGTTTCGTTCAGGAAACGGATCACCGGCATCACGAGCGCGTCGAAGTCACGTTGGCGGCCGGTGAGGGTGGCGGTCCAGACGATCCAGTCGAGCTTCGTGTAGTCGGCGCGGTTGTCGAGCGGCAGGCCATAGCGGTTTTGCACGCGGCGGTAGTGCGCCATTTCGCGGCGGGCGACCTCGGGGGGAAAGAGATGGAGGCCCAACAGCCGGTCCCACACCAGGTTGTACTTCTGGCTCCACGTGCCGGGCCGATCGAACGCAAGCCGGTAGTGGTCGCCGTCGTCAGCGGCGCGCATCCACTGGGCGGCAAATTGCCGCGCGAGGTCCCGGAACTGCGCGGCTCGTGCGTTGTCGCCCCAGGCCTCACAGAGCTGAGCATAGGCGCCGAGCGCGCAGATCGCTTTCAGGCTGAGGTTCGCATTGTGGGCGAGGTGACCGGCGAAGTCGTCGGTGCAGAGCTGGTGCTCCGGATCGAATCCCTTCTCGCGCAGATATTCCGCCCAGCGGTCCAGCTGCGGCCGCCACCGCGCCGCGAAGTTCGCATGACCTTCCAGTTTCGCGACCGCGGCCATCAGCAGCAGCAGATTGCCGCTTTCCTCCACCGGCATCTGATTGGCCTCGCTGGTTTCGCCGCCGCCGTAGCGCTGGCCGTTCGCGTGCGGATAGGTGCCCAGATCGTGCGGCGCGAACGGAAACCGCCACCGCTCCGAAGCCGCGTAGTTCATGAACGGCACCAGGAAGGAGCGCGCGAGCGACGGACCGAAGAGCAGAAACTGCGGCGCCATGGGATAGAAGACATCCGCGGTGCCGATGCAGCCGTTGGAGTGGTTCTCCTTCGAGAACTGGATCGGCTGGCCGTTCGCGTCGGCGACAAACTTCCCCGCACCGAAGCACTGGCGGTACGCGAGCGCGGCGAGCCGCGCATACGGACGGCCACCTACGCGTTCGAGGTCCGCCATCAGTTCTCGATCAAACGCTTCGCAACGACGGCTGAGCTCGCGGAAGTCGCGCGCGGCGGCGGCCAGCAGGTCGGCGGCCTCCCAGCCGGCGCGTCGCCAGTAGGGCCGCAGATCGGTCTGCATGTACCGAATGGACCAGAGATCGTCGTAGGCGAGCATCAGCCAGCCGAGCGCACCGTCGCGGTCGGCGCGCCCGAGGTTCATCGCGAGCGCGCCCCAGGGAGCCTCGGCGGCCGCGGCAGGGGCCGACGTGCTCGTTGCGTCCGGCGGCCAGGTGCCGGACTCCGCAAACGCGGCGCGCAGCCGCAGCGGGTCGCCCAGCGCGGTCGTCGCCCCTTCGCGCGCCGGCGCGGCCAGGTAGAGGTACCCCCAGTCAATCCGCACGTCATCGCCGCGGCGCACGAGGACCGGCTGGTCCACGGTGCCCACGCGCAGCGCGACGAGGCCCTCCATCGAAGGCGCAGTCCATTCGACGATCTGCGCCGGCTCGTTCACCGCCAGCTCCGGCGCCACATCGAGGTAGAACTGCGCTGTTCGGACACGACCATCCAGCGGCCGCACAAAACAACTTACGTACGTGACCGGGCGCGACAGGATGTCGAGATCTTCCGGCAATACGGGCGTGATGAACGCCAGCGACACGCGCACTCCGTCCTCCTCGAAGTGGTAAATCGTGCGCGTGGGCAGCACCTCGAGCGAAGCGAGCCGCATCGGCGGGATCGAGCGCGGCGACGAGCCGAGCAGCCGCCACGTCCGCCCGTCCAGGCGGAGCAGCGCGGTGAGCCGGTGCGGCCGCCCCGTCCAGTGCTCGGTGGGCGCAGCGGCGGGGTGGTCGGCCGGCGACCAGATACTGAAATAGGGGTCGTGGACCACCAGCGGCACCGCGGGCGGCGTCAAGCGGTCGGGCGCATGCCGGCGGGACTCTGGAGGCGCATACAGGCGGCGGATGTGCGGCGCAACCCGTTCCGGCGGAATCTTGAACACCGCGCGGTCGTAGGTCATCAGACCGTTCACCTCGATCTCCACGTCCGTCGTCTGCGTGTAGACCGCGGCGGATAGACCGGGCGCGCCGGTCAAGGGGTGCAGCCGGTCGATCAAATCGAGAAACGCCTCGGTGAGATAGTTCGTGTCGCGGTAGGTGCGGTAGCCCCAGTTGCGGTCGGGCTGCCACAGATGGCCGGCGAGCGGCAGACCAAGTCCGCCGAATTCACCCAGCACGAGCGCGCGGCGCGGGTCGAGCTCGTTCGGCGCCACGGGATCGGGATAGTGGTGCAGATCGCGGACGTCACCGCTGCCGCGATCATGCCAGCCGCTGGCCTCGTTCACAGGGCGCGTCGGATCCAGCTGGCGAACCAGCTCAGTGTAACGGGCGGTCTCGTGCTGGCCCCAGCCCTCATTGAAGGGAATCCACATCACGATCGATGGATGGTTGAAGCGCTGGGTGACCATCGCGCGCAGCTCCCGCTCAAACTGCGCGGCGGCCTCGTCGGAACGGCGCCGGTCCAGCCGCCCGTCGCCGGCGTCCGCGTTGGGCATGTCCTGGAAGACCAGCATGCCGAGCCGGTCGCACCACCAGTACCAGCGCTCGGGCTCGACCTTCACATGCTTGCGGATCAGGTTCATGCCATAGGCGCGCGTCGTTTCGATGTCGAAGCGGAGCGCCTCGTCGGTGGGCGCGGTGTACAGGCCTTCCGGCCACCAGCCCTGGTCGAGGGGGCCGAACATGAACAACGGCCGCCCGTTCAGGTGCAGCCGCAGCACGCCGGCCGCATCGCGACGGACCTCGATCGAACGCAGACCCGCATACGAGGTGACCCGGTCTACCGCCTGTGTGCCGCACCAGAGCGTCACCGCCAGGTCGTAAAGATGCGGTGACTCGGGCGACCACAGCTTCGGGCTCGGGATCTCCACGCGCAGCACCGCATCGGCCGGCCCGCGCGCGACCGCAACACGGCGCCCGTTGTCGAGCACCTCCACGCCCAGCTCCAGCGGGCCGGCGTCGGCCGGGGGCGGCCCGTGGCAGGCGGTGTCCGCCTCGAGCTCCAGCGAGCCGTCCGCCGCGCGCGGTGTCACGCGCAGCGAACAGATGTGCGCGCGCGGCACCGGCTCGAGCCACGGTGTCTGCCAGATGCCGGAGACCGGCGTGTACCAGATCCCATGAGGGTTCAAGTGCTGTTTGCCGCGCGGCTGGTACCCGGCGGAGGTCGGGTCCCACACCGCGACCATGAGCGTCTGTGTGGGTCCCGGCTGTAGAGCATCGGTGACGTCGAACGAAAATGCGTCGTACCCGCCGCGGTGGCGGCCAACCTCTCGGCCGTTCACGATCACCACTGCCTCCCAGTCGACCGCGCCGAAGTGCAGCAACAGCCGCCGGTCGCGCCACCCTTCCGGCACCACGAACGTCCGGCGGTACCAGAGGCGCTCCGCCGGCGACACTCGCCGCCCCACGCCGCTGAGCGCCGACTCGACCGGATAGGGCACCAGAATGCGAAGCGGCCATTCGGACGGTGCCGCCGCGTTCGTCGGCGTGACCGCCAGCTCCCAGACTCCGTTGAGATTCTGCCAGTCCGTCCGTACCAGCGTCGGCCTCGGGTACTCCGGCCAGGGAGCCTCAGGATTCACCCGTGCCGCCCAGCGTGTCCGGAGCCCTCGTGGCGCATTCGTGGGCTGACCTCCTCCGTTGACGACCAGCGCAAGCCACAGAATGACCGACAAGAAGATTCGATGTCGCGGCATCGTCTTCGCTCCTTTTCCGGGCACTCGGGTGATCCCTGAAGACCGCCTCAGATGGTCAATCTTGTGCTCCGACCAAGTCAAGCGAGCGGCGTTGAATTGAAGCGGCGCGGCGAGACGATCGGCGAGCACGGTGGTCGCCCGGATTCGGCGTCCAAGGATGGGAGGTTCAGAGCGGGAACTTGTCCAAGGCATGGAGCCCCGACGCCCACGGCCGGTGGAAGGGAAGATCCAAACATTGGACGGACGAGGGATTTGGACGTATGTTGGTGGCTGCGTGAGGCGAGGACGGCCGGTCTGACGCCGAGGGACCCGCCGGTGTGCCGCAGGGATCTCACCGCGCAGGTCGCCGCTCGCCCAGATGCGGTCCGGGCAGAAATGGAATCACGGCTGGGGTTTGTCGGCATTGTGGTGAGCGACCGGCAGAGGGCCGCGGCGCGAGTGAACGAGGTGCTCTCCGAGCACGGCCACCTGATCGTCGCGCGCACCGGCCTGCCCTATCCGAAACGGGGAGTATGCGTCATCACGCTGATTGTCGATGCGACGACGGACGAGCTGGGCCGCCTGACCGGCCGGCTCGGACAGATTGAGGGCGTGCTGGTCCGCTCAGCCCTCGCGCGACCCGCCGCGACAACAGCGGAGGCAACACAATGAGCAGCGCCGCGTCGGCTGTTCTGCACGCAGGTGGGCGCTGGGCCGAAACCCGCATTGCGATGGAGGAGATCGCAAAGTGGCGGCCCGGTGGTTGCGACTTCCTCGACGCCAACGCCATCCGGGCGGCGCTGGCCCGCGCCGCGGAGCGCCCCACCGACCCCGGCGAGGTGCGGGCGATCCTCGCAAAGTCGCGGGCGGTGCAGACGCTCTCGCTCGACGAGCTGGCGACGCTGCTCCATGTGCGCGATCCGGAGCTGTGGGCGGAAATGCGCGCGGCGGCCGCGGAGATCAAGCGGAAGGTGTACGACAACCGCATCGTCACGTTTGCGCCGCTGTACATCGGCAACGCCTGCGTGAACGACTGCCAGTACTGCGGGCTGCGCAGTGGCAACCGCTCGATGCCGCGGCAGATCCTCACCGCGGAGGAGCTGCGCGCGGAGGTGGAGACGCTGGCAGGTCGGATCGGCCACAAACGGCTGATCATCGTGTTTGGGGAACACCCGGCCACCGACGTCGAGTTCATGTGCGAGACGATCCGCATCATCTATTCGGTGAAGGTCCGCGCGCGCGTCGGATGGGGCCAAATCCGGCGGGTGAACGTGAACGCGCCGCCGCTGCGCACCGCGGAGCTGCGGCAGCTCAAGCAGGCCGGGCTGGGCACCTACCAGGTCTTCCAGGAGACCTACGATCCCGATGTGTACCGCCGCGTCCACCCGTCCGGCTTCAAGGCGAACTACGCGTGGCGCCTCTACACCATGCACCGAGCGATGGAGGCCGGTATTGACGATGTGGGGCTCGGCGCGCTGTTCGGTCTGGCGGACTGGCGCTTTGAGGTGATGGGGCTGCTGGCGCACGCGATTGAGCTCGAACGTGCCTGCGGAATCGGCCCTCACACGATCTCCTTCCCCCGCCTGGAACCCGCGGACAATGCGCCCTACGTGCAGGAGACTCGATGGCGCGTATCGGACGAGGAGCTCGAGCGCGCGGTCGTGCTGATCCGGCTGGCCGTGCCGTACACCGGCATGATCCTGACCGCGCGCGAGGGGCCCGCCATGCGCCGACGGCTGATCGGGTTGGGCGTCACCCAGACGGACGCCTCCTCGCGGATCGAGGTCGGCGGCTACGCCGGCGGCCGCGCGGATCGCGCGCAGGACCCCTCCCGCCAACAGTTTGAGCTCGGCGACACCCGCAGTCTGGACGACCTGGTTCGCGAGCTGGCTCAGATGGGGATGATCACGTCGTTCTGCACTGCCGGCTACCGCTGCGGCCGGACCGGCCAGTGCATCATGGACCTGCTGCGCAGCGGCGCGGAGGGGCGGTTCTGCAAACTGAACGCGATCATCACCTACCGGGAGTGGCTGGACGATTTCGCCAGCGACGAGACCCGCGCGGTCGCCGAACCGCTGCTGCAACAGGAGGTCGAGGAGGTTCGGCGCAACATGCCGCGCTGGTTCCCGGCACTGAGCGCCGCCCTTGAGCGAACCGCGAAGGGCGAACGCGATCTCTATTTCTAGCGCGGCGGGTTGGAACCGGGGAGACGTGCCGTCCGATGAACATTCTGCAGATCGGAGGAATCGCATTGGCGGTGGTGGTGGTGGGGGTGGGCGCGGTCGCCAGCCGTACAAGCGTGCGTTCCGCCGTCGGCCCGCGCGAGCGCGCGTTCGCGCGCCGCGTGTGTCTGGCCACCTGGACCCTGATCGCCGCGTTCGTCCTGACCGCATGGTACCTGCCGCGGCCGGCGAACTGGGTGGTCTCGGCCGGGTTTGTAATCGGCATTCCGTGGGCAGTGTACCGTTGGACCACGCAGCGGCAGCTGATCCGTGAGCTGGACCTTCGCGAAACGCACGCGCGCAACCACGAAAACGCGCTCGCCTCCCGAGCCGGCAACTGAGCGCCCCGCGACGGCCTCCTCCAAAAACCGAGCGGATCGCGTCGAAGCGGACAGCCACGCTGAAATCGGGCCCGAACCACCATCGCGGACTCGTCGCCGAAGCTCGCCGTGTGTGCCGTCCGATCGACATCCGGCCCTCCGTGACGGCGTCCGTTCGCCGCAAACGAAAGCCAGCAGCGTTCAAAATCGACGGCGGACAACCCTCGCTCCGTTGTGCGGCCGGGCCCGACCGCCCCCAGCTCGGCCCAGCGCTGTCGGCACCACGTCACGTCATTGCTGAACGCCACCGGCGAGGTGTTAGCAGGACCACAAGGAACCGCAAAGGACAGCTGAGAGCCACAGAAGGAATAGACTCGCGATCCCCGGCAGCATCAAGAGCACCAGCCCAACAGCCGACCCCAGTGGACTCGTCTCTGGTGCGGCCCCCCGGCACAGTGCCCCCTCGCGCGACCACCTCCGCGCAGATCGGCACGCAGCGGCAACCGTGACGAGGCGGCGGTGTGAGCCTCTTCCGGCGGCGCGTCAATCCGTGCGCCGTAGCAGCCGGCCGGCGGTACGACCCGTGGGGCGACCCTCACACCATGTCGGGACACCGTTCACGATGACCCAATCAATGCCATCGGCCAACACATGAGGTGTGGCGAAGTCCGCGCGGTCAGCGACGCGCCGCGGATCGAACACGACAAGGTCAGCCGCGCATCCCTTCGCAATTCGCCCGCGGTCCGCAAGGCGAAAATGTTCCGCCGGTAGTGCGGTCATTTTGCGGATCGCTTCCGGCAGCGGCACGGTGCGGCCGTCGAGCGACGCTCGCAGAAAACGCGGCATCGTCCCGTAGGCGCGCGGATGGGGGTGATCGCGACTGAGCGGGCCGGTCGGAGAGCGCACGCCCGCATCCGTGCCGAGCATCACCCACGGCTGCGCGAGAATGCGCCACATGTTCGCCTCACTCATTCCGAAAAAAAACGCCTGCGTGGCCAGCTCGTCCTCCTCGATCAGCCGCAGCGCGGCGTCCGCCGGATCGGTCGCCCACGCTTCGGCGATCTCGGCGAGCGTGCGGCCAGTCAGCTCGTGCTGATGCCGTCGCTGCGTCGAGCCAATCACAATGCGCGCCCAGTCCTCTGCCGACGGCCGCTCCTCCATCAGCTCCGCGCGAATGCGGGCCCGCAGCGTCGAGTCGCGTAACCGCGCAAGCACCTCCGCCCGGCTCCCCGCCGCCGCCCAGTGGGGAAGAATCACGTCCAGATCCGTCGCCGAAGCAGTGTAAGGATAGCGGTCGGCCGCCACGTCCACGCCGGCCGCGCGAGCTTTCTCGATCATCTCCAGCGCCGGCTCAATCTTCGCCCAGTTGCGGGGGCCGGACGTCTTCAGGTGGGAGATCTGCAGGCGGGCGCTGGTCGCGCGGGCAAGGTCGAGCATCTCGCGAATCGACTCGAGGAGCTCGTCGCCCTCACTGCGCAAATGGACAGTGACGATCGCGCCTCGCCGCGCCGCCGCCGCAGCGACCGCGCGCAGCTCCTCCGGTGGCGCGAACATGCCCGGCGAATAGGCCAGGCCGAAACTCACCCCCGCCGCCCCTTCCTCCAGTGCGCCAGTCAGTTCCTGCAGCAGCGCCTCCCTCTCGGCGGGGTCGAGTGCGCGCGCGTCGTAACCGGCGATGCAGCCCCGCAGCGCGTTGTGGCCAACCAGCGCCAGCACGTTCACCGACGGGCGGGCGGTCTCCAGTAGCGCCAGATACTCCGCCATGCGCCGCCACGTCGCCGGCACCGGTTGCGCCTCCCAATCGGCGGGCAACCGCCGCTGCCCAAACCGCGGCGCAGCGGAGGCACCGCAGTTGCCGATCACTTCGGTCGTGATGCCTTGGGCGATCTTGCTGGTTGCGCGAGGATCGACCAGCAAATTGACGTCCGAATGGGAGTGAACGTCGATAAAACCGGGGCTGACGATGCGCCCCTCCGCGTCGATCAGCTCAGCCGCATCTGCCCGCGCGAGGTCGCCGATCTCCTCGATGCGGCCCCCTCGCACGCCGACATCCACCCGCACCGGCTCTCCGCCACTGCCGTCGCAGACGAGGCCGCCGCGAATGAGCAGGTCGAACCTCATCCGGACGCGGCGGTCGCGGGAACGGCGGCATCGCCCCCCTCCAGCAGCTGAGCCACCTCCAGCTGCACACGCTCGAGATCGTCGAGATGCAGGGGGGGATCCACGATCGTGAAGACCTCACCAGTCCGGCGGTGCTCGTAGATGCGGCGGCGACGGCCCCCTTCCATCAGCTCCACGTCGCGCTCCACCAGCACTCGCTTGCGCTCCAGCATCACCGCGAGCACGAAAATCGCGGCCAGATGTCGTTCGTCGCGCGACTCGATCAGACGCCGCAGCAGCGACTCCGCGGTCTCTCGCTGGATTGGCTCGGCCGTCGCCGGCGGTGAGCGCCAGACTGTTCGCCACGCGCTCACCCAACGGTCCGACGCAGCACCCGCACAAGCGAGGCAGAGATCCGCCCGGCGGTGGCCGGCCCCGGCGTCGAACTCGAGCCGCGAGAGGATGTTCTCTCCGTCCGCGAAGCGCCGTCCGCAGACGGCGCAGGCGGCCGCGGGGGGGCGCACGTTCCAGTCGTTGTCGCGCAGTATCCAGCCGGTCATCGAATGTGAACCGCCATGCGCATCAGTGCCGGCCCAGCATGCGCGTCGGGCCGGCGGCGCGTCAAGCGCCTTTCCGCCTCTACGGTAACGCCTCCTGCTCCTCGTCGAGAACGCCGTCCCGACGTTGTCGCGGCCGCGAGCGGATGGCCACGGACCCATAGACGCGAGCGCCGCCGGATGTTAGAGTGCTCTGGCGGCAGAGCGCGTGGAGCTGGCAGGATGAAACGCAGCAGCGCGAGCGGATTTACGCTGGTGGAGATGCTGGTGGTGATTTCGATCATCGCTGTGCTGGCCGGCATGCTGCTGCCGACGCTGTCCAACTCAATTGCGAAAGCCCGCGAAATGCACTGCGTGAACAATTGCGGTCAGCACGCAAAGGCGATGATTCAGCTCGCCGCGCAGAACAATAACCGCACGATCCAGCCCGATGCGTCCGGCCACTGGATGGCCTCGCTCGACCTCATCCTGGGCGTCGGGCAGCGGGCGGAGGTGCGGCTGTGCCCGAACGCCGTTCGCCCGAATCCGGCGCGCGGCTCGGTGGACCGGGCCTGGACGTTCAACGGCTGGGTCGGCAGCCTCGCGGTGAACACCCACGTGGCGAACCGCACACCCGGCGCAAACGACTACACGCTGATGTCCCAGACCGAGTCCCGGACGCCCGCGTTCACCGACGGCGCATGGTACGAAACCGGTCCGATCAGCGCCGTCTCCTGGCCGGCGAACCTGGATGGAGCCAGCAACTGGATCCTGAACCGCCACCGTAAGGGAATCGCGGTGAGTTTTTGCGACGGGCATGCGGAGCGCGTGGATCTGACGATGATCTGGGACCTCAAGTGGCACCGCAATTTCACGCCCGCCGGCCGACTGACCCACCCAGGCCTCGGCATCAAGTAGCGCCACTCTGCCGCGAAACGATGAGATCAACGTCCGCTTCTCTGTTCGTCCGTGTGCGCGTGCAGGGCGATGAGCCCGTCGACGTGCCCGTCGGCACGCCGGTCGGCGAGCTGTGTGCCCGACACCGGCCGCCGGACGATCTGGACTGGCTCGGGGCCCTAGTGAACAACGAGGTCGTGACCCTTTCCTATCCGCTGGAGGTGGACAGTGACGTCACGCTGCTGACGATGCGCGACCGGTTTGGCTGGCGCATCTATCGCAACTCGGTCGCGTTCCTGTTGGCGAAAACGGTGCGCGAGCTCTACCCCTCCGCGAAGTTCGCGGTCGAGCACTCCCTGGGTCCCGGCTTCTACTGCTCGTTCCAGGTGAACGGCACCCCTCCCTCCCCCGAGGTGATCGCCCGGTTGCGCAACCGAATGCGCGAGCTTGCCGCCATGAATCGGCCGATCGAGCGCCGCAAGATTGCGTTCGCGGAAGCCCTTCGAAGGTTCGATGCGGCCGGCCAGCAGGACAAAGCCGACCTGCTCCGCTTTCGCAATCCACCGAAGGTCGTCGTCTACGACTGCGACGGCTTCACCGACCTCGCGCACGGCGTGCTGGCCAGCCGCACGGGTGCGTTGCGGCATTTCGATCTGATTCCTCACCCGCCAGGGTTTGTGTTGTTGTTCCCGGACCGCGACAACGCCCCGGCGCTGGCACCGTTCGAACCGCAGCCGGAGCTGTTTCGCATCTTTTCGGAACACAAGGAATGGGGACGCATTCTCGGACTGCGCACGGTGGGTGATCTGAACCGGCTGATCGCCGACCGCCAGGCGGATGAGATCATTCGCATCGCGGAAGCGCTGCACGAGAAGACGATCGCCCGGCTCGCCGACCGCATCGCGGAACGCCGGCCGGTTCCGCGCTGGATTCTGATCGCCGGTCCCTCTTCCTCCGGCAAGACCACTTTCGCGAAACGGCTGGCGATTCAACTGCGGGTCAACGGGCTGCGGCCGGTGGCGATCTCGCTCGACAATTACTTCCGAAACCGGGAGCTGACGCCACGGGACGAATCGGGCCAGCCGGACTTCGAGCACATCGATGCGCTGGACCTCGAACTGTTCAACGAGCACACCGCGCGGCTGGAGGCGGGAGAAACCATCGAAATGCCGCTCTTCAATTTCAAGACCGGTCAACGCGAGCCCACGGGGCGAGCGCTCCGTCTTGAGCCGGACGAAATCGTGCTGCTGGAGGGCATTCACTGCCTGAACCCGCGGATCGGCGCGGCGATTCCGCGGGAACACGTGTTCCGCCTGTACGTGAGCGCGCTGACGCAGCTCAACCTCGATGAGAACAACCGGATTGCGACCACTGACAACCGTCTGTTGCGGCGTATTGTTCGCGACCATCAGTTCCGGGGCCATCCGGCGCTGAGAACGCTCGACCTGTGGCCGTCGGTGCGGCGCGGCGAAAAGCGGTGGATCTTTCCCTATCAGAACCAGGCGGAAGCCGCGTTCAACTCGGCGCTGGATTATGAGCTGGCGGTGCTGAAGCCGCTCGTGGAGCCCCTGCTGAACGAGGTGAAGCCCTATCACCCGCAGTACGCGGAGGCGCGCCGGTTGACCGCATTTCTGGCCAGTTTCCTGCCGTTGCCGTTCGGGCCGGTGCCGCCGACGTCGATCCTCCGCGAGTTCATCGGCCGCAGCGCGTTTCAGTACCGCTGATGCGGGCCGGCCACGTTGCGCTTGCTCGCCCCCGCCTCCCGCGTACTCTGGTCGCTGGGGTGTGCGAGCGGCACATCGCCAAACCGGGAAAGGAGCTTCCGCGGTGAGGCCGCGGCCGAGGATGGGGTGGAGGGGGCGGTGGACGGCGGTTGGCGCTGTGCTGCTGCTCCGCACGCGCGCTGCCGCGCCCCAGGACGATTACCGACAGCCCCCGCCAGAACCCTCGTCCATCGTCGAACGTGAGGTGCGGCCGCCAACCCGCCCCCTCCTTGCCCGCTCGGGTGACCCGCCGGCGATTCGCGACGCGATTCGTCTCACCGAGAACGGCAACGTGGCCGGCGCGATCGCGAAGCTGGAGGAGGAACTGCGGGCAACGCCCGAGCAGCTGCGGTTGTGGGAGGTGCTCGGGCTGCTGTACTGGCGCACCGGCGAACCCCAGCGCGCGGAAACTCTCTGGAAAACATGCCGCAGCGTCGCCAGCCATCGCCCCGAACCCAACAAGTGGCTCGCCGAGCTGGCCATCGCGATGGGGCGTCTTGCGGAGGCCGTCACTCATTACGACCGCGCGCTGCAGGTGGCGCCGGCTGATCTCGACGCGCGGTTTCAGCGCATCCGACTGCGCCGCTGGTTGGGCTGGGTGGAGGAAGCGCTCGCGGAAATCCGCGAGCTGTGCGAGCGTTACCCCGACCGCGCCGACTTCCGCCGCGAGATGGCCGCCGCGCTGTTTGCGCACCGCGACTACGCCGAGGCCGCCCGACTCTGGGCGCAGGTGCGCCAGGAGCGACCGAACGATCCGGATACGTGGATTCGTGAAGTTTGCGCCCGCATCCACGACACGGGCGACGAGTCCGCGATTGCGGAGGCTCGCGCGTTCCTGCAGGAACACCCGGATCACCTGCTGGCCACGCGCACGCTCGCGCTGGCCGCACGCCGTCGCGGCGATCTGGAGGAGGCGCTCCGTCATACCCGCCGGTTGGCGGAGATCGAAACGACACCGTACGCACGGCGGCGCTGCGCACTGCGATGCGCGGAGTATCTCTCGACGCTCGCCGCACGTGATCACAGGCCCTCACGGTACGACCAAGCGATTGCGATCCTCAACGATGCGCTCGCACGGGACGGCCCCGATCCGGACGTCGAACTGCTGATCGCAGAGACGCTCATCGAGGCGGCCCGCTATGCGGAGGCCAGCGAGGTCGCTCGACGGGTGCTGGACAAGTTCAACCCCCGGAACCTGCGAGCGCTTCGCGTGCTGTTCGAGGCCCATCTCGGCCTCGCCCAATTCGATGAGGCAAGACAATGGTGGGAACGGATCGTCGCCTTCAATCCTCGCGACCCCTACCTCGCCTACTATGAAGCGCGCCTTCACCTCGCCGCGGAGCGTCACGCGGACGCGATCACCGCGCTCGAACGGCTCGAGGAGGCGGGCCGCCGGGGTGCGGTCGCCGTGCTCCTCTACCACGGCGCTGGAGAAAGCGAATGGAGCGAAGTGCCCTCGGTGTCACAGATCACCGCACACGTCGAGGCGCTGCGCGCGGCGGGCTATCGCTTTGTCGCCGCGCATGAGATCCCCGGGCTCCTCGAGAGCGGGGGTGCCGCGTTTGTCGGCGGCCGCACACCCCGTCTGGCCTGCATCACCTGGGACGACGCGCGACGCGATGCGATTCGGCATGGCACGCCACTCTCGGCCCGGCTGGATGTCCCCATGACGATGCACGTACCCGTCGGCTTCGTGAAGGAACGTCACCCCTTTATCGCCAGTTGGCCGGCGCTGGAGCAAGCCGGGCGCGAAGGGCGCTGGCACTTTGGCAGTCACGCGCTCGACGCTCATCGCCCCGCAATCGTGAATGCGGAGGGCCAGCTGGGTCCCCCGCTTGCCAATCGTCTCTGGCTGCCGTCCCACCAGCGGCTCGAATCGGTCACGGAATTCCGCCAGCGTCTCGTTCGCGAATACCGCGAGAGTCATCAGGCACTGATCGAACATTTCCGCCGGCCGGAGGACGCCGCGGTGATCGCCTATCCCTTTGGCGACATCGGACAGCTCGGCCGCAGCAACATGGAAGAGGCGTCCGCACTGAACCTCGAGATCGCGGCCCTGTACTATCGGGTCGGCTTCATTCAGACCGCGTTCGGCCACGCCGTCGCCGGTGACCATCCCCTTCTCTACCAGCGCACCGAACCGGACTTCGGCGAGACGGGTTCCAATCTGGTGGTACGGTTGCTCACCCACCATCCCCACATGCTGGGCCGTGCGATGAAGGCGGAGGCGGCTGCGATGGCGGGACGCATGTACCTGGCACGAGACACGCTGCTGGACCTCGGGCGGGATGGCTACCCGCCCGAGCGATGGTTCGAGCTGCGGGGGCGGCTGGAACGTTACCTCGGCCATTCGCTGATCGGATGGTTGCCGGCTACGCCTCCCCCGCCCGCCCCCGTCAAGGAACCTCTGCGCCCCCCCCCGCCCTCACCCGCAAAGCCGCGCTCGTCGGAGGCGGGTCCGCTCCCCCCGACGCCACCCCTGCCGCGGCCGGCGGAAGAGGAAGGGACTGCGCCGGACAACCTCCGCTCCGAGGTGGAGCGGCTCCGTTGATGTCGCTGCCTGCGCCCAGTACCGGCGATGTTCTGCTGCGCCACACGCGACGTCGGCGGCGCCGCATGCGCCCGCTGCCGGCGGTTCTGGCCGCCACGTTCGCGAACGGCGCGCTCGCCGCCTCCGCCATCCATCACGGATCGCAGCTCTTCTTAGGCACGCTTCGGATCCGGCCGCTCGCACAAACGCTGTTGCTGCTCTGGACGGTTGTGGTGAACCTCCTGGCGCTGGGCAGCGCACCGGTGCGCCATGGAGCCGTCCGGCTCAACACACTCACGATCCTGTTCGAACTGATGGAACTGGGCCGGATCTCGCGCATGATCGACGCCACGCCGGCCATTCGCGCCGAGTGGCCGCTTCTGCTCGCGCCACCGCTGGTTGCCATGCTTGGAGCGGCGCTCAGTTCCATCGTCATTCCTCGGCTGCCCGAACCCTCCGTGCGCGCACGGTCAGCGCCGGTCCGCCGAAGGGCATCGCACAGCGTCACTCCGCGCCGGCCGTGATGTCGGCGAAGCGCCGGGCGGGAAACTGGCCGCCGCGCTCCGCGTAGTCCTGCGCCAGTCGGCACAACACCACATCCCTCGCGAGGCGCGCACCGCCGGTGAGGTGTTCGATCAGCATCCGGGCAAGATCGTCGCGGGGAATACCGTGGCAGCGGCCAAACCGCCGATGCAACCGTTCGGAGAATTCGAAAAACTCGCGAAACGGCGACGCTCCCCCCTCCCACAGCAGCGGCAGCGTCCGCCGGAAGCGTCCACGGTTGTAGCAGAGCTCCCAGAAGCGCGCGAACCTACGCATCGCCATCAGATGCGGCGCCGGCCAGCTCGGCGTCTCAATCACGGTGTATGGGGGGGTGGTCTCAAAGCGCATCGCATGAAACGCCGGATCCCGCGCGAGCGGCGTTCCTCGCAGCCGCTTCAGCAAGTTGATCTGCAGCTCGTCCGGTCCCAGCGCCACGAGACGGTCGAAACTCTCCGCGAACGATTGGGGTGTTTCGCCCGGCAATCCCACGATCAGGTCCGCATGCACCACCGCCCCCGTGTGATGCATCGCCGCCACCGCTTCCCCCAGCCGCTCTGCCGGTTGCCGGCCGACACCGCGCGCGACGGCCGCCGTCAACGTCTGAACTCCCACTTCGACCCGCAGCGCGCCTCGGCGAAACGATGCCATCGCGGCATACAGCTCGGGCCCCGGCGGCTCCGGGGTCATTTCCACCTGCACCGACCCGTCTGCCGGTAGTGCGCTCGCCAACCGTCGCAGGAGCCGCGCCGCGCGCTGCTCATCAGCGTTGAAGGTCCGGTCCACGATCTTCAGTCGCCGCGCTCCCCGCCGCAGCAGTTTCTCCCATGCCCGTTCCACGGCCTCCATCGGTCGCCACCGAACGCCCGGCGCAGTCGAGGACAGACAGTAGGCGCACGCGTGGGGACACCCCCGGCTGCTTTCCAGATAGACGATGCGATGCGTCAGATCGTCGGGGGTATATTCGGGTTCCGGCCCCTCGAGGCGCGCGAGGTCCGGAAGCGGGGCACGCACAAGGTGGGGCACGGGCGAGCCGCCCAGCAACGCGGCGCACACCTCCGGCAAGATGTCCTCCCCCTCGCCCGCGACGATGCAGTCCGACAGCGCGCTGAGGGGGGGAGGTAGCTCGTCGTGGCTGACCTCCGGACCGCCGAGCACCACGCGCGCCGTCGGGCACTTCTCGCGGAACCGTTGCAGAACGTCCGCTGCCCCCCCGGCGTTCCAGATGAAAACTCCAAAGGCCAGCACCGCGGGCGCGCGCGCCACCAGCGCCGCGGCGACCGCCTCGGGCGAAGCCCGTCCGTCGAACTCGACAATCTCCGCGGCATCCCGCCAACGGCCGAGGTTCGCCCGCAAACACCGCAGCGCCAGCGAGGTATGGGCGTACCCCGCGTTGATCGTGGCCAGAACAATCGACGCGCTCACGGCCCGCGATTCCGCGCGCATCTTCGCGCCAGTCCAGCACGGAAACAAGAACGGGCGCCCCTGCGGGCGCCCGTTGCATGTTCTCGAACTCTGCCGCGGCTCAGTAGTCCATGCCGCCCGAGGAGGCCGGAGCTTCTTTCTTCTCCGGAATCTCGGTCACCATGCACTCCGTCGTCAGCAGCAGACCCGCAATCGAGGCGGCATTCTGCAGTGCGGTCCGGGCAACCTTCGTCGGGTCAATGATTCCCGCCTTCACCATGTCCACGAACTCGCCCTTCGCGACGTCGTAGCCATAGGCGCCCTTGCCCTTGCGCACTTCCTCGAGCACCACCGCGCCCTCGATGCCGGCGTTCGCGACCAGCTGCCGCAACGGCGCATCGCAGGCCTTGCGGACGATCTCGACGCCGACCGCCTCATCGCCCGACAGCTTCAGCGACTCGAGCGCCGCCGCCGCGCGCACCATCGCCACGCCGCCGCCCGGCACGATGCCTTCCTCGACCGCGGCGCGGGTCGCATGCAGCGCATCCTCGACGCGCGCCTTTTTCTCCTTCATCTCGGTTTCGGTCGCCGCGCCGACGCTGATCACCGCGACACCACCGGCAAGTTTCGCGAGGCGCTCCTGCAGCTTCTCACGGTCGTAATCCGAGGTGGTCTCCTCGATCTGTTTCCGCAGCTGCTCGATCCGCGCCTTGATCTCGGAGGTCTTGCCGGCGCCCTCAACGATCGTGGTGGTGTCCTTGTCCACAACGATCCGCTTCGCACGACCGAGGTCGGAAAGCTGCACGTTCTCGAGCTTGATGCCGAGATCCTCGCTGATGAACCGGCCACCGGTCAGGATCGCGATGTCCTCGCACATCGCCTTCCGGCGGTCACCGAATCCCGGCGCCTTCACCGCGCAGCACTGCAGCGTACCGCGGATCCGGTTCACCACCAGCGTCGCGAGCGCTTCGCCCTCGACCTCCTCCGCGATCACCAGCAGCGGCTTGCCGCTCTTCGCGACGTTCTGCAGCAGCGGCAGGAAGTCCTGCAGGCTCGAGATCTTTTTCTCGTAGACCAGCACGTAGGCGTCCTCGAGCACGCACTCCATCGTCTCGGTGTTCGTGACGAAGTAGGGCGACTGGTAGCCCTTGTCGAACTGCATGCCCTCGACCACCTCGAGCGTGGTCTCGATGCTCTTCGCCTCCTCCACCGTGATCGTGCCATCCTTGCCGACCTTCTCCATCGCGTCGGCGATGATTTCACCGATGGTCGTGTCGCCATTCGCGGAAATCGTCGCCACCTGGCAGATCTCCGAACGGTCCTTTACCTTCTTGCTCATCTTGTTGAGCTCGGCGACGACCGTCTCGACCGCCTTGTCAATGCCGCGCTTCAGCGACATCGGATTCGCACCAGCGGTGACGTTCTTCAGCCCCTCGCGATAGATCGCTTCGGCCAGCACTGTCGCGGTGGTCGTCCCGTCCCCGGCGACATCGCTGGTCTTGCTGGCCACTTCGCGCACCATCTGCGCGCCCATGTTCTCGAACGGGTCCTTCAGCTCGATTTCCTTTGCGACGGTGACACCGTCCTTCGTGACCGTCGGCGACCCGAACTTCTTGTCCAGGATCACGTTCCGGCCTTTCGGCCCCAGCGTCACCGCGACCGCGCGGGCGAGCTGCTGAACGCCGCTCAGAATCGCCTGCCGCGCATCGGCATCATACTTCAGTTGCTTCGCTGCCATGTTGAACTCTCCTTATTCGGTTGAGGACGTGCCGGAGCCTCAGTCCTTCACGATCCCGAGGATGTCCTCCTCGCGGATGATCTGGTACTCCTTGTCGTCCAGTTTCACTTCGGTGCCGCCGTACTTCGGCATCAGCACCTTGTCGCCGACCTTGACATTGAAGGGGATCTTGTTGCCCTTCTCGTCAATCTTGCCGGTACCGATCGCAATAACTTTACCGGTGGTCGGCTTCTCCTTGGCGGTGTCCGGGATGATGATCCCACCCTTCTTCTGCTCCGCCTCCTCGATCGGTTCCACCAGAACCCGATCCGCCAGCGGTTGAATCTTCATGCGACGTCACTCTCCTTCTTTCGGGGTCTCCCTTGCACGACGGCGCACGGGCCCGGACCCCTTCTGACCCGCCGCCTGCAGAAAGCCGTGCTACGGCTTCTTGTCGTCCACCATCGTAAAGTCCGCGTCGATGACGCCGTCGTCGCGCTCTCGCCGACCGGCGCTGGCGCCGCCGCCCGAGGCGCCACCGGAGCCCGCTGCGCCGCCGCTGGCGCCGGTGCGCCGCGCCTGCGAGTAGAGCTCCGTCGAGGCGGCTTGCATCTGCCGGTTCACCTCCTCCATCGCGCGCCGGAGTGCCTCGGTGCCCTCCTTGCGATCGATCGCCTCCCGCAGTCGCTTCACCGCATCCTCGACGCGGTGTTTTGCCTCCGCCGAAAGCTTGTCGCCGTACTCCTTCAGCGCCTTCTCGGTCGAGTACGCCAGCGAGTCCGCCTGGTTGCGCGTCTCGACTTCTTCGCGCCGACGCTGGTCCTCCGCAGCGTGCGCTTCCGCCTCGCGCACCAGCCGCTCGATCTCCGCCTTATCGAGCCCGCTGGAGGCGGTGATCGTGATTTTCTGCTCCTTGCCGGTGCCGAGATCCTTCGCGGACACGTTCAGGATGCCGTTCGCGTCAATATCGAAGGTCACCTCGATCTGCGGCACACCGCGCGGTGCCGGCGGAATGCCGTCCAGTAGGAACCGCCCGATCGTCTTGTTGTCCGCCGCCATCTTGCGCTCGCCCTGCAGCACGTGGATCTCGACGGTCGTCTGACCGTCGGCCGCGGTGCTGAAGATCTGGCTCTTGCGCGTTGGGATCGTGGTGTTCCGCTCGATCAACGGCGTGAACACACCGCCCAGCGTTTCGATGCCGAGCGTCAGCGGCGTGACGTCAAGCAGCAGGACGTCCTTCACCTCGCCCTTCAGCACACCGCCCTGGATCGCCGCGCCAACCGCCACCACCTCGTCGGGGTTGACGCCCTTGTGCGGGTCGCGGCCGAACAGCGCCTTCACGCGCTCCTGCACCTTCGGCATGCGCGTCATCCCGCCCACCAGCACCACCTCGTCAATGTCCGAGAACGATAGCCCGGCGTCCTTCAGACAGTTGCGAACCGGCTCGACGCTGCGCTCGATCAGATGATCCACCAGCTGCTCGAGCTTCGCGCGCGTCAGCGTCACGTTCAGGTGCTTCGGCTCGCCATCGCTGCCGGCCGCGATGAACGGAAGGTTGATCTCCGTTTGCTGCGCGGTCGACAGCTCACACTTCGCCTTCTCCGCCGCATCCTTCAGCCGCTGCAGCGCCATCGGGTCCTTCGAGAGGTCAATGCCCTGCTCGCGACGGAACTCCTGCAGCAGCCACTGGATGATGACCTGGTCGAAATCGTCGCCGCCCAGATGCGTATCGCCGTTGGTCGCCTTCACCTCGAACACACCCTCGCCGATCTCGAGAATCGAGATGTCGAAGGTGCCGCCGCCCAGGTCGTACACCGCGATCGTCTCGTCCTTCTTTTTGTCCAGCCCGTACGCGAGCGACGCGGCGGTCGGCTCGTTGATGATGCGCAACACCTCGAGCCCGGCGATGCGGCCCGCATCCTTCGTCGCCTGCCGCTGGCTGTCATTGAAGTAGGCCGGCACGGTGATCACCGCCTGCGTGATCTTCTCCCCCAGAAACGCCTCCGCATCTGCCTTCATCTTCTGCAGAATCATCGCGGAGATTTCTGGCGGCGAGTACACCCGATCCCCCACCCGCACGTGCGCATCGCCGTTCGGTGCACGCACCACCTCGTAGGGCACGAGCTTGATCTCCTGCTGCACCTCGTCGTAGCGGCGGCCCATGAACCGTTTGATCGAAAAAATCGTGTTCTTCGGGTTCGTCACCGCCTGGCGGCGCGCCGCCTGCCCGACCAGTCGCTCGCCACTCTTGGTGAAGGCCACCACCGAGGGCGTCGTCCGGCCGCCCTCCGCGTTCGGAATTACGACCGGCTGCCCGCCCTCCATCACCGCCATGCACGAGTTCGTCGTGCCCAGATCAATGCCCAGAACCTTCGACATGACAAAATCTCCTGCCTGCTCCAACCGTTCTCGCCGGCACTCGCAGGCGTTGCTCCTCGCAGCAAAACACATGCCAATCTCGGGAATCCAGCGAAGAATAAACCGTAAACTTCTAATCCCAAATTGTTTGGAATTATCTTTTTTGCCACGGCGATGAGGCCACGGGCCATTCTGGCACACATCGTTCGCTGCAAGCTGTGACGATTTGCCCCTCGGTATCTGGCTCCTCACGGGGAGGATGTTCGGCGGGCTGTTTCAATCTCCAGCAATTCCGTTCACAGCGCCGACCGCCCGCCGGCGGGACATCCACCCGGCGGTTTGAGGCATCCCAGCCGGTGGTTTCCGGGGCGCTGGATCTCGGGCTTCAAATGACGCGGCGAGGAATCGTTGCGCGAATGCCGACGAGGATTTCGTACGGAATCGTACGCGCTAACGTGGCCAGCTCGTCCGCCCAGATTTCCTGGTTCCCTTGCCGACCGATCAGCACCACCTCGTCGCCGGGTCGTACATTCGCGTAGAGGCCCGCGTCAACAGTGATCCAGTTCATGCTGACCCGCCCGACCACCCGGCAGCGGCGCCCGCCAATCAATACGTGAGCGCGGTTGCTGAGCGCGCGGAGGTAGCCATCCGCATAACCGGCGGAGACCACTGCGAGGGTTGTTGCCGCCGGCGTTACGTAGGTGCCATAGTAGCCGACCGGCGTCCCTGCGGGCACCCGGCGCACGTGGACAACCCGGCATTTCCACTGCAACACCGGGCGCGTCACGATCCGCCCGGTGGGGTCGGCCGCGCCATACCCATAGGCAATCAGTCCAGGCCGGATCGCATCGAAATCCCACTCGGGATGCAGCAGCGCCGCCCGGCTGCTCGAGACGTGCTGAAAAAGTTTCCGGCCCGCGAACGACTCGGCGGCCATCACAATCTCCCGGAATCGCTGCAGCTGCGCCGCGGCCGGATCACCCTCTCCGGCCTCGACTCGTGCCAAATGCGTGCAGATGCCCTCGATGAAAAGGCCTCGCTCGCCGAACAGCGGCCGAATCTCTTCCGTCGCGCTGGCCCACCCAAACCCGATCCGGCCCATACCGGTGTCGATCTTTAAGTGCACCGTCAACCGCTTTCGGCGGCGGCGGGCCTCAGCGGCGAGCGCACGGCCATGCTCCAGACCGGCGACGATCGGCGTTGCGCCGCGCCGCAGCACTTCCGCGGTCTGATGCGGCAAGATCGGGCCGAGCACCAGCAGCCGCGCCCGGGGCGCCGCTGCGCGAACCTCCTTCAATTCGGCCGCATGTGCGACCGCCAGCCACCGCACACCTCCCTCCGTGGCCAACCGCGCAACCTCCCGCGCGCTATGCCCGTAGGCATCCGCCTTGACGACCAGAATCACCTCCGTGCGTTCGGGCAGCGCGGTACGGATCGCGCGAAGGTTGTCGCGGAGCGCCGCCGCGTCAATCTCCACCCAGGAGGGATCCATTGCTCAGCGGCGGGATACCCGGCCGGCGCCGTTACAGGATTTGCACAACGATGCGCCGCGGCCGTCGCACGACGCGCAGATGGCCTCGCGATACCGTCCCGAGCCGCTGCAACGACTGCAGGGAATCGTCCCGTCTCCCTGACACTTGGAGCAGGGGCTGCCCTCGCCTGTGCCGCGACAGGCGGCACACACCGATTCGCCGCGACCGGCGCACTTCGAGCACTCAACGAATCCCTTGCCCGTGCATTCGGTGCAGGTCCGCTTGCCGGTCCCGTTGCAGGTTTCGCATCGGGTTTGCAGCGCGGTTGCTCCCCGTGTCCCGGAAGACCGGCCGCGGCCGTTGCAGTCGGGGCAGATTTCGGTGCCACCGGCACAGTTTTGGTTGCCGCATCCCGAAATGCCGGCGCCATTGCAGGTGGCACAGGACTGCGACCCAAACCCGTGACAACGTTCACACACCACGCCGGCGGCCCGGCGGGCCGCTGCCTGTTGTTTGGGGCTGAGTGTCTCCCACAGCCCCGCCGGCAACCAGAGGTCGCGGACCTCTTCAAGTCCCCGCTTCTGTTGCTCCGCCGCGTACGACTGCAGCGCTTGCGCCTCCTCGTTGGCCAGTTGGTCATCCGGGGTCCGCGCCGGTACCCGGCCGAGGCCGCGGCAGTAGCCGCACTTGCCGCCGACGACCACCTGATCCACCACCTCCCCCTTCAGCGTGAGCGCCTTCATGCGTTGAGCGCCCGTGCCTCGGCACACCGGACAGGGCTGCTCCGCGCGCACGAGCCGACGTCGCGCATCCCGGATCAGCGCGGCGAGCGCAACACGCTGCTCGGCGGTTTGCGGGCCCTGAATCGCGAGCATCGCGGCGGCATTTCGAGCAAACAGGATTGCTCCCCACGCCGCCCCCTGCTCCGCGAGACGGCGCGCGGTCGCGATCTGCTCGGCGACAACTTCGTTGCGGAGCTGGGGTGCACCCGCGGCCGACGGCGGCGCGGAGGTCTCCGCCACAGCGGCCGGAACGCCGGTAACGGGCTGTGCGGGCGCCCGGGCCGGCGGCGGCAATGCCGCTTTGCAATGACCGCACTGCGTATCCTCGGCCCCAGCCTCATGTCCGCACGCGGGGCAAATGCGCAGCGCCGCGGTCGCCGTCACCACCCCGGCGACCAGCGCGATCCATGGGCCGACTTTCAGAGCCTTCATCGGCGTACCTCTCGACCTCGACCGACGGCCAAGGTCTGCAATATCCTACCCGCGCAGTGCGTCTTATATCACGGAGCGACCGGACCATGCGAGGTGTCCGCCAGCAACTCGAGCGGCGTGGTCAGGCGTTGGTGGAGTTCGTCGCAATGGCGGCGATGCTGATGTTGGTGCTATTGATGCTCGCTCTGCTGTTGTTCACGTTTCGGGAATACGGCGGCCGCGTGATGGATCTGGTCGGCTCCGAGTACCCCTGAGCGACACGGTCCTAGAGGATTGGCAACCGTCGCAAAAGGGGGTAGCGTGGAGTGGACAGCGGGGGCAACCCCGGAGGATGCAGCGATGAACAGCCGTCGGTTGAAGAAGCGAGGCCAGGCGCTGACTGAGTATATCATCATCGTTGTGATCGTCGCGCTGGCCGCGATCGCGATCGTGGCGATCTTCAGCGACACGATCCGGGAGAAGTTCGCCGGCGCGGTGGAGGAGCTGGGCGGCGATTCGGCCGCGAAAGATGCGGCGATGGACGTCAGCTCGCACCAGTATCTGAAGGATCTCGACCGGGACGGGTCGCGCAGCAACTGAGTTCCGCGCCCGGCGAGGGGGCGAAGCATGGTCCCGAACCGTCGCGCCCGTCGCGGGCAGTCGTTGATTGAGGCGCTGGTCGTCATCGCGATCGGTTGCCTGATTTGTCTGGGCGCGTTTCAGATTTCGCAACTGTACGCCGGCCGCGCAGTGTTGTCGTACACCGCCGCGGCCGCAGCTCGGGCGCGGAGTGTCGGCTTCAACGATTTCATGGTCTACAAGGTCGCCCGCGCAGCGGCGATCCCGAACGCGGGACGAATCGTCGAGCCCCAGATTCAGCGTGGTGGGGGGCTGGCGACGCTGGTCCGCGATCCGCGACCGGGACGCGTGCAACGGGTGTGGAGCCTTGCGCTCGCCAGCGATCCGACGTCCCCTCAGGCGGCGGTTGAACGATCCCGGATTCCGCTGTACCTGGGCGCAACGCGGTGGGGGGACCTGCCTGCGATCTTGGACTACGAAAACTGGGATGACATCCACTATGTGGAGGGACCCGGCTCCGACACGCTCCTGATGGCTTCGGCGCACCAACGGTACGAGCTGACATGGCCGTTGGTGCGTACGTTTTATGCGGGTGGCCGGGTGAACCTCCGCAGCGGGCTCGAAGAGGAGTTCATCGTCCGCGACAAGCACTACCCGCTGTATCTCGAGGAGTGAGCCTCCATGCGCCGGAGCCGACGATGCCGCGCGGGGCAGACGCTGATCTACCTGCTGATGATCTGCGTGATCCTCGCGCTCGTGGTGCTCTGGAACTTCGATGTCCACAAGATCATCTCCGTGAAGCTGCGCGCACAAACCGCGGGCGACGCGGCTGCGCTGGCGGCGGCAAGATGGCAGGGGCTCACGCTGAACCTGATCGGGCAGCTCAACGTGCTGCAGGCGGTCGCGATCCACGAAGGGATCGCACGCGGTCAGACCCGCTTCCCGGAAGCAGAGCTGCTCGGCGAGCTCGCGGCACGGCTGTGCTATGTCGGGCCGGCGACCGCGCTGGCGGCCGCACAGCTCGCCGCCAAAAACAACCGGATGTTTAACAACCCCGAGTTCACCGCGATGCTCGCCGGTCACGCGGAGCAGGTGATCCGCGACTACCCCAACCAGTTTCCGATCCAACCATGGACCAATGCTCCCTCTCCGCCGACCGCGTGGGACAACTACGGCAGCATGCTGCGCGTGCTCGCAGCGCAGGGGGTTGTCGCGTGGCCGGACAACGCGCTTTACTACGTGGACTATCGCGGCGACCACCTGCTGCTGAACCCCAGCTTTTACGACGCGATCGCCTCCAGTGACTGGTGCTGGTTCTACCATCACGCCTACTCGACATTGCGCTCCTACATGAGCTGGCGCGAGTGGGACCCCCTGCCGCTGATCCGCGATCCGATGCCGATCAATTCCGAGTTTTTCGGCCTCGGGCTGACCCGGGTGACGACGCTGGATGACCTGCCGATGATCGGCGGGCCGAGCGGAAGGATCGTGCTGCAGATGCTTGAACAGTTTGCGGGGCGGCCCCTCACTTCCGCGGTCGCCCGGGTCTCTGCACAGTGGTACGCGTATGACCCTGTGCGGTGGCGGCCATGGACCTCGTTGATTCCGAACGACTTCCCTTTCCGCGGTACCGTGAAACCCGAGTACGACTACGTCGGCGCAGACGCCGCGGTACGCATCGAAACACGGTCAGACCGCGCGACGCCCGGCGCTGCCTCCCGCTGGGTGGTGTGGACCGCCGCGGCCAAACCGTTCGGAACGCTCGAGGATGGCGAGCGGCCGAACCGCTATGGACTAGTGCTGCCCGCCTACCGCGAAGTACGCCTGATCCCGGTGGACACCGCCAGCGGCGGTGGCGGTGGAAGCCGGCCGGGGTGGTCCACGCACATCCGCGAGCACCTGCCCGAGTACGTTGTGCGCGGGATCGACGGATTGACGCCGGGCTGCTGGTACTGTGAGCAGCTCCGCACCTGGGAACAGCTCTCGTTCCGGCAGACCGGCATCGAGTGGCTGGAACACAACAGCGACCGCTGCCGAGTGCGCGGCGGCCCCGGCCGTGGTGGCTCCGGAGGGACTCGACGTGGCCACTGATGCGCCCATCGGACCGCGGCGAAGCCGGGCGACACAGCGCGGCCAGGCGCTGCTGGAGCTGGCGATCATGCTGGTCGCAGTGATGGTGATCGTTGCCGGTTTGATCCAGATCGGCCGGCTCGCACTCGTGCATCTGGACACCATCCATGAAGCCCGCGGCCTCGCCGCCCAGTACGCGATGAGCGACACCTATCAGTCCATGATGCCGAGCGGCCTGTGGATTCAGGAGTGGGACGAGGGGCGCGATCGCCGCCGTCATTCGCGGGACGACGCCCCCGTGATCGGGTCCAGCCACGTGCTGCGGCAGTTCGTGCTGCCCGTCGCGCGTCCGAGCGACCTTCATGCCCGGCTGCCCCGCAACCGTGTGAGCCGCCTCCAGTTCGCCGAGCAGCCAATCGAGGAGTTCGAGATGGTCCGCGCGTCCGCCCAGAGCCGGCCGGTCCCGCTGCTGCCGGTGGTGCGTCATCTCCTCTATCGGGCGGACACGATCCGGCTCGAATCCGAGGCGACCCTCGTCTGGACGCGGGGCCTGGAATGAAGAGGCGGCCGGCCCGGGGGGGGGTCGCGGTCCTCATCGCCGGCGCAACCCTCTGCGGTGCAGCGTCGGCGATCGGCCGAGTGTACTGGTTGCGCGGTGAGTCCGCGCATGGCGCCACGACGGCCGGCCAGCCCGGATGGAACCGCGCACACACCGCGCGGATACGCATCAATGAGGGTCGCGCAGACTTGGAAGTGCTGGGCGTCACGTTGCCCGCAACCGAGGCGGAGCGGCTGCTGGTCGACGCCTATCGCACCATGGGCGCGGACGTGTGGGCGATGCACGGCGAGGTCATCGGTTGGGGAATCGCAGTGGACAGCCGCCGCGTCGTGCGATGGCTCATCGTCCCGCTGGGGCATCCCCGCGAATGTCTGGTGGTGCGGCTGACACAGTCGCGGGAGGAATTTCTTGCTTCCGCGCGTCCGCCGACGGGCAACCCGATCCCGTCGCTTCCGCCCGCCCCGGCGCTCGACACGGTGCTGTTCGTCGCGGACGAGACCGCACATCTCGCCGCGCAGCTCGGGCGCTCCGCGCTGCCCGCGCCTGTCGCGGCTGCCCGCCTGGCGGACGATCTGGTCCAGGCCGGCTGGCATCCTGTCATCCCGCCGGAGCCGGACGTTCCGCCGCTGCTGTTCCGGCGAGGACAGGAGCTGTGCGCCGTGATCACCTCCCCTCAGGAAGGGGGTAGCTCGGTGCTGCGGCTCCACAAGCTTCTCGGCGGCGGCGAGCGGCCCTGACGGCAACCGCATCGCAGTGATCTTCTATCGACCTACGACCGCCGGCAGGGTCTCGATCACATCGTCCAGCCGCCGCCGCCACCGGAGCAACCGCGCCGGCTCCCGGGAGAACTCCTTCAGCGAGCGGACAAGGTCATCCGGCACCGTGAGCGCGGCTCGGGCCACAGCGGCAACGCCTCCACCGTCGAGCTCGCGCAGCCGTCGTTCCAGCTCGAGCACGGCGGCGTAGTCTTCGAGCCCGTCCCGGAAGTTCTCGAGCCGGATCGTCGGCACCGGTTCACCGCCCGGACCAACGCAGGTCCACGAACCGTCACCGTGGTAGGTGGTCCAACTCCGCGGATCCCAGTCGGTGAACGGGCCGGTGGTGATCGGCCGGCGCGAGTTCCAAATGCTGATCTGATAATATAGGAACCCATCCGGCCGGTACTTCGCGGTCATCGCCCCCATCAGCAGCCGTGCCTCGATCGCCGGGTATTCGATGAACATGTTCGCGTACGGATGGTGCGGCCCACAGCAGATGTACCACCACACCTGTCGGCCCGTTTCTCGCGCCCGCGCCGCCCGTTCCGGATCGTACCGGGACGTCAATGGGCACCACCAGTCCACGGACTTCACCGGCGAATCCAGCCCGTAGCTGTTGTCGTAGGTGGTGGTGAAGATCGGCACGCCAGGCAGTTCTCGTTTCAGCAGCGCGGCGGCGCGCTCGACACGCCCGAAGTGGTCGCGATCGACCTCATCACAACCATACACGTAGGCATGGTTCAGCAGCCCCAGTTCCCGCGCGCGGTCGCGGGCACGAACCAGCCGCGCGAGCGTGTTTGTGCGCCAACGGGCTTCTGCATCGGGCGAGTCTTCCCAGTACGACCAGTATCCCAAATTGAAGCGGCCGAGTCGCCCCTGCTGCTGCAGCCGCACGAGCAGATCGAACGCGGGCTGTCCGGTGTGATAGAGGCTGTCGAAGGTAATGAAGTAGTCGGCCAGAAAATCCGCCCAGCTCTCTCGGCGCTGATGCCACACATTCAGGGGGTAGTCGGCCTCCCGCCGCCACTGGGTCTGCTCGGAGCGGGTGGTTTCCAGCGGATGGTCGTGGGGGCCGAACGTGATCGCCAGGGGCAGCGGGCTGACGGCGGGAACCGTCCAGTCGCGAACCCGCACTGCGAACGGCAACGATCGCGCCGCCACGTTCGCGGCGGTGACCGTCAACGTGCCGCGGTAGACGCCGGCGGGCTGGTCACGAGGCACGCGAACGCGGATCCAGAACGCCTGGAGATCGCCGGGTGCCACCTCCACCGGACCGAGAAAATTCAGCAGCGGGTCGGGCCACCACCCCACGTGCTCCGCGCCGTAGGGCGGGAGTTCCCGCGTCCGGACGTAGCCCACAACGTCCCGGTCCACCCGCGCCGGGTCGAGCACCGCGCCGGTTGCCGACTTCAGCTCCCCCACCGAGACCCCGACCTGACGCAGCAGGTTCTGCCCGAGCGTCGTCACGATCACTTGCACGGATTCCGCCTCGCCCCGCGCCGCGTGCAGTTCAATCGCGGCGGCGGGCTCCACACCCATGCCGACACCTCGCGGCAGTACCTTCTGCATTGAGGAGGCCAATGCGACCAACAGAGCGCCATCCGCAGAAGGTGCGGCCTCCTGTGCCGCAAGCCCGCCCAGACGTTCCGCGCGCGCAACATCCAGATCGAGTGCGTCCAGCCGTTCCAGCCAGCGCGAGGGATCATGGCGCCCCGCCGCCCCTGGGTCGGTTTCCTCACGCAATTGGTTCACCTCGCCGGCGAGTGTCGCGAACCACGGTGCATCGCGAGCATCGCGCAGCCGCTGCAGACGCAACGCCACCGCATCCAGTCGCCGGCGGTAAAGCGGGGCCACCTCCCGCGCAAACGCGGCCGAGGGGGGCACCGAGGTTTCGCCGGCTCGCAGCAGCACGACGCGATCGAGGTAGAGTTCCCAGCGGGCCGGTGGACGCGTCGCGAACATGTGCAGCACGGTGATGTCGCCGCGGTCCACCCCCGCCGGCAACTTCGCAAGCGGCACTTCAATCCGACGCCACGCGCCCGCCGGCACAACCCACTCGTGATAGAGCCCCTGCCGGAACGGCACCGTCGAATCGGAGATGAACATCGCCAGCCGCGCCGCCGAAGTGCCGGGGTTGACCATGTCCATCGCCAGCCGGTCGTACCCGCGCCAGTCGCGGCGCGTAATGCGGAACTCGAACGACGGCCACTCGGGCAAACCATTGCTCCACGCCGGCGTCTCGAACCGCAGCGACCGCCGCCCATCCGTCGCATACCGATCCACAATCGCGAGCGTGGTACCGTGCCGTTCACGGTACGGCAGCTCGACGGCGTCATCTGACTCAAATGTAAGGAGAATTGGAGATTCGGCGGCGGGCGCGCGAAAGGCGGCGATCGTGATCCACACTGCGGCCCCCCTGCGCCAAAAGAGTGGAAGCCGTTCCATCGCCGAAACCTCCGCCGGGCGCGCGTGCCACCCGTCCCTCGGGAATACTGGTACACCCTGCGCCGTAGTTCAACCGGGAGGGGAGCGGGACGCCGCGGACCCCTGCGATGCCGAATGTTCGCGCACGGCATCCGGACGATTCGGCGGCGATCCGCTCGCGTCAGTGGCGGCACTTGAAAGAGTTGAACTCTACCGCTCGCGCAGAGTAGGCTTTCGGCGGTGGATCCGTCCGTGACCGGTCCTGCGACCACCCCGAAGCGCAAAGCCTCGACACGAGGGTGGTGGAGATCGCCAGCAGTGGCTCTCGGTCTTGGCGTTTTCAGCGGTGTAGGCGGTTACACGTTTTGGTATGCGGAAGGCATTTCGTACTTTAGCAATGACCCCCGAGCCTGCGTGAACTGCCACATTATGCGCGACCAATTCGAATCGTGGCTGCGGGGCAGCCATCATGCAGTGGCGACCTGCAACGACTGCCACCTGCCGGACCGCGCGGTCGAAAAGTGGTTGGCAAAGGCGCGGAACGGTTGGAACCACTCGGTCGCGTTCACGCTCGGCAATTTTCCCGAGCCGATTCGCATCAGACCGGCGAACCTTCGGGCACTGCAGCACAACTGCATACGGTGCCACCGTGACATGGCCGGCCCGGTCGCGGGGCACGTGGACGTCGAACTTGGCTCCGCCCGCTGCACCGACTGTCACCGCTCGGCGGGGCACTTCGAACTCGACTAGGAGATCCCCGATGCGCACCTCCACCCCTGCGGTTCTGCTCACCGTCGCGCTCACCGCCGCGGCGACCGCGGCCGTGACGGCGCTGCTCATCAACATTCACCACCGGAAGCTTGAGGCGCGACAGACGGTCCTCCGGCTGGTCGAGCTGGACGACAGCACACTCGATGCGGCGGTCTGGGGGCGGAATTTCCCCCGCGAGTACGACGGCTGGCGCCGCACCGCCGACACCAATCGCACCCGCTACGGCGGCAGTGAGGCGTTTTCGCATCTCGAGGCGCATCCCCTGCTGCGCACGATCTTTGCCGGCTATCCGTTCGGTGTGGACTACCGGGAGGACCGCGGGCACATGTACTCGCTGGCCGACCAGAAACTGAGCGAGCGGACACGGCAGTTCCGGCAGCCCGGCGCCTGTCTCCACTGCCACGCCGGCGGCATGGCGCACGTCTACCGGCAGCAGGGGGGCGGTGACCTTTTTGTCGGTTTCACCAACGTCTGCCGAATGCCGCTGACGCAGGCGTGGGAGCTCGTCTCCCACCCCGTCACCTGCGTTGACTGCCACGATCCGAGGACGATGGCACTGCGCGTGCAGCACCCCGCGTTCCTGCAGGGGATTGCGGTACTCGCCGCGTCCGATGCGGAG
Organism: Kiritimatiellia bacterium; assembly: GCA_026417735.1. Classification (NCBI taxonomy): domain Bacteria; kingdom Pseudomonadati; phylum Kiritimatiellota; class Kiritimatiellia; species Kiritimatiellia bacterium. The sequence goes on from JAOACR010000009.1 coordinate 252,852, forward strand.
GTGCCCTCCGCCCCCAGCATCGCACGGTGGCGCGCGGCCGGCCGCAAGGGCGTTTACGACCCGAACCGCGAAGCCTCGCGGCAGGAGATGCGCTCGATGGTCTGCGCACAGTGCCACGTGGAGTACTACTTCAAGGGTGACGGTCGGCTGGTGACCTTCCCCTGGCATGACGGCTTGAAGGCCGAGCAGATCGAGGCCTACTACGACCGCGTCGGCCATGTCGACTGGGTGCACGCGGTGAGCACCGCGACGGTTCTGAAAGCCCAGCACCCTGAGTTCGAAATGTGGAATCAAGGGGTGCACGCGCGTGCGGGTGTGGCCTGCGCGGACTGTCACATGCCCTATCTCCGTGACGGCGCGATGAAGGTCACCGATCACCACGTGCGTAGTCCGATGCTGCACGTCCGCCGCGCCTGTCTGCCCTGTCACCCGGTGGATGAGGCCGAGATGGCCGCGCGCGTCGACATCATCCAGGGACGCACCAAAGCACTGATGGACCGCGCGATGGAAGCAGTCGCGGCCCTGATCCGTGACCTCGGGGAGGCGTCCACGGCCCCACAGCCTCCTCCCGCCATCGCCGACGCCCGCCGGCACCAGCGTTCGGCGCAATGGCGACTGGACTTTGTGAATGCGGAGAATTCGATGGGGTTTCACGCGCCCCAGGAAGCCGCCCGAATTCTCGCCGAGGCGATTGATTTGGCGCGCCAGGGGCAGATATTGTTACGCGGTGGTATCGGCAACGCGAGGGCCGGTACTCGAGAAGAACCGTGAAACGCGCGCCACACTTGATCGGTACGCTGGGCGCGGCGCTGATTTCGCTCGGCTGCGAAGCGGTGGACGAGGGAGGTAGTGAGCGGCTGGTCTCCCGCGAGGTCCTTCAGGACGGGTCCGTCCGCTCTGTGTACGAGGAGCCCGCGGTGACCGCGGCCGGCGCCCCGGCGGTGCGCCGCACAACGGTCGTTGAACCCCCCGCGGGAGAGCCGACGACGAATATCGTGGTGACGCCGGTGTCGGGTATCGTCAGCGGCGAGCCAACGAACACTCCACCCTCCACCGCGATGCCGACGCTGCCGGGCCTTCCGCCGGGCGCCACACCGTTGCCGCCGGCGCCGTGAGCGCCGGAGCGCATGTCCGGCGTCATCGCTTCGCGCTCAAGTTGGCGGTGACGATCCCGGCGCTGGTGCGGGCCGAGCCTCTGCCGGCGATGCTCGCGACGCTCGCACACGATGAGCTCCGCGAAATCTCGGGGCTGGCGGCCTCGCGACGTCGGCCAGATGTGATCTGGGCGATCAACGACAGCGGCAACCCGCCGATGCTGTATGCGGCCGGCACCAACGGCAGCGTGCTCGCCCGCATCGAGGTGGCCCCCGCCCGTAATGACGACTGGGAAGACCTCGCGGCGTTCCGACACGACGGTCACCCCTGGCTGCTCATCGCCGACTGTGGCGACAACCTCGGCCAGCGCCCGCACATTACCCTCTGGACGGTACCGGAACCGCACTGCGGCCCCGGCGCCGCAACGGTCGCGGTGACACCCGCGCTTGAACTGCAGGTCCGGTTCCCGGATGGCCCGCGCGACGTGGAGGCCGTCGCGGTGGACGAGGCGACAGCCGAGGTGTTGTTGCTCAGCAAACGCGATGTACCGCCCCGCCTCTACACAGTGCCGCTGCCGGCCGGCCCGTGGACTGGCCAGATTGCGGTGGCCACCGCACGGCCGCTCGCGAAACTGCAAACCTGGCCAGGGCCGGCCGGCGTGCTCGAACACGGCGTGACCGGCCTGCTCGGCGCGCAGCCCACCGCGATGGACTTTGATCCCGTCCACCGCCGGTTGCTGATCCTGACCTACACAGACGCGTGGCTCTGGACTGCACCCCAAAACGAGGACTGGTCATCGATCTGCACGGCTGTCTGGCGGCGCGTGTCGCTGCCGGACCCCCGCAGCGGCTGGTTGCGCCGTCGGGAGGCGATCGCGTGGACGACCGATGGCGATGCCGCATTGCTCACCACGGAGGGTCGCAATCCACCGCTGGTGCGGCTGGAGTTTCCATCGGACGAGATTCGGGCGGCCGCCTCGCGAGACCCGCGCTGACGCGCCGCTGTTGTCCGCACGCGTCACACCCCACTGGCCAATGAAGATCGCCGCCTGCGGAACCCGCCTCCCGCCGTCGGGTGATTCGAGCAACGGCGTACAGGTCCGCGGTACTTGCCGCGCAGACCGGCAGTGGACGCAACCCATCGCAGTGCCACAGGTGGCGCGAACCGCCCGCGACGAACGATCCCGGCGAAGCGCTCGGGTGCGGGTTGCGGGAGCCCGCCGGCACAGATCAGGGTGCGCGAGCCACCGGTTCTGCGGACCGGCTGACTTCGCGCCAGCGCGCAATGTCCAGCAGTACCTGGAGGGCTTCCTGCAGCACGAGGTCGGCCGCATCATCCGACTCTTCGCTGCCGGCACGACTCGCGGCCCGCTGCGCCTCGTCCAACTCCCGGTCCGCGCGCGCGGTCGCCAGCCGTTCCGCCAAGTTCAGCGAGATCTCCGCCGTGTTCATCCGCCGCTGGAACCGCGCAATCAGCTCCGCGCGCACCTGGAAAGCGGGGGACTCGGCCCGGCGGCGCTCGGAGCGCTCACGGAGCACATCGAGCGGCGGGACCATGTCGAGCAGCACCGCATAGTAGGCGGGATCGACCACCGACCAGGGGAGGGCGTGGGGCAAGAACTCCTCGCCGATTTCCATCGCATCGAGGAAGGAGGGCAGAACAATGTCCGGCGCAACCCCCCGCATCTGCGTCGACCCCCCCGCGATGCGGTAGAACGCGGCGGTGGTGACCTTGAGCGAACCGAGCGCGGAATTGCGGTTGTCCAGCGGCAGCAAGGTCTGCACCGTGCCCTTCCCGTGCGTCTTGCGGTCGCCAATGATCACTGCGCGGCCGTAGTCCTGAAGCGCGGCGGCGACGATCTCCGAGGCCGACGCACTGGACCGGTTCACGAGCACCACTAGCGGTCCGCCGTAGACCAGCTCGGGATCGGGATCGCTGAGCACCTGCACGCCGCGTGCATCGCGCACCTGCACGATCGGGCCGCCGCGAATGAAAAGGCCGGCGATTTCGATCGCATCGGGGAGGGAGCCGCCGCCGTTGTTGCGCAGGTCCAGCGCGATGCCCTGCACCTCCTGCCGCATGAGGTCCTGCAGGCGGTTCCGCACATCGGTCGCGGACCGTCGCGCCTCGCCGCCGCGCGCTTTGAAATCGGCATAGAACTCCGGCAGGGAAATCACGCCGAATCGGTACCGGCGGCCGCCGGGCCCTTCGACCTCGCGCACCCGGCTTTTCGCGGCCTGCTCCTCAAGCTTCACCTCGTCGCGCACCAGCGTAATGCGACGCTCCGTCGCACCCGACACGTCGGAAGCGGGCCAGTAGACCAGCGTGACCCGCGTGCCCTTCTCGCCGCGAATCAGTCGTACGACCTTGTAGAGCGGCCAGTGCAGCACATCCACCGGCTCCTCGTCGCCCTGGCCCACCGCAATGATGCGGTCCCCCACCTGCAACCGGCCATCGCGCTCCGCGGGGCCGCCGGGAATCAGTCGCTCAATCTTCGCGGCGCCGTCCTCGCTGCTGAGCTGCGCGCCGATGCCAACCAGCGACAGCCGCATCGAAATATCGAAGTCTTCAGTGCGGGCGGCCGTCATGTACTCAGAGTGCGGGTCGAAGGCCTGAGAAAATGCGGACAGGAAGCGATCGATCAACGATTCCTCGTCGCTGTCCTCGAGCACGGTGCGAAACTGCCGGTACCGCCGGCGGATGAACTCCTCCGGTGTGAGGTGGGGATCGCGCCGGTCACCCTCGACATCCGCGAGGTCGGGCTCCACCTTGCGGGTGTTGCCGGCCGCGGCGGCGGTTGCATTGGTCGCCGCGCCGTTCGTCACGCCGGATCGCGCCAGCTCGACCGCGACCAGCCGCGAGATGTACTCGTTCGTCACCTTCCGCCGCCATAGCTCGTTCCACTCGTTCGTATCGGCCGCCCGCGGCGCATCGCGGCGGCGCCAGACGTAGCTATCCCGGTTGGAGGTCACAATGCCCTGGTCCAGCAGGCGGTTCACGAACTCAATGCGATCCCGCATCCGCGCCATAAATCGTTCGTGCACGCGAAACGCGAAAGAGAGGTCGCCGGCGCGAAGCATGTCGTCCAGCTGCGCGACGTCGCGGCGGAACTCGTCCACGTCCGAGGCCATCAGCCAGGTGCGGTCAAAGTCGAGCGAATCCACGAACAGCTCGAACGCGCGCGCGGCGATGGTGTCATCGAGCTCGATGCGCTGGAGGTGCGTGCGAGGCAGCAGCGCGGCCAACACGCGCGCCGCTTTGCGGCCGGTCGCGACAATGTCCTCCGAACTGCCGGGCGGTGCGGCGGGCTGCGCGCCGGCGAACGCGGCGGACAGCAGCACCACCACGATGCTCATGCGCCGATGGAGGAGGCGTCCAGTGAAGTTCATCGTGCACTCCTGAGGTTCGAACCGCGGGGACTCATCGCCAGAGTCTGAGCCGGCCGGTGCCGCCGGCCGGGGGTTCCGCCGCCGGCGTCGTCGCCTCGGGCGCAGCGCCGGTGGCATGCGCGGATTCCGGCGTGGGTGGGACCGAATCGCGCAACCGAATGTACCGGTCGTTCAGCTCCCGGTACGAGCGGACCAGTTCGAGGTGCGCGCGTTCGAGCTCACTCAGCCGCCGCTGGACCTGTTCGGCGAGCTCGCGCTCGCGGCGGCTGCGTTCCGCAGCGGTCGCGAGCGCGGCCTCGTGCTCCGCGCGCAGCGCGGCCAGCTCCTCGTGGAGGCGGCGCTCACCCTCCCCCTTCGCGTTGAGCTGCGCCGCGAGCACATCGTAGTTGCGCACCAGCTCGTGGTAGGCCTCGACGATTTGCGCGTCCGGACGGCCCGCCCGGGCGGCGCGGTCGAGCTCTGCGGCCAGCTCCTCAACCCGGCGCCGCAGCTCCTCGCGTTCCGCGTCGAACGCCAGCCGGTCCTGCTCTGCGGCGCGCGAGAGTTCCTCGACGCGTGCGGTCTGCTCCTCCAGGCGCGCGAGGGTTCGCTCGTAGAGCCCCTTCCATTTCAGCGCCTCCTGTTCCCAGCGATCGCGTTCGAGCGCAAGCGCTCGCCAGCCGACCGTGCGTTCGGGCTCGCCTGCCCCTTCCGTCGCCGCCGCGGGCTGGGGCGCCGGCGCCACGGCGTCTGTCGGTGGCGACTCCGCCGTCACCAGATCGGAGATCCGCTGCGTGTCCCCTTTGTGCACCGGCTCAGCCGCTGAGGGGGGCGCCGCCTCGACGCCCGAGTCGCCCAGCACGATGCGTTCCCCGCTGGTTGCATGCCGCAGCCGCACTGGCGAGGCAAGCGAGCCCTCCGCCACCAGCTCTTCGATCGCCGCACGGTGCGCCGGCCCGTACTCCAGACCGTCCGGCAGCTCGACGAACCACACCATTTCGAGCGACGCGATCTCGAAGGGCGGTACCCAGTTCACCTGGTCGGCCGAAACGTAGTCTTCTGGTGCCACGCGGCCATCCCGGGCCCACTGCTGCAATGTCTCCTCCGCGACGGGCCCGTACACCGCGCCACTCTCTTTGCGGAGAAACCACATCGGGGAGGTGGCATTCACCAGCGGCGCATCCTCAGCGCTCCGGAATGAAGAGTTTCTGGCCCGCACGCAGCTTCGAAGGGTCCGCTATGTTGTTTTCCTGAGCAATCACCGCGGCACTCACGCCGTAGGCCGCAGCAATCGCGGACAGCGTTTCGCCCGGCTGCACGACATGTTCATAGCCGCTCGTCGGGCCCGGCGTGCGCCGTGCGGGCGAACGGCTGCTGGCCGCTGCGGGCGCGGCGCCTCCCATCGCGCGGCGGATCGCCTCCGCCATCCGTTTGCTGAGCTCGTCAACGATCGCCTGCCGGTCCTGCTCGCGCGCTGCGTCCAGCCGCGCCAGTCGCGTCTCCAGCTCCTGCAGCTTCGGCTGGAGAAGCCGCGCGCCGCCGTCCGCAGAGGCGGCGAGGGCGCGCCGCAGCGCCTCCACCTCGCCCGCAAGACGCTGCGCCTCCATCTCGACGCCTTCGACGCGACCCTGAACGGTGCGAATCTGCTCCTGCAACAGGCGCAAGTCCTCCTGATGCCGAAGCTGCATCGCCGCGATGTCATCGGGGTGCGTGTACGTCACACATCCTGCGGCGACCGCCAGCGCACCCGCCGCGACGACGCGCCAGCATCGGACGCAAAAAAAGTCGGGTTCGCTCATCCGGTCAACCGTATCGAACCCGCAGCCCTTTTCAAGCCGTCCCGGCGACGCCGGCGGCCTCGATCACGGCGCGAAGGTTGGCCAGCGGCGTGCCGGGCGAAACACCACCACCGGCGGAGAGCACCCACGGCGCCAGCTCCGACCAGCGGTCCAGCAGCGAATGGACCGCGGCGCGACACTCCTCCGGAGCCCCGCGAACCAGCAGTTCCACCGGTGGCAGGTTGCCCATCAGCACGATGTCCGGACCCACTCGCGCACGGGCGTCGGCCGGGTCGACCTCGTGCGAAAAGTTGAACACATCCACGCCGCAGTCGCGCAGGCCGTAGTAGACCTCGGGGTTCGGGGTGTCGTTGTGAAAAAGGTGGATCAGGTCCGGGAACGCGCGGAACACCTGCCGCAGAAAAGGGAACGCAAATGTCTCCGCATCCGCCGGTCCCAGCATGCCGACGAGGTCATCGAGCACCAGCACGCCGACAGGCCGGTCCATGCGGGCGAGCTGGGCGCGGAGCCACGCGATACACAGCGCGGTCGTGCGCGCGAGCAGGTCGCGCACCGCATCGGGCTCGGTCTGCGTCGCCAGCAAGAGCTCCGTGATGCCGAGCAGATGGCCGGCCACCGCCAGCGGACCGCGGGCCGCCGCAATGCGGGGCGGAAAGCCGGCGGCGGTCATCGCGGGCAGCCGCTGCTCATACATCGCCAAGATCACCGGCATCAGGCCGTCGGATTCGGGGTCGGGCGGATCAACGCGGCGGAGCGCCTCGAGGCCGGCCGGATGCGGCAGCACGTTGGGTGGTTCACATCGATTCCAGCGGACCGGCGCGCCGAAACCGGAGGGCTCCGCCGCCATCCCCAGCTCGATCCATCCGCCCGGGATCAGCACGGAGCCGTCCAGCTCGCACTGCGCACGCTCATAGGCGCGCATCCAGACGGTCGCGTCGAAAAAGAAATCGAGCGTGTCGGCACCGATCCAACCGGGCAGCCAGGGGGAATCGACAATCCACGCAACCAGCCGCGCATCGCGGTCGCGACCGCGCACGGTCTGAACGAACCGGTCAATCGCTTCGGCCTGGGTCACCGCCATCGTCGCACGTCCGCCGCGCCAACGATCAAGCGAGCTTGCCCGTCACCCGCCCAGGCGTCAATCTGATCGCATGCCGGTGGAGATCGAGCGCAAGTTTGTGGCCCGGCCGACGGCGGTACCGATGCGCGCTCGGCCGCTGCGGATCCGACAGGTCTACCTGTGGCTGAAGAGTGGCGGAATTGCGCGCGTACGAATGGCCGGCGGTCGGGCATGGCTGGCCGTGAAGCGAGACCGGCGGGGACCGGCGCGAACGGAGATCGAAGCGGAGATTCCGGTGGAGCTGGGCCGCGAGCTGCTCGGACTGGCGGCGGCGAGCGCACCGGTAGTGAAGCGACGCTACCGCCGCCGCTATCGCGGCCGCCAGTGGGAGGTGGATGTGTTCGAGGGTGCCAACCGTGGTCTCATCCTCGCGGAAGTGGAACTTCGGCGCGCGTCGGACGCCGTCGCGCTGCCGCCATGGGTCGTGCGCGAGGTGACGTTGGATCCCCGATTCGCCAACGTCTCGCTGGCCGTGCGCCCCTTTGGCCAGTGGCCGGCCGCGGAGCGGCGGGCGGTGCTGGGGGATGCCGTCACCCGCCCTCCGCCCCCCGGGTGATGAGTCCACCGTAGCGCCGGCCGACCGCGACCGCCCGACGCCGGTCGACCGCGTTGAAATCGGCCGGCCGGCCGGTAGAATACTCCGCCTTTGCGCGCCGGCGCGCGCGGTTAAACACGAGGCGAACATGAGTCGGACCTACAAGGTGGCGGTGATCGGCGGAGACGGCACGGGGCCGGAGGTCGTGCGCGAGGCGGTGAAGGTGCTGCGGGCGGCCGCGAAACGCTTCGCGTTTGGGCTGGACCTCCGCGATTACGATCTGGGCGGCGACCGCTATCTTCGCACGGGCGAGCTGGTGCCCGACTCCGTCCTTGACGAGCTGCGCCGCAGCGACGCGATTCTGCTGGGCGCGATCGGCCACCCCGACGTGAAACCTGGAATCCTCGAGAAGGGCATCCTGCTGCGCCTGCGATTCGAGTTGGACCAGTACATCAACCTCCGACCGGTGAAGCTGTACCCGGGCGTCGAGTGCCCCCTGAAGGACAAGGGGCCGGAGCACATCGACTACGTGGTCGTGCGCGAAAACACCGGCGACCTGTACTGCGGCGCCGGCGGGTTCAGCCTGCGCGGCACACCCCACGAGGTGGCAATCCAGACCAGCATCTACACGCGGTTTCAAGTGGACCGCTGTCTGCGGTACGCGTTCGAGCTCGCGCGCCGGCGGCCGCGCAAGACGCTGGCGCTGTGCGGGAAGACGAACGTGCTGACCTACGTGTACGACCTGTGGGAGCGGGCGTTCCACGAGATGGGCGCCCGGGAGTTCCCCGACATCAAACGCGAGTACTACCACGTGGACGCGACCTGCATGTGGATGGTGAAAAACCCCGAGTGGTTCGACGTCATCGTCACCGGCAACATGTTCGGCGACATCATCACCGACCTGGCTGCGATCACGCAGGGCGGTATGGGGATTGCGGCCGGCGGTAACATCAATCCCGAAGGCGTCAGCATGTTCGAACCGATCGGCGGTTCCGCGCCGAAGTACACCGGCAAGAACGTGATCAATCCGCTCGCGGCGATCTGCGCGGCGGGGATGATGCTGCGCCATCTCGGCGAAGAACCGGCCGCAGACGGCATCGAACGCGCGGTGATGTACGTGACCGGGCACAAGCTGAAGAGTCTGGCCGCCGGCCGGATGGGCTACACGACCACGGAGGTGGGCGACATGGTCGCCGCTCACGTCGCGTCCGGAGGCACCTGATCGAACAACCACAAGGAGACGCCCATGCGAGCCTACGATGTGGTGGTGGTGGGCATCGGCGCGGTCGGCGCCGAAATGGTACGGCTGTTGCGCGCGCGAAAGTTCCCGGTGCGCTCGCTGAAGGTGCTCGCCCGGCGGCCCCGGACCGAGATCATTGACGGCGAACCGGTCGAGGTGCGCGCCGCGGAGCCCGCCGAGTTCGACGGCGCACAGTTCGCCTTTTTCGCTGGCACCGAAGGCGAAAAAGGCGCGTCGCAGACGCTCGGCTGGGAAGCGGTTCGTCGCGGTGTGATCGTGATCGACAACGGCGATGACTTTCGGATGGACCCGCGGGTTCCGCTGGTGATTCCGGAGATCAATCCGGAAGCGCTCGATGCGCACCAGGGGTTCATCGCGAACCCGAACTGCAGCACGATCATTGCGCTGATGCCGCTGGCGCCGCTGCACCGCGCCGCGCGACTGCGGCGGTTCGTCGCCTGTACGTACCAGGCGGTCTCGGGGACCGGCAGCGCCGCGATCCGCGAACTCGAGGAGCAGGCGCGCGCGTGGGCGGAGGGCCGCTCCACCGCGCCGCAAGTGTACCCGCACCGCATTGCGTTCAACCTGCTGCCCTCGGTGGGCTCGTTCAAGGACGACTCGGGCGAGAGCACCGAAGAGCAGAAAATGCGGCGCGAAACCCACAAGATCCTGGGCGATTCCTCGATCCGCATCTCGACCACCTGCGTTCGCGTGCCGGTGTTCAACGGCCACAGCATCGCGGTCCACGCGGAGTTCGAACGCCCGATCGAACCGTCCGAGGCGCGGGCGCTGCTGGAGAGAGCGCCGGGCGTGCGCGTGGTCGACGACCCGGCGAAAGCCGAGTATCCGATGCCGGTGGCCGCGTCGGGCCAGTACGACGTGCTGGTGGGGCGCATCCGACGCGACCCGAGCACCGACCATGGCCTGGCGATGTGGTGCAGCGGCGACAACATCTGGAAAGGCGCCGCACAAAACGCGATCCAGATCGCAGAGGAGATGATCCGGCGAGGACTGGTCTGAACCGACCGCGTCGGCCCGATTCCGGCGGCCGGCGAGGTCGTTCGAGGCGCGGGGGACCCCGGCAGTCAGACCGCCTCAAACGGTGCCACAAGAGGATGGCGCGCGCGGCGAGGCGGATCGTTCAGACGGTGAGCCGGCACACCGGTGCGAGCCGCGCGACGAACGCGCCGATGCGACGCACCGCCTCCTGCAGATCGTCCATCGCGGTCGCGTAGGAACATCGCACATGACCGGCGCCGGTGGGGCCGAACACATCGCCGGGCACCACCGCGACGCGCTCCTCTTCGAGCAGTTTCAGCGCAAACTCGCGGGAACTCAGCCCGAGGTGGCCGACGTACGGGAACATGTAGAACGCCCCCCGCGGCTCCACCACCGGCAGCCCAATCTCGCTGAACGCGTGCAGCAGAAAGTTGCGCCGTGCGCGATACTCCTCGCGCATCGGCGCGACATCGCGCTCCGGCTCGTTCAGCGCTTCGATCGCCGCCTCCTGGCTCAGCGTCGGGGCGCAGAGCATCGTGTACTGGTGGATCTTCATCATTGCCTCCACCAGCGGCGCGGGCGCGCAAGCGAAACCGAGCCGGAAGCCGGTCATCGCAAACGCCTTCGAAAAGCCGTGCAGAAAGACACAGCGCTCCCGCATGCCGGGTATTGCCGCGATGCTGACCGGTTCGCCCTCGTAGCGAAGCTCGCCGTAGATCTCGTCGGTGAGCACGATCAGGTCGCGCTCAATTGCAAAACGGGCAACCTCCTCAAGCTCGGTCCGGTCCAGCGCGGCGCCGGTTGGATTGTTCGGGAAGTTCAGCACCAGCAGCCGCGCGTGCGTCGCGGTGTGCTCCTCGAGCAACTGGCGGGTGAGCCGGAAGCCGGTCTCGCGGGTGGTGGGCACCGGCAGCGGATCCCCGTGCGCCAGCCGCACCAGCGGCTCGTACGAGACGTAACACGGCTGGTGGAACATCACGCCGTCGCCGGGGCTCACCAATGCGCGCACCGCGAGGTCCACCGCCTCGCTCACGCCGACGGTGACGATGCATTCGGTCTCCGGGTCGTACTCGACGCCGTAGGTCTGGCGCACGAACTCGCAGATTGCGCGGCGCAGCCGCAGCAGCCCCAGGTTCGAGGTGTAGTGTGTCGCGCCACGCTCCAGCGCATAGATCGCCGCCTCGCGGACCCTCCAGGGCGTGTCGAAGTCCGGCTCGCCGATGCCAAGGCTGATCACGTCGCGCATCGTGCTGACGATGTCGAAAAAATCGCGAATACCAGAGCGCGGCAGCGCGCGCACATGCGCGGCAACGCGCTCAGGGGGAGATCGAAAGGCGCTCGTGCTCATCGGGCGCGTCCATCAAGAACCCGTGGCTTTTGTACGTCTTCAGCATGAACGAGGTCGTCGTTGAGGTCACCCCCGGGATCAGCGCGAGCTTCTCACTGACGAACCGCGCGACGGTCCGCAGGTCGGGCCCCTCGATGAACAGCAGAAGGTCGGCCTGGCCGCTCATCAGGTACGCGGAGACGACTTCCGGAAAACGACAGATGCGCTGCGCGATGCGATCGAAACCGCCCTCGCGCTCCGGCACCACTTTCACCTCGATCACCGCGACGACCTTGTCCTCCTCGAGCGACTCCTCGTTCAGCACCGCGCGGTAGCCGCGGATGATGCCGCGCCGCTCGTAGTCGGCGATCCGGGCGCGCACCTCCTCCGGGGTGAGCTCGAGCATTGCGGCGAGATTCTCCACCGATTCCCGCGCGCGTACCTTCAACAACTTCAGCAGTGGATCCATCGTCCTCTCCCGCGCCGGGCTGCAAAACAGAATCGCGACCCGGGCCGGGCCGCGATTCCATGGGTGTGCTGGTCGCCCGACCTACTTGCCCAGCACGGCCTCCTTCGCGGCCTTCGCGATGCGGAACTTCAGCACCCTCTTCGCCGGAATCTTGATCTGCTCACCGGTCGCAGGGTTGCGCCCCATGCGCGCCTTGCGGTTGACCAGCACCAGCTTGCCCAGTCCGGGAATCGTGAAGCCGTCCTTCGCGTTCTTGTAAGCGAGGGAGACGAGCTTGTCCACGGCAGCCGCGGCCTGCTTGCGGGTGATGCCCGCCGCCTCGGCGATCTCGGCCAGCATCTTCGACTTCGTCATCTTCGGCATGTCCGTCCCTTTCTGTCCTCGGCCGCGGTGCTGCGGCCTAACCCTGTGGTCCTCATCATAGCGGTCATGACTGAAAATGCAATCGCCAACCGTTGAGCGCCCCCCCTTTCGCGGCGTTTCCGCCCGCCCTCACCACCAGTAATGCACCGCCAGCGCTACGAGGATACCCATGAGCAGTCCCGCAAACACCTCCAGTCGGGTGTGCCCGAGCAGTTCGGCGAGCTTGTGTTCGGAAAGGCGATGCTCGCGGAACAGCTCGTCCACGATCTGATTCAGCAGTCTTGCCTGCTGGCCCGCTGCGTGGCGCACGCTTTGTGCGTCGAACATCACCACCGCCGCAAAGGCCAACGCAAGCGCGAACACCGGGCTGTGAAACCCCTCCCGCAATCCGACGGAGGTCGCCATCGCACACACCATCGCCGTATGCGCACTCGGCATTCCGCCGGTGCTGAACAGCAATCGGAAGTCGAGCCGGCGGGTCGCCAGACCGCCCCGCGTCAGCTTGATCGCCTGCGCCAGCGTCCAGGCAATCAGCCCCGCGACGATCGTAATGTTGAACGCTGGCGAGCTTCGGGTGGACATCGACGCCATCATCGGCCGCAAAACCGCAGTCGGCAAGCGCCGCAAGCTGCGGCTGGGCTCACTCCACGCGGATCACGCAGCGGGCGGCACGGCCGGCCTCGTCCGCACAGATCAGCAGATGCATACCGGGCTCGGGCGTCCACAAGAGGGGCCGCCCCGGCGGCGCTCGGCCCAAGGGCCGCGTGCCGACAAACCACCACAGACCGGTGGACCCCGGCGCCACAGCGGTCAGCGCCAGCCGCTCGCCCGCAACACCGAGCCGCCGAATCACCTCGCCGGGCATCGGCGAGAGAATGCGGGGTCCCGGCCCGCCTGACTGGGGCGGCGCCCCAACCGCCTTGCGTACCGCCGAGCTCTCGCCTCGAAGCGGCCGCCCGGCGAAAACCGGTCTGTGGACGTCGCACTGCTCCGCGAGCGTAACGCCCGCCACTGCGAAATCGCCACGAAGCTCGCCGCACCAAGGGCCCGGTGTGCAGCCGCTCAGCGCGCAGACCGGCCGTTCGCACACCTCCGGAGGCCGGGGAAACCACGGCGAGTCCCGCGCCGGGTCGGCCACGCGGAACATCTCGGCAACCAGCGGTGCGGCGACACGTCCGCCAACAAGGTGCGGGTCACCGCGGCCATCGGAGCGGCCGCACCACACCGCGATCACGTGGCGCGGGTTGTAGCCCACCGCCCACGCGTCACGAAAACCCGCGGAGGTGCCGGTCTTCCACGCGATGCGCGGCGTTCGGGCCTCCGCGTTGTGCCGCCAGAGCTCCAGCGAGCGCTCCTCGCCGGTGAGCATGTCCGCGATCAGCCACGCGGTGGCGTCGCTCACCACCCGACGGCCGCTGAGGAGCGGCTGGTCCTCCCGCCACCGCAACGGCCGCCATTCGCCACCGCGCGCCAGCGCCGCGTATGCGTTGGCGAGCTCCAGCAGGGTGACCGGCGAGCTGCCGAGCGCGACACCCAGACCGTACCGAGCCACGTCGTTGCCGGGCGCGGAGAGCCCCGCGCGACGAAACACTGCCGCGAGGGGCTCCAAGCCGACCATCGCGGTCAGCTCGAGTGCGGGGAGGTTCAGCGACAGCACCAGCGCCTCACGAGCGGAGACGAGGCCCCGGTAGGCGCCGTCGAAATTGGAAGGCTCCAGCCCGGGCCAGCGCCGCGGCTCATCCGCCAGCATGCGAGCGGGCGTGAGCCTGCCCTGCTCGATCGCGAGCGCGAAAATGAACGGTTTCAGCGTGGAACCTGCACTGCGCCGGACGGTGGCGCCATTCAGCTGGCCGGCGCCGGGCGCATTCCAGTCCGGCGAGCCAACCAGCGCGCGCACTGCCGCGGCGGGCACGTCAATGACGACTGCGGCGAACCCGTCAACACCGATCGCGCCCAGCGGCTCCGCGTGCCGCTTCACCGCGGCCTCGAGCGCCGTCTGCAGGGCGGGATCGAGCGTGGTGCGCACCGTGCCGGCCGGCGCGCCGCGCAGCGCCATCTCCGCGAAGTGCGGTGCGACAAACGGACGGATCTGCCGGCGGATCGCAAGCGCTTCCGCCCGCGCCGCTGCGAACTGGTCCGGCGTGATCACGCCGTTGGCGCGCATCCGCTCAAGCACGCGGCACTGGCGCGCATGAGCGCGCTCGAAGTGGCGGTCCGGCCGCAGTCGCGCCGGCGATTGGGGCAGCCCTGCGAGCATCGCCGCCTCCGCCAGACTCAGCTCGCGCGCACCCTTGCCGAAGTATCGCCGCGCCGCGGCCTCCACGCCCACCAGATTGCCGCCGAACGGCGCACGGTTCAGGTAGTGCCGCAGAATCTCCATCTTGCCGAGCCGCCGCTCCAACTGCATCGCGCGCATCGCCTCCACCAGCTTCGTGAGCCAGGTGCGCGGACGCGGTTCGACCAAGCGAATCAATTGCGTGGACAGCGTCGAGGCGCCGGACACAATGCGTCCGTGCTGGAGGTTTTGCACCGCCGCTCGCGCAATCGCGATCGGGTCCACGCCGCGGTGCCACCAGAACCGCCGGTCCTCCGCTGCGACGATCGCGCGCACGATCCAGTCGTCCGGCTGCAGGTCGTCGATGGGCCGACAGTCGAGATCGCCCGGTCCCAGCCGCACCCGAAGCGGTTCCCCGCGCACGTCCAGCAGCACCGTCGCGGTGGGTGCCGCTCGCAGCGCCTCCAACGGCGGCGGCCAGATCGCATCGAGCGCCGACGGTGTGGCGAGCAACGCTGCGGCGAGGCCGGCCACCGCGCCACGTGCGGCGCGCGGGCTCATCGCGGCGCCTCTCCCGCCGCGCCGCGCAGAAGGTCCTCCAACTCGCTGCGGGAAAGACGGACCGTGATCGGCCCGATCGCACGCGGCGCAACCTCCCCCTCATTGAACGTCACGGCGAAGCCGCGGTGGTCCACGCAGAAGTTGGTGGGCGCGATCACCACAGCCGGGAACAGGCCGGCGTTTTCCGGTGACGCGTCCGGCGAACCGGCACGTTCGGCCAGTAGCGCACGCCGCACGCGACGCGCGAATTCCTCGCGACCGGCCGGGCCGAAGAGATCGCCGGCCGTCAGTTCGCGGCCGGTGTCCAGATCAAAAACGAAGTGCCGGATCTGCCGGTTCGGATGCGCACCGCCGAAGAACCACTCGCGCCTGACTGTGACGGAAAGCCACGGTTCGACGCGGGCGACCATGTCCACCCGCCGCACGTCGTGGCCGGGGCCGGGCATCTGCGGATGCGCGCGGCGGAGCGCCTGGAAATGTTCCGTCACACGGTCGGCCAGCTGGGCCATCGCGCGGCCCACCTCCTCGGGCGGCGGCGGGGGCGGCACGACGCCGGCCCCCTGCGGGTCTTCAGCCCATGCGCGCCATACGGCCGCGCGCACCGCGGCGAGCGCTTCGGGCGGCTCGCCGGCCTCAGGCCAGAGCAGTCGATACTCGATACGGGGCGCGGGCGGCTCTTCGCGGGCTGCGCGGATCAGTTCGTGCGGTCGAAACGCGTTCGCCGCACCGACGGGATCTGCCGTTTCGGGGGCGTCAGCGGTGGCCGCCGCGACGAGCCCGCACGCCAGCGCCGCCGCGATCAGCATCCAAGGATTGGACGCCAACACCCGCGCGGCTTCCCACCGATGGACGCCGCGCTCCCCGGCGCAGCGAACTTGGCGACCGCGCCGGTTCATCGCAGCACCTCCAGTTCGCCGCCGCCGTGCATACTGCGGATCGCCGGATCGTACATCGCCTCCGCCCGGATCGGCGGCACCACATACCGGCCCGGTGTCACCGCGCGCACCGCGTAGTGCCAGGTCGCCGGCGAGCCCGGCGGCGCGGTGAGCGGTTCACTGAACAGCAGCATCCGGTCGTCCCGCGCTTCGCGACTGGCCAGCCAGTTTCGCCGTTCGCCAAGCCACGGCAGCCGCCGCGCCGTTTCGAGCGCCGCGTCCTCGATCTCAAGCCCTGCCGGTAACAGGTCCTCGACGACGACGTTCTCGAGCGGCGCGAGCGCCGGATCCACGGCGAGCTCAATCCGCACAACCAGCGCATCGCCCTGTCGGAGCGGGCCGCCCGGCCACGGCGTGCCATCGGGGCGCAGCCACCGCCGGCGGACGATCAGACCGCGGTCGTCCTCGCTCGTCTCCGCGAGCCGCGCAGGCACTCCCGAAAGACGGCCGCCGTAGTGGCAGCGGGCTGGACCGTGGTTCTGCAGCCGCAGTTGACGCACTGCGGCGGGGTCACTGGAGGACCAGCGGACGGGCTGGTCGGCGCTCTCGGTGCGCGCAACGAGCGACCCGCCCGAGTACAGCTCCGCGTTGAGCCCCTCCGTCGGCGCCGGCTGCGCGGCGATCCAACGGCCGAGCGCGACCAGCGCGCTGGCATTTTCCAACGTGGTTGCCCAGCGGCCCTGATCGGCGGCATCGGTGAGCCGGCGCGCCCACGCGGCCGCCTCGGCGGCATCGGGCGCCAGTCGTGTCCAGGCGCCCAACAGCAGCGCCGCATCGCGCACGCGCGAGTTGAGGCAGCCACCGACGCGGCGGATGGCGCTGCGCTCGATCCCAGCGGGCGGTTCCACGGTGCGGAGCAGCGTCAGCGCGTCGCGCGGGCGGCCGCCGAGGGCGAGCGCGGCCGCCAAATGCGCTCGCGTGGAGGGGCGCAGCGAGTGGGCCAGCTCCAGCAGCCGCGCGGTCCATGACGCCTCCGGCCGACCCGCGAGCGCCAGCAGTTCGAGGATGTAGGCACGGATCTCCTGGTGGTCCTGCCAGGCGGGGTTGGACGGGGTGGCGTCGACCGGACCGCCGGCGTCGAGGCGAGCACGCAGGCGGTCCAATGCCACATCGAGCCGGTCGGCCGGCACCAGATGGCCGGCGCGGCGAGCCTCGAGCAGAAAATGCACCGCGTACACGCCGCTCCAGTTCGCCAACCGGGGGGAATCCGGCCACTCGCGGAATGCGCCGTCGGCGGTCTGCATCGAAAGCACGCGTTCAATCGCGGCGGCGACAATCTCCGCCGCGCTGCGGGCGGACGGCAGCGCGCCAGCATCTGCGGCGCGCTCCAGATCGGGGAGCGCCAGCCACGGCCACGCGGCGCTGACGGTCTGCTCGAGGCAACCGTAGGGGTAACGCAGCAGCTCATCGAGTGCGGCACTGAACCGCAGCGAGGGTTGCGCACCGAACCAGAGGCCGGCCTCAAGCGAGTTGGGCAGCCAGTCCGCGGGCGGCTCGATTCGCGCGCTCTCGCCGCCCGCCAGCACGCCCGCAAACGATAGCGAATGACGCGGCACGGCGGGCCGCACCGGCAGCTCGAGCGCTTCCACGATCCGCTCCTCCTCCGCGACGACCTCGACCGAGCACAGCGCAACACCTGGCGAGCGCGCGGCCACAACGGGGATCTCCAGCGTTGCCCGTCCCTTCGGTTCCAGCGGCACCGTGCGATCCTCGTCCTCGACCTGCAGCGGCCCGCGCGACATCACGCGCACCTGCGCGCTCCGCGGCCGGTCGGTCTCGTTGTACAAATGCACCGCCATCGCGCAGCGGTCGCCCGGCGCCAGAAACCGGGGCAGCGAAGTTTGAACCACCAGCGGACGCCGAACTGTGACGGCCCTTTCGGCCGCGCCGCAACGGCGATAGTCGTACGCGACCGCGAACACGCGCAGACGGCCCGCAAACTCCGGCAGCTGGAACGCGACCCGGGCCGTGCCGTTCGAATCGGTCCTCACGACGTCCGCGCGAAGCGCCAGCGGCCGGAACCGCGAACTCCGCACAGGGCTGAGCCGCCGCCGCAGCGTGGCACTCTCGCCGCCGGCGGGGTGCGAGGGGGCGGCGGTGGACTCCGCCAGCAGCGGCACCAGCTCGGAAAACAGATCGAACAGATTCACCGCCAGCTTGCGACGGCCATGGAAGAATGCCCAGGGGTCGGGCGTGGTGAAGTCGGTGAGCCGCAGCACCGCCTCGTCCACCGCGGCGACGACGACTGCGGCACCAGGCGCGGGCCGGTCGTGTTCATCGCGCACCCCCAGGTCCACCGTCATCACCGTACCGGGCCGCGTTTCCTCCGGCGTACGAATGTCCACACCCAGCCGGCGGTCACGCGGAACCACGTCCAGCGCGACCGCACCGATCGCCCGACGGGCGGACCACACCGCCTCGGGTCGGGCGGGCCGGACCATTGTCACCACCGCGTACACTGTCGGCGCGTACTCCTCCCGCAGCTCGTACTCCAGCAGGTGCACGGAATCCCCGATGGGGATCACGCGGCGATCGAGAACCGTGTCGGACTCGAGCGTGACGAGCGCCAGCCCCGCAAAGGGCGCACGCACCGCGATGCGGATGCGATCGCCCGGCGATCCGGCGGAACGGTCCGGTTCCAGCTCGACGACGTCCGGGCGTTCGCGCGAACGCTCGACGGGGCTGCTGGCAGGTGCGGCGACAAGCAGCCGCAGCGAGCTGGCCGCGCCCGCCGCCGACGCAAGGCTGACCACGTGGGCGCCGGGCCGGTCCAGACGAATCTCGCAGACTCCCTGCCCCGCGGTTAGCGCAACGGGGAACTCCGCCACTGTCGTCAGCACGCGCTCGGAGCGCCACGACCAGACGCCCGAAGCATCCCGCCGCATGGCGTGGGCCCACTCCTCGCGCGCCACCGTCGCGCGCAGCGTCTCATCGCGGGCGCGGGCAGTGCCGTCCGGTGCCACCAGTGCCACTTCAAGGCGAAGCGGCTCACCGGGCGCGAGGTGGCCACCAGCGCGCGCGGGCCGCAGCCCGATGTATTCCGGCACCGGGTCCAGCGGCACACTGGCCACCGCGCTGAGCGGCCGCCCGCCCGCCTCGATCACCGTCACCGTGGCCACTGCGCGCAGCGCCGCCGGTGGCCGCCAGTCGCGCCCGGTGGCGGCAGACCACTCCGCCCGGCCGTCCGCATCGAGCGTGCGCCGGCCCAGCGAAAGACGCACAGGAGAAAACTGGCGCCCCGGGTCGCCGAAGATCCAACCCTCGTAGCCGCCGGGTGAAAACGCCGCCGGCTCCACCATGAGCGACGCCTCCGCCACCAACCCTTCCGCGGCACGACCGAACATGTGACGCGCCCGCGCGCGGATGGAGACGGCGCTGCCCGCCAAGAGACGGCCCTCGGGCAGCTCCACCGCGCATTCCACCCGCGGCGGCACAAAGTCCTCGAGCGCCAACGAGCAGGCGCCGATCGCCTCGTCCGCGCCCGGCACCTGGAGTCGCATTCCGTACACACCGGTCGGCAGGTGATCCGGCAGTGCGACGGCGAAGTCCGCCGCACCCAGCGCGTCCAGCATTGCGTTGAGGCGGCGCAGCGGGCGGCCGTCGGGCAGCACCACCTGCAGCGCGACGGGGAACGGCTCGGGAGGCTCGCCGTGCGAGTTGCGGACAACCGCATGTACGCGGGCGGTCTCGCCAGGGCGGTAGATTCCGCGGTCAGCAAACACATACGCCTCAATGCCCTCGCGCAAATACGGCCGCCCGTCGATTTCCGCCTCCGGCCGAACTTCCGAACCGGGCAGGCGCAAAAAGGAGAGGTCACCCGCGGACTCGGCGGTGACCAGAAATGGCTCCGCCTCGGGGGGCGGCGTGGGGAACGTGAGCATCGCGACACCGTCAGGATCGGTCACCCCTCGCCCCAGTTCCGCGCTGTTGCGGCCATACAGGGTGACCGTCGCCCCCGCGACCGGCGTCGCCCCGGTCAGCGACGTCACCCACACCAGTGCGCCGTCGCGGGTTCGTTTCACCGTCAGGCCCAGATCAGTGACCACCACGAGGTGGTGTGCCGCCGGCAGATCACGAGCGGTCGCAGTCAGCAACCAGGCGCCTCGCGCGCCCGCACCGGCGAGATCGCGCAGATCCGCGACCACCTCCTGCGGTTCATCGCGCACATCCGGAAAGCGCAGCGTGAGATTCGTGGCCGGTCCAGTAAGGCTGTCGGCGGCGACACCCACGTTCCAGGTATAGGAGCCCTGCAGCCGCCCCTCTTCGCGGAGCGCAAAGTACACGAGATTGGGCCGCAGCAACGGGCGCGCCTCCAGTCGGCACGAGGTCAGGTTGACCGCAGTCAGCCGTATCGGCAATGGACCAGCGGGGGCCAGGTATCGGCCGCCTGCAGAAAATTCGATCGCCGCCGGCCGGTGCGGAACCTGCACGCGGCGCACCTCCGGCGCTCCCAAGGCGACCCCATCGGGCGTGGTTAGGCCGGCGCCAAACGTCACCGTGTACACCGCGCCCGGACGGAAATCGCCGACGATGCGTAGGCCGGCCCCCTCCCAGGAGTCGAACGGCTCGACCGCGAAGCGGACCGGCGGTTCGATCGAGATGTGGGCAGCCGCGGAGCCGGCGGTGATCTCGGCGGTGAAGTTCGCCAGCAGGCGGGCGGGACCGTGGGGCTCGATCTGCGCGCGCAGCCGGGAAAGGCGCGGCCGCGCCGAGACGGCGATTTCCTGCTCAACCGTCTCCTGCAGCGACAGCTGGCCGGTCGCCGGTGGCAGGCCGGCACGTACGCGCACACTCACACGGTCGGCCGCGAGCGTGCCGGTGCGCAGCAGCACCTCGGCCGAGGCGACCTCGCCAACCGGTGCGAAGTCCACCATGTTACCGTCGGACCCGCGAATCTCCACGTGCCGGCGGAGCGCCGCGGGATCGGGCGGCGCGTTGAAGCGCAGCCGCAGCGTCAGCTCGCGGGCCGCAGACAGACCCGCCTGTTCCACCCCGAGCAGCATGAGCGGCGCGGTCCGCACCCGCAACGGAGGCGGCGGCTCGAACGCGCGGCCGTCCGCCGCCATCGGCAGTTCCGCGAGGGATACCGTCCACGCCGAGGCCGCCGGCCAAGCTGCGTCGGGTTGAAAGCGCAATTCGCGCGGTCCCATCCATTCCGCGCGGCCCGGCAGGGGCGGGACGATGCGCACAACCCCTTCGGCGCGCGCGCCCGCGGCGGCGCCCGCCACGTCGGCATCGAATCGCCAGACCACCGCCATCTGGCCGGTAACGACGCCGTCGCCCGCCGGTTGCGCCACCCAGATTCGCGGCGGCGGCGACGCGCGGGGTGAGCGGCCGCGGCCGAGGTACCAGAGCCCCGCCGCGTTCAGTGCCAGCGCGGCCAGCGCCAGATACCACCAACGGCGGTGTTCGCCGCGCGGAACGGCCCGCGCCGGTGCCTCGGCTCGCAGGGGCTCCGGCGGCTCCATCTCGGCGAGCACCGCCTCCAAATCGGCGGCGGTGGGATGATCAGTGCGGCGGGCGAGCGCCTCGAAGACGTGCGACTCGAGGTCCCGCCGCAGTTCCGCGGCCGCCGGCCCGGAGAGGCCCGAGCGGGCGATCGTCTCCGTCAACCATGCAGCGAGGCGAACGCGAAGCTCATCGGGTATCGGCATGGTGAGGTCTCCCCCCGGGACCGCCCTCGCGCAAATGTTCGATCTCGCGCACGACCATGTCCCAGTAGGCGCTCATCGCGGCCAGCCGCAGCCGACCGGTGCTGGTCAGTGAAAAGTACCGGCGGGGCGGCCCCTCGACGGAGGGCGCCTCGCGCACCCGTACGCAGCCCTCTTCCCGCAGTCGCATCAGCGCCGGATACACCGTGCTCTCGGAAACCGCCAGCGCGTCCAGACCGCGCAGCGACTGCACAATCTCATAACCGTAGGTTTCGCCGCGCCGCAGCACGTGCAGGATCGCGAGTTCAACGAGCCCCTTTCGAAACTGCGGGATCCACGTGTGCATCGGGAGGTTGGCTGGATGTACTATGCAAAACAGAATACCTCGCCGCAGGCTTGCCTGTCCAGCATCGCGGCTTGCGGCCGTAGCGCGAATCCGTATCGTTTCGCGCGATGCGGCAGCGGCGGTCATGGGTGGCGCTGGTCGCGGCAAGCTGGCAGCTGGCGGCGGCCGCCAGCGTCGTGCGGGTGCCGCGTGTGGAGCTGGAGGACCAGCACGGACGCCGGCACATGCTCGGAGCGGGACTGAGGGCCGCGAACATTCTGCTGCTGGCGGACCGGCCCGGCTCTGTGCAGCTGGATGGATGGATCCAGGCGCTCTGCGAGCGCTACGGGGAGCGGCTGTCGCTGCACGGTGTCGCGCGGTTGGCGGGTGTGCCGGGCCCGGCGCGGCCGTTGGTGCGCGCGCTGTTTCGGCGGCATGTGCCGCACCCGGTGCTGCTGGACTGGTCCGGCGAAATTGCCGAGCAGCTGCGCTTTGCGCCCGGTCGCGCGAACGTGCTGCTGGTGGATGCGACCGGCCTGGTCAGACAGCGCTGGGAGGGCGCTGCGACGCTGGAGAATTTGCGCGCCTGTTTCGGAGAAATTGATCGGCTGCTCGGCGATCCAGCAGCGCCTCCAGCGCCAGCAGCCCCAGACCCGTCACCGCTGGTCCCGGCCGCTGCAGCAGCGCGGCCAGAGCGGTGAAAAAACCTAGCACGCTGCGCCCGAGCCAGCGCGCGCCGGGTGAGCGCGCGCACGGCCAGCGCGATGACCACGCCATCAACGCCGCGGAGACCAGCAGCCATCCCCCGTAGTTCACCAGCGGCACGCCGTGGTATGGACCGGCACGCTCCCACACCCAGAAACTGAGCGGGCCGGCCGCCAGTGGGTCAATCACCAGGTCGAGCGCGGTCAGCGCCACCGCGGCGGTCCACGGGCGCAGCCCCCACTGACGCACATAGGCGAGCAGGACCATCCAGGCGGCCGCCATCACCACCGGCACACCGGCGACCGCCGGTCCGAGCGCAGCGGTGTACCGATACACGCCAAAGGGCACCCCCCAGGCCACTCCGGCCGCCTCTGCCACCCACCCGATCGCGCCACCACCGAGCAGCGCCGGCCATTCCGCGCGCGGTGTCACCGCCAGCGCCAGCAGCCCCGCGCTCGCCAGGTACGCAGGGGCAGCCCACCCTCCGTCGGGCGGTGCCCCCCCCATCCCCGCATATGACATCACCCCGCCGACCGTGAGCACCACGTGCACGACGATCAGCGCCCGACGAAGCGCATCAAAGGCCCGTGTCTTCACGGATCATCCGGCTGACAATCCCCGATGACAACACCACCATCGGCGTGCCGCCGCCGGGATGCGAGCTACCCCCCACTTGGTACAGGCCCCGTATCCCGCGCACGCGGTTCGGTGGCCGCAGGAACGCGCCGCGTGGTCCGTGCGACGCAATCCCGTAGATCGCCCCACCGGGCATATCATAGGTCTCCGCAAGCCGGCGCGGCGTCCAAACATCCTGCGCCACCAGCTCCCGCTCTTCGATCCGCACGCCGGACGCCGACAGCCGCGCGAGCACCCGGCGCCGCGCCTCTTCAACCATCGCCGCATCCCACTCCGCAGCGTGCTCAAAGGCCGGTGCATTCGCCATCACGAACAGCGGTTCGGCGCCACCAGCCGCGATCGTCGGGTCATCGGTTGCCGGCGCGTTCACGTACACGGTCGGATCCTCTGGAAAGAGGCGCCGCTCCCACAGGTCCGCGAACTCGCGCTCGTAGTCCGCCGAAAAACAGACCAGATGGTGCGGCAGCCCTGCCGGCCGGCGACGCAACGCGAGCAGCAGAATGAACCCCGAGGTGGAGAGCCGCGTGGCCGGTGGCCTCGCGTCCGGACGGCCGAGCAGCCGGTTTGTGCGGGACGCATCGCCGTTCATCACGACGACGTCCGTGCCGATCCGTTCGCCGTCCGCCAGCTCCACACCGCAAACGCGACCGTCCTGATGTAGGATGCGAACCACCTCCGCAGATGTGCGGACCTCCGCACCACGGCGCTTGGCGAGCGCGGCGATCACCTCGATGAGCCGGTAGAGTCCGCCGCGGACGTGCCACACACCAAACGCGGTTTCGATGTACGGGATCACCGCCATCATCGCCGGCGTGCGGAACGGTGAAGAGCCGACGTAGGTGGCGTAACGCCAGAGCAGCTGACGCAGCTCCGCGCTGCGAACATGGCGGCGGACGAGCTCGTCGAACGTGCCGACCAGCGCGCTCCAGCGCAGCCTCCGCGCCGCCGCCAGCAGCGCGCGGTCGGGCGGTTCGCCCGGTGCGCGCTCGAAGAAGGCCGTTCGGGAGACCGCGTAGAGCCGCGCGCCCAGCGCCAGCAGCGAAAGCCACCCCTCCGCACCGCCCCCCTCCAGTTCGCGCACTGTCGCCAACCAGCCGGGCAGCGATGCCGTCTGCTCAAGTTCGCGTCCGTTCGCGAAGCGGTATTGCGCGGCCGGCTCGACGCGCATCCATTCCAGATGGTCCGCGATCCGCTCGCCGACCGATTCGAACAATGCATCGAACACCCAACGCAGCGTGATCAGTGACGGACCGGTGTCGAACCGAGCGCCCCCTCCGATCCAACGGTTCATTTTGCCGCCGATTGTTCTGGCCCGCTCGCAAACGGTGACACGCCAGCCGCGGTGCGCCAGCCGAAGCGCGCTCGCCAGCCCGCCGAGACCGGCACCGATCACCACCGCGTGGCTCAATGTCGCCTCCCCCGGTAGCGGCGCCCCCGCCACTCGACACCCCGCCCGAACCGGCAGCGCCACCAGGCCGCCATCGCCGCGGCCAGCATTCCCAGCACCGCCAGCGGGTGCAGACATGCCGACCAGAGCGGATGCCGGAACCGTGCGGCGAGCACCAGCCGTGTCAGCACACCGGCGGCGGCGGCGCACACGCTGGCGGCCTGGAGCGTGCCGCGCGCCGCGCCGGCCAGCGCCACCGCCCACGGCCCCACGTACACCACCGCCTGCAGCAGCACAAACGCCCAGAAACTTGCCTCCCGCCGAAACGCCGGATAGAGGATCTTCTGAAAACCGCTCCACATCGCCCGCGCGGACTCGTACATCCGTACACGAACCACGCCGCGCCCGTCCAGACACAGCGACCTCAGTCCGCGCTCGCGCCAGGCGCGGGCCAGCGCGGTGTCCTCGAAGAGCTCCCCGCGCACCATCGCGTGACCGCCGGTGCGCTGGTACTCGTCGCGCCGGGCGAGCAGGCAGGCACCGTGGGCGAGGCCGAGCGACCGCAGCGGCATCCTCAGCGAAAGCGGCGCCGGATAGAGCGTGAAGACGACAAAGTTCAGCAACGGCATGAACACGCGCTCCGCGAAGCCGCACATCTCCAACGCCGGCCACGCCGACAGCAGCGTCGCGCCGCGTCGCCGGGCCTCGGCGACAAGTCGAGCGGGCGCGCCCGGCTCCAGACGAGCGTCCGCATCCAGAAACAGTAGCCACGGCGCCGTCGCGGCCGCGGCGAGCTGCGCGCACGCGAACGGCTTGCCACACCAGTCCGGCGGCAGCCGAACCGGTGCGAGCAGCCGGACGCGGACATCGCGACATGCGATCGCGGCGACCTCGTCGGCGGTGCGGTCCTCGGAGTGATCGTCATAAACGAGCACCTCCGCCACGATGCCGTCCCGGTCGGCTTCGAGCGCGCGGGTCACCGCGGCGCGAATCGTCCGCTCTTCGTTGCGCGCGGGGATCAACACCGAGACCCGCTCCTCTCCCACCGGTTCCGCCGCGCCGACGGCCGGCCATGCGATTGCGTTCCAGAGCGCCACCAGGAGCAGCGCGAGCGCCACCACCAGCACGATCAGCATGGCCGAGCGATCCTCCGGCGCACGTCCCGTTTGGTACGGTGCGGATGCCGCGCTATGCTGACACCATGTTCGATCTGCGGGAATACCTCGAGCGGACGCGCGCGTGGGTGGAGGCCGAGATGGACCGGCGCCTGCCGCGCGCGGACGAGTGGCCCGAAGGACTCCACGCGGCGATGCGCTACAGCCTCTTCGGTGGCGGCAAACGGTTGCGGCCGATTCTGTGTGTGGCCGCGGCGGAGGCGGTCGGCGGGCGCCGCGAGGATGCCGCGCTGCCAGCGGTTGCGATCGAGTGTCTGCACACCTACACGCTGATCCACGATGACCTGCCCGCGATGGACAACGACGACCTGCGGCGCGGACGGCCGACCTCGCATAAGGTGTTCGGCGAGGCCAACGCGATCCTCGCCGGCGACTGTCTGCTGACGGTCGCCTTTGAGCTGCTGGCGCAGTCGGCGCGCCCGGGCCCGCTCGCGCTGGAGCTGGCGCGCGCGGCCGGCAGCCGAGGCGTCGCCGGCGGTCAGTACGAGGACATCGCGGCCGAGCGCGCGCCGCCCGATGCGCAACGCGTCCGTCGCATCCATCTGCACAAAACCGCACGACTGATCGAGGCCGCCTGTCGGATGGGCGCGATCGCGGCCGATGGCGACGCCTACCTCGGCCCGCTCGGCCGCTACGGAGAGGCCGCAGGCCTGGCCTTCCAGATTACGGACGACATCCTGAATGCGACCTCGACGGCGAAGCAGCTCGGCAAGGCGGCGGGCAGTGACCGCGAACGTGGAAAACTGACGTGGGTCGCCGTGCACGGCCTGGAGCGCGCCGCGGCGGACGCACGCGAGCTGGTCGAGCGGGCGGTCGCGGAGCTGCAGGGTCTGCCGGGCCCCGTCGAGCCGCTGGCGGCGATCGCCCGATACGTCGTCGCACGCGATCATTGAGCGGCGGGCGCGGTGCGCAGTCGCATGCCCGGGATCGCGAGCGCGATCCGCCCCAGCACCACCCGATCGCCCTCTCGGAGACCGTCGGCGATGAGCACCGTCTCGGGTAGGCGGCGCGCCACTTTCACGGCGCGCAGTTCAAGGCGATCCTGAGCACTGGCCAGCCAAACCTGATCCCCTTCCCGCAGCGCCTCCCGCGGCAACACCACGACGTTGGTCGCCACGCGGCCGATGATCTCCGCCTCCACTGACACGCCCAGCGGAAAGGGCGGAGCACCGTCGCCGCCGACGAGCGCGGCCGGCACGGCCACCAGAACCCGCGCCAGCCGGCCCGCCGGCTCGACATCCGCAAGCACGCGCACCACGCGCCCCTGGCGCGACGCTCGGCGTCCGCCGCCCTGTTCCAGCCAGACCGTCGCCAGGGATCCCCCCTCGCCGTCCGAATCCGGATGCACCAACCACTCCAAGTCCGCGACCGGCAACGACAGCTGCGCCCACGCAACCGCGACGTCCGCCAACCGGGCGAGCCGCGACTGCGGACCCACCACCTGCCCCACGTCCGCGGTCTTCTCCAGCACGACCGCGTCGAACGGCGCTCGAATCGAGGTGCGCTCGAGATTCAGACGCGCGCGATCCAGCGAGCTCTCCGCCGCCGCCAGCGCGGCGCGGGCAGCGCGCAAATGCGGTTCCCGCAACGCGAGTGCCCGGCCCGCCTCGCTGGAGGGAACCTCCGCACCGAGTCGGCGCCATTCCGCTTCGGCGACGGTGCGGCGCCCCTCCTCCACCGCAAGGTCGAATTTCGCCTTCTCCACCGCCGCCACCGCCTGTGCGACGGCCGCCTCGTAGTCGCGCGGGTCGATCCGCACCAGCTCTTCGCCGGCCCTCACCCGGCCGCCCGGCTCCAGGTTCCGGTGACGTTCCACAATCCGCCCGGCCACCTCCGGCATCATCACCACTTCCCGCGCCGCCGTGATCACGCCGAGCGCGCGAATTCGCACCGGCAGCGACGTCGGCGCCACCGAGAGCAGCTCCACCGTCGCGGAAAGCTCCGGCTGTGGCCGGGGCTGCGCCCGCGGTCGGGTCCGGATCAGATGCCATGCGACCGCCCCCGCCCCCGCCAGGATCAGTACCGGCAGCCAGCGCACAACCATTCGCCGCATCGACGTCATTGCTCCGCCTTCCCCGTCCCCGTCGGCGCCCAACCGCCCCCGAGCGCACGGTGCAGCTGCACGCGGGCCGACAGCCACTGCCGCCGCACCGACACGCGTGCCCGTTCAGTCTGCTGCAGACGGTCAAGCGCGGACAGCACCGAAAGATACTCGGTCAGACCATGCAGATAAGATTCTCGGGCCTCCGTCAGCGTCGCCACCGCAGCCGCTCGCTGTTCGTCAAGACGTGCGGCGAGCTCCCGCACGCGTTGCTCCGCGGCGAGCGCATCCTCGACCTCGCGCACCGCTTGCAGCACAGCCTGCCGCCAGGCGTGCCAGGCCTCCTCGCGCGCCGCGCGTGCCCGCTCCGCTTCGGCGGTCCGGCGCCCGCCATCGAACAAGGGCGCGGTGAGCCCGGCCGCGAGGTTCCAGAGCCATTCGTCGAACAGCGCCGACATCTCTCGCGCCTGCGTTCCCGCGCCGCCGGAGAGTCGCACCGCAGGCCACCGATTCGCGACCGCGGCCGCCCACCGCTGATCCGCCGCACACAGGCGCTCCCACGCCGCCGCGACGTCGGGGCGCTGACGCAGCAGCTCGGCCGGCAGGCCAGTGGGCGGCGCCGGTGGCGGCACGGGCAGCTCCTCCTCCGTCCCCGGCGGGGGACACATCGCGCCAGGGGGCACCCCGGCGAGCACGGCCAGCTGATGTCGCAGCACGTCGGCCCGTGCTTGGACCGGCGGAATCAGCGCCGCCACCGTCGCAGTCTGCTGCCGCTGCTGATACACCTCCAGCGCGCCAGCCAGTCCGGCGCCGAACCGCAGCTCGACAAGCCGGCGATACTCCTCGCTGACCTCCACCTGTCGCTGCAGCAGCCGCAGCAATGCCTCCTGTTCGCGCAACGACCACCACGCCTCCGCCGTCTCTGCCGCCAGACTGATGGCCGCCGCCTCCAGGTCATGGCGGGACGCCGCCCACTCCGCCTGTGCAGCACGGACCTGCGCGGCGACCCGGCCCCAAAGATCCAGCTCATACGAGGCGGCCGCATTCAACGAAAAAAAGCTGAACGTCGCCGGGGGTGTTTCGCGGCCGGAGATCACCGTCGCGGAGCGCGATCGTCGCGCAAGGCCGTCGAGCGTCAACGCGGGCAGCTCGTCCGCGCCCGCGATCCGCACCGCCTGCCGTGCCTGCTCGACCCGCGCCCACGCGCGCGCCAGCGAGAGGTTGTTGGAGAGCACCCGGTCGATCCACTCGACCAGCTCCGGATCGCCGAGCAGCTCCCACCATCGTGCCGGCGCGGCGCCAGGACCGGAGGAGCCCCCATGAAGATACTGCGACGGCAGCGGTGCAGATGCCGGCCGCATCACGGGCGGACGGTGCGCACAGCCTATGGTCCACCCTCCAGCCGCAACCGCCAGCACCAGAGCGGCGGTCGCGGTCCATCGCCGGCTAGCGAGCGCGCTCATCAGGTTTGCGCGCCGTCCGCCGACGCTGGGGCGAGGGCTGGGGCCGCCGCCGCCACCAGCGCCACCCGCTCCAGGCAGCCCATCCCGCCCCCAGCAGCAGCACGGTATGCACGAAGGCCTGCGCGTCTCGCATCGCCACCGGATCGGGCGGGCAGACGGGCGCCTCGGGCGCCGCCCGCGCAGTGTTCAGTACCGTCGTGCTCATGCGCGACGCTCGTGAGAGGGCGGAATGCCCATCTGTTCGCGGTATTTCGCGACCGTCCGCCGCGCAATTCGCAGCCCCCGTTCCCCCAACCGTCGCGCAATGGCTTCGTC
The DNA here is from genome assembly GCA_026417735.1 of Kiritimatiellia bacterium. Classification (NCBI taxonomy): domain Bacteria; kingdom Pseudomonadati; phylum Kiritimatiellota; class Kiritimatiellia; species Kiritimatiellia bacterium. Next base: position 282,636 of record JAOACR010000009.1, read on the forward strand.
CGACAGCGGCGCAGCAGGGTCCTCTTCCTCGATCATCGCGCGGATCGCGTCCTTCACACTCGTGGCGGCCACGTCCCGCCCGTCCGCCGCCTGATAGCCGGTGGAAAAGAAATACCTCAGCGGAAACACGCCGCGCGGGGTCTCGACGAACTTGCCCGCCACCGCGCGACTCACCGTCGTTTCGTGCACACCGATCTTTTGCGCCAACTGAGCCATCGTCATCGGCCGCAGCGCCTCCGGCCCGCGTTCAAAAAACTCGCGCTGCTGTTCGGCGATCTCCTGTACGATCGCTCCCAGCGTGCTCTGCCGCTGGTGGAGACTCCGGATCAGCGCGAGACCGGCCCGGACCTTCTCCCGCACATACTCCCGCGTCTCCGGCGATGTCGAGGGATCGTCGAGCAACTTGAGGTACTCGCGGTTGATCTTCACGCGGGGCAGCCGCTCGCGGTTCAGCACGACCGAATAGCCGTTGTCGGTCTTCACAATCGCGGCGTCTGGCACCACCTCCACCGGCAGCTCCGCGCCGAAATCCCGCCCCGGTTTCGGGTCGAGCGACTGAATCACCTTCGCCGCCGCGTAGACCGCAGAAACCGGGACGCCGAGCGCGCGGGCAATCCCGAAGTGCCGCTGTTTGGCAAGGTCCTCGAGGTGCGCCTCCACAATGCGGGCCGCCAGACTGTCCGCCAGTCCGCGACGGGCGAGCTGCAGACGCAGGCACTCTTTCAGGTCGCGCGCGCCAATGCCGGCCGGCTCCAGATCCTGCACCAGCCTGAGCGCCGCCTCGAACTTTTCCACCGGAATGCCGGTGGTTTCCGAAAGCTCGCCCAACGTGACGTTCAGATAGCCGTCGTCGTTCAGACTGCCGATGAGCAGACGGGCGATCTCCCGCTCCTCCCGCGACGCCTCGGAGAACTCGATCTGCCGCAGCAGATGGTCCTGCAGCGACTCAGGCCGGGACAGCGATTCCAGAAGGCGCTGATGCCGCTCTTCCTCCTCCGCCGGCGCCCCTCCCAACGTGCGCGAGCGCTGGTAGCGTTCCCGCCAGGCCTCGTCATACGCGATCCAACGCTGCAGCTCCTCCTCGCTGAGTTCCTCTGCGGCCGGCACCGGCGGTGCCTCGAGTTCGATCGTCTCGTGCGGCTCCAGTTTTTCCTCGAGCGCGGGATTTTGTTCGAGATGTTGACGGATCAACGTCTGCAGTTCGAGCACCGGCGCCTGCAACACTTCGAGTGATTGGCGCAGCTGTGGCGCCAGCACCTGCTGCAGGCGTTGGTCCTGCGTCTGCGTCAGCAACGGCTGCGAAGGATCGCTCACGCGCCCCATCATAGGACCGTGGCCGACCCCGAACAAGAAGCCGCCGCAGTTCCGTCTCTCTCACCGCGTGCCCTTTTTGCCTCTGGCGAAGGGCAGGGGCCGACACGGGTGCGAGGCGTGCCGCTCAGCGCCCCGCTGGATCCGTCTCGGCCGGTTCCGCTTCCCACCAGTATCGCGAATTCAGCAGCCGGTGAAGCCGTCGAAGCGTCTCCACCGCCCCCTCGTCCGGCGGTGCGATTCGCAGACGGACCTTCCGCCCGCAGTCCAGCGGCAGTCCCAAACAATCGAGAAAACTGCGACACTCCCGCGCCACATCCGGTTTGCCCCCCGCGCCAATCGGCGTCAGCACGAAGCCCTCCTCGTACGGCCCGAGCAGCCGCCAGAAGCGACCCAACACGTACAGACCCACTCCTCCGTTGATGCGCACGACTACATCGCACGTGAGCGCTTCGTCGGAGCGCTCGAACTCAAAATCGGCCCGCGGCGGGAGCGACGCATACAGCGCCCATGCGTCGCGGAGGATCGTGGCCACCCGTCGGGCGTCCTCCTCGGGATCCCTCGTTTTCTCGACGATCTCATCCACGCCGGACTCGTCCCATTTGGCCGGCGGAATGTGTTCACGACAGGCGCCGGTGTAGACGACCACCGGAATGTCGGCGGCTCGTTTCACTTTCTGCAGTAGGTCGAACGCGGGACCGTAGATCGCAATCTTTGCACCAATGAACGAGAGACCGCCGGCGGCCACGGACTCGCCGTCTGCGAACCGACGGGCCGGTGGCAGATGGCTGACGACCGCGTCAAACGGAACCTGCGCCCGCGCGCGCTTGACCATCTCCGGCACCTCACTGGTAAGCCATTCGACGGTGCTGATCTCTCCGAGCTTGGCCAGAGCGGCGACGAACTGTCGCGAGAACCTATCAGTTAGATCGCGGTCGACGTAAAGGATCCGTTTCATCGGGGCTCCTCCTTCGCGACGCTCCGAACCCTCCGGCGCCGCCGGCGCCACCGCCTCCCGGCCCGTTCAAGCCTCGAATAGCCCCGAACGATCCATCGTGTCAATCCGCATCGCGTTGCGTCCGGGGGAGGTCGTACCTCGCGGTCACCGGCTCGCTACGCCCGGCAAGATTCAACGGCAGGCGGCGGCCGGGCAGAGGCGAGGCCACCGATCGCAACGCCCGCCAGGCAATTGTTGCAGACCAGAAAGTTGTCCCGTAAAGTCCGGCGCGTGACTGATCGGCTGCCACATTTTGCGGGTGATGGGTATCGCGACACCGATGGCATCCTCCGCGTCGTCCGCGAGGGGCTGTGCCATCGGTGTGGCGCCTGCGTGGGGTTCTGTCCCGTCAACACCTACGACACCCGCGGCGGCTATCCCCACCCCGCCCGCGAGTGCATCCACTGCAACATCTGCGTGCGGGTGTGTTCCGGCCTTGAGGTGGACTACCCGGAGATCGGCCGCGCGCTCTACGGAGAGGGGTACCAGTTCGGGGCGATCGCTGGGCCGGTCCGCAGCGCATGGATCGCGCACGCCACCGATGAAACGTTGCGCCGCAACGGGTCCAGCGGCGGGGTGGTGACCGCCGCGCTGATCCACTGGCTCCGCACCGGGCGGATCCGTGGCGCCGTGGTCACCGATGGGGATCCTGAGGAACCGGCCCGTGGCATTGGCACCGTCGCTCGCACCGAGGAGGACCTTCGGCGCACACAACAGTCGCGCTACACCACCGCGCCGACGCTCGCCGCGCTGCAGCAAATCCAGAACGAAGACGGACCCTTCGCGGCCGTCGGTCTGCCCTGCCAGATCCACGCGATTCGGAAGCGCCAGCTGATGGATCCCCGCTGGGGGCCACGGTTGCCGATCCTGATCGGACTCTTGTGCCACTACAACCTGCCGTGGGAGGCGATCCGGCTGGCCGCAGAAACGTTCGCCCCCCGCGGCGCGAAGCCGGTGCGGATTCGCTCGCGCGAGCGCGACGAACGCGGATGGCCCCACAACACGTTGCACATCTGGTACGACAACGGCGCCCAGTGGCGGACCGCGCTGTCGCCGCGCGGCATTTTCAACGTCGTTTCCCGCATTGCGCCCATCGGCCGTTGTCTTCTGTGCTTGGATGCGGCGGCGGAGTTTTCCGATTTCGCGGTTGGCGACCCTTGGATCCGAGGGCCGGACGGCCGCTGGAAGTACGAGGCGCCGGAAGGCTATTCCGCGGTGCTCATCCACACTGCGCATGGCGAACGGCTGTGGCGCGAGCTGATGGAGGAGGGCGCGATCCGCGCGTTCGAAATCCCCGCACACGAGCCCGCCGAGGGGCAGGCGGCGATGATGACCGAGAAAAAATACCGCGTCGCGTGGCGCCTGAGAATGCGCCGTCGGCTCGGTTGGCCGGTGCCCCGCTACCCAATGCCGCTGCCCCCCACCCCGCCCGCGCAGGTGTGGAAGGAACTGACGTTTCTGCTCACGCGGCTGAACACGCTGTGGCCGCCGTGGCAGAGGTTGCTGTTGCGGATTGCCTGCGGTCCGGTCGGCTTGTGGCTGGTCCGCTGGCGCGACGCCCGCCGCGAACGGGCAGCCCAACGACGGGCTCGTGAAGCCGCCGAGGCCGGCACCTGACGGACGGCCGTTGAGGCGGACCCTACGGGGGAGGCCACGCAGATGCGACCGAATCGTCGGGCGACGTTGGTCATTTCATGTCACGCCGATACCGGTTTCCGCCGTCATTGGCTGCGCCGCGAGAACGGCCGCTATTTCGGGCTGCTCGACAACTTCGCGGGCGTGTACGCAGTGATGACCGCCTACTTCAGCGGCCGGCTCACGCAGCAGTGTGTGCGCATCGAACTGACCTGTGGCGAAGAACGCGGCATGGACGGTGCGTACGAGGTGGCGAGAACCGTTTCGCCGAACGACGCGGTGGTGGTGGTCGACGTCACCGGCGTCGAGACGGGTGCGGACATCACCATCGAGAAATGCAAAGCGCCGCAGATGCAGCGCTTTGTGCGCGAGGCTCTCAACGGGCTGCGGTACGTGCTCTTTGAGGATTGCCCCGATCCGGTCGCTAACCTTGACGAGAGCGATGTGTACCGCAAGGTGACTGACAACGTCGTCTTCCTTGGAATCCCCTGCCGCGGCGGTGACTACAACGAGGGACCGGTCGAATGCAGTCGCTCGAGCATCGACACCGCGGCCGAGGCGCTCATCCGATTTGCGAGCCGGTGGGAGAGGGCGTCCGCGAACCCCGACTGAAGGCGCGCATCGGGCCGGTGCAGCAGCGCAGATCTCGCGCGCACTGACGACCGGGCGTAGCATACACGCATGCCGACGAACCAGGGCGAGCCACGGATCGTCGGATACGCTCAGCAACGCGACTTCACTTGCGGTGCGGCGTGTCTGATGGTCGCGCTGCACGAGCTGGGGCGCGGTGAGCTGTCCGAGCAGCGCGAGCTGGATATCTGGCGGGCAGCGCACCCTCCCTTCTACACCGGTTGCCTTCCCGCCGCGCTGGCACGGAGGGCGCGGCATGAGGGATGCGACGCGACGTTGCTGGTCGAGCCGACGGCGTTTCGGTCCCAGCTGCAGCGGTGCCCGCCGGGTCTTCGGCTCTTCTACCGATATCTCCTGGCGGTGGAGCGTCTGCTCGAGCGGGGATTGACGGTTGAGCGGATTCGGGAACCGGCCGAGCCGCTTCGGCGGCTCATCGGGCGGCCCGGGGCACGGATGCTGCTGCTTGTCGAGGTGGAAGACCACGATCTTCACTATCTGCTGGTCCGACGCAACGACAACGACCTGGTGGTGCTTGACCCAGCCGACGGCAGAAACACGAGGCGGCCCCTCCAAAGCGAACTGCTTCCCGACAATGCGACGGGGTATTATCTGTTTATCGAACCTGGTCCGTCGGGTCGCGCTCGCGCGAGTGGCGGCTTGTGACTGTGCGCCGCACGTGGGATGATAACGGCCGACAAGGTGGGCGATGAACGCGGCCGAAGTGCGGAACGAAATTGAAGACGCGTTCCGGAGGTATCTTGAGGTCTACTGGGGGCGTCGGAGTGTCGAGCAGACTCTTCAAATGGTGACCGCCCAAACGACCGGCTTCGGCACCGGCCGCGATGAAGTCGCGCTGACTGAGCATGACATGGTCCGACTATACCGGCGCGATCTGGAGGAGGTCCCCTCCCCCGTCTCGTACGAAGTACTTCGGGTCGCGGTCGTTCCTCTGACCGAGGAGATGGGAGTGGTCGCGGCGGTGCTCAACATGCGGGCGACCGTTGCGGATCAGGAAGTCGCGTTTCTGGGCATGCGTCTCAGTCTGGTCTTTGTTCGAGGGGGTGGCACCTGGCGGATCGCACACATGCACCTCTCCCTTCCGACCGCCCACCATACTGAAGGCGAGGCTTACCCGACGATGCAAATGGAGCGAAGGGCGGTGGCGCTGCGGCGGCTCGTGGCGCGGAAAACCGAGGAACTCCGGCACGCGAACGAGGAGCTGCGCAATCGCCTTGCAGAGATACGAACGCTGCACGGTCTGCTGCCGATCTGCGCCCGCTGCAAGCGAATCCGTGACGACCAAGGGTACTGGACGCAACTGGAGGCGTACCTCACACAACATTCGGAGGCAAAGTTTTCGCACAGTCTGTGCCCCAGTTGTGCGGCGGCGCTGTTTCCGGACCTCGCAAAGCCGGGACCTCCCGGCGAGCATCTGCACGGGACCGGCAGCGGGCGGTGAGCCGAAGTCGCAACGGCAAAAACCCTTCTCCAAGGTGGGGGGGGGAGAGCCACGAGCCGAACCGCCAGGGACTGCCGGCCGCCGGCGTTGCAGGCAGGCCTCAAAATCGTAGCGATGCACTCGGCACTGAGCCCTCCACCTCACAGCGGTACTGGGACGCACAAGCAAGCTACGATGCTTCGGAAGCAGCCGTCGAGCGTCCCTGGTTCCCCCTCGCTGGGCGCTGCGGGTGAGGCTGCCCGGTGCGTTCGCACCGCGCTCACCTCCCTCCGCGTGATTTCGCAAGAGCGATCAGTGAGGCTGGGGGAAGCCGCACTGGCCGTTCTCACCGTGCGTCGGTGCGGAGCAAGACCGTTGACGGTCCAATTGCCGGAGGTTTCTCACCGCACTCGGCCAGGTCAACGGATGCCGGCGGATCAACCCTGCTTGCCATCAGCTCATGCCGGAGCCGGGCGGGGCGCATGCCCGAGCCGGATGAGTTCCCGCCATCCCCGATCTCGGCGCTCCATGCCCGCACCAGCTGGCTGAGTTGCAGTACGAGATCGGGGTGTAGCGCTGCCAGATTCGTTGTCTCGCCCGGATCCGCCACGAGGTCATAGAGCTGCGCGGAGGATCCGTCCTGCTCACAGAGGAGCTTCCATCGCCCGTGCCGGATCGCCAGATCCGGCAACGGCGGCGGTGTACGACCATCGACGTACTTGCGGTCGGGTGGCCGCTGCCAGCAGATCGGTTCGGAGCGCGGCATCGATCGGCGTCCGAGCAGCGCCTCCGACATATCAAGCCCGTCGAATACGACCTCGGTGGGAGGTGCGATGCCCGCGATGCGCAACAGCGAGGGCGCCAAGTCCGCGGTACAGATCACCGACTCCTCATCCCGGCCACCCACTGCTGCCGCCGGCATCAGCCCGGGCGCCCAGACAATCAGCGGGGAACGGATGCCGCCCTCGTAGAGCGTCGCCTTGGATCCTCGCAGCGGAACGGCAGAGCCTGCGCCGGGCTCCGGCCCATTGTCGGAGAAAAACAGCAACACTGTCTGGTCACGAAGGTCAGGTTCGCGAAGCCGTTCGAACAGCGGCCCGAGCTGCTCGTCCATTGTCTCGACAACTCCGCGATACAGAGCCCGCTTTGATCCGTCGCCGCGACGTTCGCGGGGGGGATACCATGGGCCATGGGGGTCATCCGGCCACACGTGGACGTAGAACGGCCGACCTTCTGCAGCCGCCCGCGAGATGAACGCCACCGCGGCGCCAACATATCCCGCGGTCAGTGAGGCGCGGTCATACCAGATCACCGGCCCGCGCCCCAACCGGTCGCTGCCGAGCGCATGCGGGCGGGGCGGCCGACCATCAGCGGTGTCGCACAGACCCAGCAGCCGCGGGCCAAGGCCCTCAAAATTGGTCAGCGATTCATCGAATCCATAGGCCGAAATCGAAGGTGCGTCGCCCACGTCTCGCTGGCCGCCAAGATGCCACTTGCCAAAGTGGCCGGTCGCGTAGCCCGCCGCCCGAAAGAATCGGGCAAGCGAGGGAGCGGCGGGATCCAGCCAATCGGCAACGCCCCGCCGGCGGTTGTTCTCGCGGGAATCGAGGTAGGAGGTGATGCGCCACCGCTGGGGATACTGACCGGTCAGAATGGCACAGCGGGTCGGCGAGCATACAGGCGAGTTGGCATAGAAGTGCCGGAACCGGCGCCCCTCGGCGGCGAGCCGGTCGAGATTTGGTGTCGCCACCACATCATTGCCAAATCCGGCGAGATCACCCCAGCCCAGGTCATCGGCAAGTACGATCACCACATTGACCGGCCGCGCGGTGCCGGCCGCGAGCGCCCGCGCTGTAAGCATCGCGGCCGCCAGTAGCGCCGGCGCGCGACTCCAACTCCCCCACATCGGCTCTCATCCTCCCCTCACGAAGCGGGCGCTGGGCCGCGAACCCTCTCCTCCATCGATGGGGGGGCGCCACCGCCCGTGCCCGCCCCCCAATGACGAAGGCGCCCGGAGCGATCCGATGGGAGACTCACGCTAGTTGATCCGGCTGATGCGACGGAACGAGCCGTTGTACTTCTTGGTGAATGCCTGCAGAAAATCCGCCCCTTCCTTGTCGATGCCATAGCCGATCGCATGCACGACGGGCGGCTTTTTCCCCTTCTTCGAGTAGCACTGCTCGTGCAGCAGCGAGAAGTGCTCGAAAAAGTCTTCTATGGTCCACCACTGCAGGTGATCCGGCATACGGGGCGGTTCCGGCCGGGGTGGATGCGGGCGAGCCGGCGTGCGGCGGGTTTCCCAGTGACCTTCGGTCGCGGGGCGCATACCGTCTTCGGTGAGCCGCGCCGGCTGTGGCGGCACCCACACGCGCTCCGTCTTCCATTCCATGTTCGCCATCGCGGTCTCGTAGGCGCGGATCGCGTCCGCGTTCTGGCGCCGCCATTGTTCGAGCTGTGCCTCCCAGGCGGACCGCTGATCCGCCGTCAACTCTTTGCGCACCCGTGGAATTCCGTCGGAGATGATCAGAATCGTGTCGGCGCCCTGCAGAAACGCGGCGGTGAGCGCCAGATCGAGTCGTGTGGTGCCGCCGCCGGCCTTGCGGCCGAGATCCACCGCCCGGACGTTGCCCTGCGTCAAACCATAGTTGTTCTTCGTATTGAGCGGCGAAAGAAACTTCTTTGCCTCGCGCTTGTTCTGTTCGGTGGCGGGCACCATCTCGTCCCGAAATGTCTGCGCGGCGTCCGCGAACGCGACCACATTGAACAGCGTCCGCTCGCTCAGCGCGTCAATGACCTGACCGAGACGGTTCTTCACGCGCTCGAAGCCTTCGAATCCGCCGCGCTGTTCCTCGATCATGCTGATCGAGACGTCTACGCAAATCATGATCTTTTCACCGCGCCCGCGGATGCCGAAGAAGTCGAACGCGGAGACGCCCTCGCCGAACCCTCCCAGCCCATAGCCGGTGCCCAGGCCGGCCCCCAGACCGATTCCAGTGATCGCCTTGAACTTCGGCTGGAAGCTGGTGCGGACGACCTTCGGATCCACCTTGATTTCCGGCATCGCGAGGGTCGAGGGTCGCGTCGCGACCAGGCGCGGCATCACCGCCGGTCGGCTCGAGCTGCGCTGCCGCTTCGAAACCTTGATCTGATGCTCCAGCTTGCGCGGCTCATACGTTTTGATCGGTGGCGGCGCAGTGAACACCGTGCGCTCATCGAGGAAGGAGCGGATGACCACCCAGGAGCCGAACACGAGCAGCGCCGCGACATGCAAGCCCAGGCTGATGCCGCCAACGATGAGCAGCACCCGCCGCTTCTCCTCACTGAGTTTGCGGTAGCCCAGCCCCGACAGCAGCACGCCGAGGTCCAGCCTCGGTCTCATGGGCGGTCTCCGCGCATCGTCAGTCTCCCCCCGCCGCAAAAGTGACGTTCTTGATACCCGCCCGCGCGCACGCGTTCATCACGTCAACCACGCGCTGGTGGCGGGTCTTGTCGTCCGGCTGCAGCGTGATCATCGGCTCGGTCTTCGCCGCCTGGGAGGCGAGGCGATACCGCACCAGCACCTGGACCAGCTGGGGCAGCTCGGTCGAGTCGGGCGCGTCATACTCGAGGCCGTTCAGTACGACACGGCCGGTTTCGCGGATCTCGATCACCTGCTCATCGGCCATGTCCACGGTTTGCGCCTGCGCCAGCATGCCCGGCAGCCGGATGCCGAGGTCCGCTTCGGACTTCATCAGGCTCGCGGTCGCGATGAAGTACGAGAGCAGCAGAAACACCATGTCGATCAGCGACGAGACGTTGACGTCCGGATCATCGATCTCGTAGGCCGGCGCTCTCACGGCTCGCCTCCGGTCTCCGAGGGATTGAACACCGCGAAAATGAAATCGTCCACCCCGATGGCGGCCATCGCGTTCAGCACCTTTTTGATGTGCCGATGCTCTGCGTTCGCGTCGGCGCGAAGGTAGATTTTCGTGGATGGAGTCTCGCGAAGACGCTGCTGCACCTCCGCCTTCAGCTCCTCCACGCTCACTGGCCGGTCCCCGCTGTAGAGCGAGCCATCGGAGAAGATGTTCACTGTCCAGCGATCCGGCCGCTCCTTCGGCACAACGCCCTTCGTCGCGGTGGGCAGCTCGAGCTTCAGCGTCCGGGTCTGGCTAATGGACGAAGCGCACATGAAGAAGATCAGCAGCAGAAAGACCATGTCAATCATCGGGGCCATCTGGAACTTGGCCTCTTCGGGTCCTTCGCGAACGATGCGCATGCCCGGTCTCCGCCGCAATCAGCCCTGGGCCGCTGGGGGGGCGCCGGTGGCGGCCGGCGCGGGCATCGGCGCGGTCGCCTCGGGGAGCGTGACCTTGTCCAGCGGCAGCTCCCCGTTGCGGAGCCGGTCGAAGATCGCGGACAGGTGATGGCTGACGTTACCGGCGAGCCGGCCGACGCGCGCCATGTTGCCCTGGAAACGGGACTTCAGGTGGAAGTAGAAGAACATGAAAGGAATGCCAACGATCAGCCCGAACGCCGTCGTGATCATGGCCTCGCCGATGTCGTTCGCGAGCTTCTCCGGGCTGCCCATCATCCCCAGGCCGATTTTCTGGAACGCCTTGATCATTCCGCTGACGGTGCCCAAGAGCCCGAACATCGGCGCGACCGAGGCGATGATGGACAGGTAGCTGATCGGCCGCAACCCATTCGTGTTCTCCTCCACGGCGGCCTCCTCCATCGCCTTTTCGAGCACTGCGACCTCCGTGATGCCGTCGCTGAGGCGCAGCAGCCCAGCATTGATGATGTTCGTCAGCACACCGGGCGAGGCGGCGCAGGTGGCACTGGCGGCACGGAAGTCGAGGTTGCTGATCTGGCTCTGGATCAGCGGTACCAGCGAGGACTGCACCATTTTCGGTTCACGCGTGAACAGAAACCCGAAGATCGTCAGCGCAGTGCCCGCAATGGAGAGCAGTGCGATCGGATACATTGCCCAGCCGCCGGTTTTCCAGAGGCCCCAAAGGGTGATCGCCTGCTCCTGCGGCGCGGCGCCAGCCGCGGGCGACGCGGGAGCCGGCTGCTGCGCAAGCACCGGTAAGGCGCCCAATACCAGTGCGAGGGCAACGCTAAGGACAACAGCTGCGCGGGTCGTTCGGTTCATGGTGTGGCCTTTCCTGGCGCAGAGGGCGCCGTCGGGGGATGGGTCTCCGTTTCCCTGAGGTACCTCAAAACCTTTTCGTTCATGTTCTCTTCGGTCCCGAAGAAAATGCCGGTGATGTTCGGATCTTCCGGCGCAGCGGTCATGCCGGCCTCCATCATGGTCTTCAGCCGGATGCGAGCTTCGTCACCCCAATCGGTCCCGGGGAAGAGCCGCGCGACTTCGTAGTACACATCGCGGGCGCGATGGACCTCGTTCAGGTCCTCATAGCACTGCGCAGCAAGCATCAGCGCGTCGGGAAATGTCTCGATGTCCTTGGTCTCGTGCAAATAGGAGCGGATCGCGGCGTCCAGCGCCCCCCGGGGCTGTTCGCGAGCGTACAACAGCTGCGCTCGGGCTAACCAGTACACTCCCCAGGCGGCGTCGCCGACCTCCGGCTCGCGCTGCCGCACCAGGCCGGCCTCGGCCTCGTCAAGCCGGCCGATGTCGGCCAGGCACATCCAGGCGCGGATCGCGGCCGACTCACCGTACGGGTGCCAGCCGGCGGCGGCGCCGGCGGCGGCGAAGAGGCGGTGCGCTTCCGCCAGCCATTTCGCCGCGTCCACCTGACCGGTACCCCCGAGCCGGTTGGCCTGTTGCGCCGCACGCACATAGCACCAGGCGGCCCGGACGGTCGGCTCGAATGCGTTGTTCTGCTTGAGGTCCAAGAACGGCAGCGCGGGCGCGACCGCGGCGTGCAGGCGCCGAGCCGCGTTCAGCCACCGCCGCGCCACCATGTCCGCATAGGCCGCCTGTTCGGGGATCTGAATGCGGAACTCCGCCTCGTCAAATTCATCGGCGGTGAACTGCGAGTACACGCCGGGCGGGGAGTTGGTGAGGCGGAAGAAGATGGTCGGCCCTTGCCGGCGCACCAGCACCACCTCGCGGACTGCTTTCTCTTCCTTCACCAGGCGCGTGAGCACGCCTGGCTCGACCACGCGCGCGGAGGTACCGGTCGCCGGCGGCGCGGTTTGGGCGGCCGCCCCGCTCCCCAGCGCGGCAGCGACAAGGATCGCCGCGATACGCGTCACATCCGGCCCCCCAGCTTCTGGCGGAGCTCGCGCGCGCTCGCGAACTCCGGCAGGTCGGCGAGATCGCTGCGGGCAAGAAACTCATCGAGCGTTTCGGTCGCGGCCCGCACACGGCCGAGCTTCGCCAGGCATTCCGCCCGTGCGAGGTACGCCTTGCCGACCCACGCTTTGTGCCCGCCGTACAACACGTAAATGCGTTCGAAATACGCGGAAGCCTCCTCGAACTTGCGGCGCGCCATCCACAGCTGGCCGCGCGCATAGAGCGCCTCGGGCCAGCGGTCCTTCCACTCCTTCGCGCCGAGCAGGTCGCGATAGGCCGCGTCGGCGAGGTCGTACTGCCCCGTCTGCGCATACAGGCGGCCGAGCCTCATCAGAGCGTCCGCGGCCGCGTCACTGGTCGCGTACACCTCACGGATGATGTTGTACTGCACAATCGCCAGTTCCAGATCGCCCTCCGCGACCGCCTGCTCGGCGATCAGCCGGCGCGCGGCCAGCGCGTAGTCGGTTTCCGTGAAGTCGCGGATCAGCGCCTCCGCCGCGGCGCGCGCGAGCTTCGGCTGGTTCGCGGCGGAGGCGGCGTCCACGATCCACTCGAGCACGCCGGCGCTCGCGAACCGCAGGTTCTCTTCGCGAAGCATGAACTTCGCCATCGCGGCCTTCTCCGCATCGGACGTGCCGGCGTCGTACATCAGCACGCGTTCGAGCCGCAAGGCAAGCGTGTACTGACGTTCCTCAAGCGCACGCTTCAGCATGTCGCGCAACCGGGCCCAGGCTTCCTCGCCATGCGGGCGGCCCGCCGCGCGGCTGCGGTCCACGAACTTCTCCAGGATCAGGTCCACGCCCAGCTCTGAACGGTCACCGCCGTAGCGCGCCACCGCGTCCAGGAAGAGCGCCAACGTGCGTTCGGGCTCTCCCTTGTCCCAGTAGCACTCCCCCATCCAATAGATCGCCAGCGGCACGTTCGATTCGGGTCGCGCGCGCGCGATGTACGCCTCGAAGTGGCGGATCGCATCGTCGTAGCGCTTGAGCTCCCGCAACATCTCGCCAGTGCGGAAGGCGGCGTGGTTGTAGAGCTCGATGTTGAGGTTCTCGGACTCCATCCCCTTCGTGTAGCGGCGGACCGCCTCCTCCAGCTCGCCAAGCGCACCGGAGATGTCGCCGAGCAGCACGTGCGCCTCGCCCAGCAGCTTGCTCCCCGGATATTGATCCAGAAAGCGCAGCAGCTTGCGCTCCGCCGGCTCATAGGCCGCCAGCGCATAGTCACAGGTCGCGGAACGGAACAGTGCGTCCTCCGCGTACATCGAGGCGGCAAAATCCTGCAGCAACCGATCGAAGTTCGGGCGCGCCTCCTCGTACTTGCGATCGAAAAGGAACGACATGCCCAGCCAGTAGAGCGCGTCGACCTCGCGCTCGCTGCCCGGAAATTCGCGCAGGATCCGCCCAAAGTGCGCCTGCGCATCGGCCAGCTTCTCCTCCATGAACGACGCGTACCCCAGCAGGAACAGCACCTCCGCGATGTCTTCGTGTTTCGGGCTGACCTCGAGCGCCCGGCCGAGCACCTGCAGCACCTTCGGCCAGTTCTGTTCGTTTGCATACACCTGGCCGACCATCAGCGAGACCGCGTCGTAGTGGGGCCCGCCGGGATACCGATCCAGATACTCGTGGCCGCGCGAGAGACACCGGTCTGGCGGGCGCACCCGCACCGCACACAGAAACGAGAGGTAGAGGCATTCCTCCTGTTTGTCCGCGGGCGCGTCGAGATGCAGGTGGTAGAATAGGTCCGACGCCTCCCGTAGTCGCCGCGTCTCCATGTAACTACGCGCGATGCGGAACATCAGCTCCACATCGTAGTTCGGGATCTTCTCGATCGCCTCCAGCTCGGCCTCGATTTCCGCGACGGTCTCCTGCGCGCGCAACAGCTCGCGGGCAAGTCCGAGATGGCGCTGCAGCCGGCGCACGCGCAACCGCCAGAGCTCCAGCTGTTCCTGCGCATTGAGTCGCAGCAGGTCGTGCGGATAGACGAGCCGGTAGATCCAGAGCGCATCGCGGTACTTGTCGTCCGCGAAGAGCTCGTCGCCCGCCTCGAGCGCGGCCATGTTCAACGCGACGCTGCGCGACGCGAACGAGCCGCGCTGCAGCAGCAGCGGCACCATTGGATACACTTTGTCCACCGCACCGTCCTTGAGGTAGGAGGTCGCCAGCATCGCGGCCGCCCAGTTGCGGCGGTAGAGATCGGGCGCGGTGCGGTAGACTTCGAGCAGCAGCGGCTCCGCCGGCTCCCACTTCTCTTCGGCGAGGTGGCAGCGAGCCATCGAGACGAAAATGTCAATGCGCAAGTCGAGCGAGTATTCGTAGGTCTTCAACGCCTTCTGATAGGCTCCGAGCGCCTCCGCAAATCGGCCCTCGTACCGCCATGTGTCAGCGATGAAGATCGCGACCAGATGGGCGTTCGCGCCGTACGGGAACTTCTTCAGGTATGTGTCAAACACGTTGCGGCATTCGGCGAACTGCGCCAGGAACATATGACAGAGTCCGAGATGGTAAAAAACGTCCTCCATCTCCGCGCGCATGCTCGGCTGATCGGTGTCGCCAAACCATTCGACCAATTGGCGCAGAGGAGGAATCGCGTCCTCGTAGGCACCCCGCGCGAGCGCGGCCGCCGCCGCCGCGCGCGTTTCTTTGTACGTGTCCTGCGGGCTCGCCACCCGCCCCCCGAGCCAGAGGACCGCCACCGCACAGAGGAAGACGCAGCGCACCGACCGCCCCGCCGGGGATGGCAAAGACAAACCGCGGATCATTCTGGAGCCCAACTCTAGGTACGCCGTTCCGACAAATCAACCACCAGCCGCACACTCCGAGGTCCCGCACATCGCTCCAACGCCCGCACCAGCGAGGCGCCGACACCCACCGGCGGCGGCCGAGCGGATCGAAGCGGCGCACCGAGCAGCCGCAGCGGCGTCGGTCCTGGATGCGCCCGCGCAGCAGCCACAAGTTCGTGGAGCAGCGACCCCTCACCACCGGCCGGCACGCTCACGCACACTTCGACCACCCGTCGCACCGCCGCCTCCAGCGGCCACCATCTGCCGACGGCAGTCAGCCCACCTCGTTCGCGCCGCACGGGCACCACGACGGGCTCGGCCGGCCATGCGGTGGTGGGCAGCCATCCGGGCGGAATGCCGATTTGCTCGACCCCGTCGAACATGTCCAGTGTCACGCCCGGGGCGAGCTCGTCCGCAACGCGGAGCGGCACCCCTGTGGCGAGGCTCATCCCGTCCGACTCTCCCTGAGCCGGCACCGCGGTTCGCAGCCACCACTCCCACGGCCGCAGCGGATGTGGCGAGATGACGACCCCCAGCAACTCCCGCTCCGCGGCCCACCGGTCGGCCAAAACGTCGGTGAGCGAAGGGGGCGATCCAGTGGCGCAGGTCTCGTTGAACAACAATGTCTGGCCGTGTCGAACATCACGCGCGGCACTCGCGGCCGTCCAGATCGCGTCGAGTTCCGCGAGCAGCTGCGCGCGAGGAGCGCCGAATGAGTCAAACGCTCCCGCGCGCACCAGGTGGGCCAGCGTGTTGCGACCGAGGGCGACCCCGGCCAGCCGCTGCGCGAAATCCGCAAGGTCGCGGAACGGCCCCCGTTGTTCACGTTCGGCGACCCACATCGCGGCCGCTTCCGGCCGGACACCACGGATGGAAATCCACCCCAGCCGAATCGCGCCCGCGGTCGCGCGTGGAGTGACCATACTTTCATTCGCATCCGGTCCGAGCAGCGGAACGCCGCGCGCGATCACCTCCCGCAGCAGCGGCCGTGCCCGCTCCGGGTCGCCCGCCTCCGCCGCCAGCGCGGCGGCATAGAACACCAGCGGTTCGCGCGCCTTCAGCCAGGCGGCCCGCCAAGCATGGGTCGCGAGAACCGCACCCCGAGCCAGCGACACGCGCCGGTGGAAACAGTCCAACACCGCCGCCCACACCGCCTCGATTTCCCTGTCCGGCAGACCCCGCCCACGTGCGCCATTCCGAACCTGTTTCCACACCCGCCGCCGGAGTTCCTCGTCGCGAGCAGACTCTGCCCGGCGCGCGAGGTCCGCAAACTCGGGTGGCAGGCGCGCCAGCCGCTGGAGCACTTGCACCGCCTGCTCCTCGTACAGCAGCATTCCGCCCGTTGGAGCCAGGAGCGGTTGCACCGAGGCGTCGACCCGTTCTGGCGGACGGCGTCCCTCGAGTGCCGCCTCCAGCTCCGCGGCCAGCGCCGAAGACTCCGCCGCCAGGATCGCCAGCCAGGGAGCCAGGTCCTCCACGCGGCGGGCACCCCATTTTCGGCACCGTTCTGCGACCGCCGGCAGCTCCAGCCCTGGGATCCCCGCGACGTCGCCCCGCCGGATCAGCTGCGCGACGTCCACCTCGCGACCATCCACCCGCTCGAATGCGCCCGCTTGCTCCGGCGAGCTGGCGCGAAGCGCAGCGCCGGCCTCGCCCAGCAGCGCCGCGGTACGGCTCGCCGGCACATCAGTGCGCACCAATCCAAAACGCGGCAGATCGCGAACCTCAAACTGGGTCACCGCATCGCCATCGGCAGTGCGGTAGAGGGGCACGATCGAGCCAACCGGGGAGTCCGCCAGCACCAGCGCGGTCGGATGGGCCGCCCATGTGCGGGGGAGGCCTTCGAACATCGCCGCAAAATGAACCAGCTCGGACCATCGGCCGGCCCTCGCCAAAAGCCGGTCCCGAACGTCGGCCCGATCTAACCGCGGCTCGGATCGAACAGTGTCGCCCAGTATCGCGATCAGTTCTTCCACTTGGTCCGCTGGCACGCCCAGCACCCGGGCGACCTCGCGGACCGCGGAGCGCGCGCCGAACACAACACGGGTGCCCGCATGCACAACACAGTCCTCACCGTAGCGCTCGCGGACCAACGCCATCAGGCTGGCCCGATGATGCGGCGCGACATCCAGCGAAAGCTCCGGCAGTGCGGGATGATCCGGGTTCAAAAACCGCTCTGGCGGCAGGTCCCAGCGCAGCGCAAGGACATCCGTCAGCTCCAGCGACCAGGCCAGCAGACTGGAAGCAGCCGCCGCACGGGAGGGCGTCACCGCCAGCCCTCGCTCCCGCGCCGCACGCACCAGGTCCGCGTGCACCAGCAGGTAGTTGGCG